>JANQRV010000288.1 GCA_028284395.1 Saprospiraceae bacterium
TTCCCTCCGGGAACCTTTGTAAAAATCAAAACGACCCGTAAACACGATTTTATCCCCAACCTAAAAATGACGGAGTGGAGCGGCCGGATCAATGATGTCTACAACTCACCGGATGGAGGTTTGGATTACGAGGTGCTATTAGATAGTGCCTCACTGACAAAAATACCTGGTTCCAAACTAAAAAAAGCCATTCAAAAAAACTTGCCCTTTGACATTCACCTGTTCAAAAACACAGAGCTTGAGCGGGCAGAATCAGCAGAGACGGAAGGTCAACGGCTTGCGACTTTCCGAAAAATTCTCCACCAATATCTATGGCCAATGAAAACGGATGATCCGGAACAGATTGCACGTTTACAAGCAATCATGTGGCAAAAGCCGGGGAAGCCTGACTGGGACAATTGGACCATCTATCTGGAAAAACGCCTTTCATTCCCATTCAAAGCGTTTTTTAGATTTGCAGATCAAGGCCAAAAACGCATTACGATACTTCGCCTATTGAAATACGATGCTGAAAACGGACATATCTTAAAGGTAGGCTATGGAAAATTGGAGATCAAAGTACCATTCCATTCAATTATTTTGCCTCCAAAAGAAAGGGAATTAAGAGAAATTCTGGATGACTACCAACTGTGGTCCCGAATTTTTCTAGCCGTTCCGGATTGATGGACCGGCCTGCAGCCATCCGCTAGTTGAACAAACTTTCTACAAAGTCCTCCAATGTTTTTCCGGTCAACCCGGAAGTCAAAATCCGCTTGTCTTTACCTAGAACGTAAATGGCTGGTAATGATCGAATTTGATAATTATCAAATACCGCCGAATCATTACCCTGCAAGTCGGATACCTGGATCCAGGATGCGCCATCTTCGCGAATCGCTTCTTGCCATTCTTCTTTTTCTGTATCCAGGGAGATGCTGAAAATTTCTAGGTTTCTATCCTTGAAATTCTCATAAATAGTGTTCAACGTTATCCGATTTTCCTGGCGACTAGGTAAACTCCAGGAAGCCCAGAAAGAAAGTAATACCACATCATGCTTCAAATCGAATAAGCTGAAGTTTATTCCATTGGAATCCGGTAGGGAGATATTGGAAGCAAATTGTTGATCAAAGAATTCCAGCCCCTCATACACCCATGATTCTCCCTCCGTATCTTCGAATTCTACCAGCCCCACTTCCCCCGCATAGATCAATTTAGGCAGATGATCACAAGAGGTCATCCAAACCTTGTCGTATGTCAATGGCCCAACCTGGTAATTGTCTAACTCTTGTCGAAAACTGAAGTTGCTGTAGCTCTCCATAATCGCCCCTTCCAAATGATCTTGTCCTCTCAATGATGCAATTCTTTCAAGAGAACAGGAGTGAATGGTTCGAACGGAGCCTCCGGCTCCATAGATCGGTCGGTGTAATTCAACTGTCAAAAGATCGAAAAGAATGGGATTGACAAACGGATCGGTTTGAACATCCATAATTCTTACGGAAAAATTCAGCAAATATCCGGCTTTGGAACGGAAACTGACGCGAGCCGACTCGCCGGTATAATTGAATGTAAAAATCTCATTATCACAAGTAAAAGAACGATCAGTCGGATAAAAATCCTTGATAATTTCCAAACTGTCCTGACGTGGAAAAAAGACCATCCTCTCACCTGAATTGACATTTCGGAAAACAATCTTTTCTTTCCCCGAATAGGGTACCTTTCCCACTGATTCGGGATGTAGCGTCTGTTGTCCTAAATCGACGTCTCCTCGACAGCGCGTTGCCGTGTTTTGTTTTTGGCAAGAGACCAAAAATAACCCCATGGTGACAAACAGCAATACGCACTTTTTAAATGAACAATTTAAAAAGGCCATATTATAAAGAAGTAAGTAGGGTGTTAAATATCAACTAATGATAAAAATAATAATTTAATTTTTCTCAATATGATGTTTGTTCCCTCTAATACCTCTCCATTGCATAAACTGTTCCAAATTATTCTTTAATTTAAGCCGACCAAACTCTGTAACGACATGAATCTAAAAGGAAGCCACACATTCACTGCGAAAGCACAAACCATATGGAAACTTCTAATGGATCCAGACACCTTAGCCAAGATCACTCCGGGGATTTCTAAGTTGGAAAAGACAGGTGAAGATACTTTCAATGCCATGGCCCAGGTTAAAATTGGCCCGGTAAGTGGTTCATTCAAAGGCGAAGTCGAAATGAAGGAAAAGAACGAACCACAAGGTTTCATCCTTGTGATCAAACAAAAAAGCAAGATCGGAAATGCTACTGCAGATGTTCATATTACAATCGATCAGGTCAATGATACAAATTGTGAAGTCGCCTTTGATGGAAAAGCCAAACTTTCTGGCCTGTTAGCACGTACCGGCCAACGGGTTATTTCTGGTGTCGCCAATGCATTGTCCAAACAATTTTTCCAGGCTTTGGAAAAAGAACTGGACGGTAAACAAGAAGTATAGTTTTATCGAAAAAACAATTATGCCAACATCGATCAAATTTTTCGTTAGCTCTTTGCTGCTTTTGCCCCTATTTTTGAAGGCCCAGAAACCAGACAATCAGGATACAACACTCCTTCTACAAGAGCTAAATGAAATCACAATTGCGGCTCCTCGCCTGACTCAATCTGATCTAAAATCCTCCCTTTCAGTATCTATTGTTGAAAAAAATCTCATCCAAAGAGCCCAACCGCAACTAACAGCGGATGAGGCCCTCCAGTATGTGCCAGGTCTTTTTGCATTGAATGCCAACAATTTTGCCCAGGATCTTCGAATCTCCATCCGAGGTTTTGGTGCCAGATCCGCATTTGGTATCAGAGGAATTAAATTGCTTGTCGATGGCCTTCCCGAAACGACCCCTGACGGCCAGGCACAAGTTGACAATCTGGACCTTGGCATGATGCAAAGGGCAGAGGTCATTCGAGGTCCTTCATCGGGGCTCTACGGCAACGCCTCTGGTGGAGTAATCAGTTATTACACCGAAGACCCGCCAGAAACACCATTTGCCGAAGCCAGGTTAACGCTTGGTTCTTTCGGCCTGCAACGCTATCAGCTTAAGACCGGACATCAGGGTGAAAAGATTGGTTTTTTACTTCATGGAAGCACAACATCACTGGATGGCTATCGGCAACACAGCCGTATGGAATCTTCCTTGATAAATGGTAAAATCGATTTTGAGCTGGCCGACGACCACCGATTGAAAATCCTGTTCAATTACATGGATAGCCCCGTCTCCGACGACCCTGGTGGCATCAATTTTGAACAAGCACAAGCTGACCCCAGCTCTGCCCGTGATCGCAATGTTCTTTTCGCCAGTGGAGAAGCCATTTCCCAGGGTAAAATAGGTGCTCTATACGATGGTGCTTTAACCGCCGAGCAATCAATACAGGCCAATTTTTACTATGTGTTCAGAGATTTCAGTAATTTTCTTCCCTTCGAAAATGGAGGCCGAGTAAAATTCGATCGTTCTTTTTATGGTGGCGGCATCAATCACTTATTCCGGAAAGAACTGGGAAAGACACTATTACAGATGCGTACCGGCGTAGAATTCGCTGACCAGAGCGATGATCGGATGCGTTTCGACAATCTTATGGGTCTAGAGGGCAATGAAACCCTCAATCAATTAGAGACCTTCAGCAGCATCGGTTTTTTTCACCTACAGGAATGGCAAATCAATGAATCTCTGCAATTGCGAGGGACACTTAGATTTGAAACTGTAAAGCTTCAAGCTGTAGACAATTTTCTATCCGACGGAAATGACTCCGGCGAACAAGACTTAAACAGCTTGAACCCTTCAATCGGCATCAATTATCGCCTTTCAGATGCAGCATTTGTATTTGGCACGATATCCACCAGTTTTGAGACGCCGACATTAGGCGAACTTTCTAACAACCCTTCGGGAGAGGGAGGGTTTAATCCAGATCTTGCACCTCAAAAATCCACCAATTATGAGTTTGGCTTAAAAGGTATTCTTGATGGTCGTTTCAAATATGAGGTAGCCTTATTCCATATCACCGTCAATGATGAACTAATTCCGTTTGAGTTAGAAGGTTTCATCGGCCGAACTTTCTACCGCAATGCCGGCCGCTCCCTTAGAAATGGTATCGAAATCAGTTCAAGATATAATTTTGCCAAGGGTTGGAACGCTTTTCTCCAATATACCTTTTCTGATTTCCAATACGATGATTTTTCAACAGATGATGGCAGACTTGATGGCAACAACATTCCTGGTATTCCTAAACACATGGGATTCATGGGTCTCAGCTACAGCAACCCATCAGGTATTTTCGGAAACTTACAACTGCGTTACGTAGGCGAACTGTTTACAAATGATGCCAACAGTGTTGTAGATGATGCCTATTCCTTGCTCAACTTGAGATTCGGCTACCAAAAGTCTTGGAATAAAATCGAAATCACACCGTATTTTGGGATCAACAACCTCCTTGATTCAAACTACAATTCGAATATCAGAATCAATGCCTTCGGAGGTCGTTTTTTCGAACCCGGTCCCGGCATCAATTTTTATGCGGGCACCAAGATTCGATTTGGTTGGTAGATACCTGTTTTATACTACTCTTTTTATGGCAATCCCAAGCTATTCTCAACTTCGGATAAATAGAATAATTCTAAATCCGAACTAAATTTTGCCGGATATTCTTTTTTGGGAATTTTCTTTATATATTCAGGGCCAACAACACCAGATATTTAGCCGTTCAATCTGATGAACAGGCAAATATCCGGCCGGATCCCGGCGCCACAAAACACACCATTAGCGCCGCAGATCTAAACCCCAGTAGTTTTAAAATAAGACTCAGATCGTAAATTCTTAAACAAAAGTTTAATATCAATCATGGCAACCACTATCAATGTAACAGTTAATGGCAAGAGCTACAGCCACGAAGTGGAGCCGCGACTACTTTTAGTACATTACCTACGGGACGTCTTGCGCTTAACGGGTACGCACATTGGCTGCGATACCAGTAATTGTGGCGCATGTACCATCCTTATCGACGGAGATGCCGTCAAGTGTTGTACGATGCTCGCGGTTCAGGCAGATGGCTGCGAAGTCACAACCATCGAGGGACTATCCCAAAACGGAGAATTACATCCATTACAGGAAGGATTTAGAGAAGAACATGGTCTGCAATGTGGCTTTTGCACACCAGGTATGATCATGACTGCGACCAATTTGTTAAAAAACAATCCCAATCCAAGCGAAAAAGAGATTCGCGAAGGCCTGGATGGTAATTTCTGTCGCTGTACCGGTTATCACAACATCGTGAAATCGATCCAATACGCTGCAAATAAAATAAATCAAAAGGAGGTTGCATCATGACAAAATTTATAGGAAAATCCGTCAAGCGCGTTGAAGATAAAAGGTTTTTAACCGGTAAAGGCAAATATACGGACGATATCGTCCTGCCGGAAATGACTTATGCTCAGATCTTGAGGAGCCCTCATGCCCACGCCAAGATTCTTAGTATTGACACCTCTGAAGCAGAAGCACTGGAAGGAGTTGTTGCCGTTTTTACCGGCCAACACATTGCCGCGGCAGGGGGATTTGGGGTTCCCTGTGGATGGCAAGTTGATTTCAAGAATGGTGAAACCATGAAGGAACCTCCACATCCGCTGCTGGTAGCAGATAAGGTGCGTCATGTGGGAGATGGGGTTGCAATGATTATTGCGGAATCAAAGGAAATTGCCAGAGATGCAGCTGATCTGATTGAAGTAGATTATGAGGAGCTTCCAGCCGTAACGGATGCTGCCGATGCTGTAAAAGCGGGTGCCCCCCTCGTCCATGATGATGTTCCCAATAACATGTGCTTCGATTGGGAATTGGGCAACCCCAAGGAAGAAGTAGATGCCGCCATGGCCAGTGCTCACCACATCACAAAACTTGAATTCACCAACCAACGATTAGTGGCTAATGCCATCGAACCTCGTTCTGCGATCGGTCATTATGAAGTGGCTTCAGATAAATTCACGCTTTATACTTCTTCTCAGAACCCACATTTGATCCGCCTTCTGCTTTGTGCCTTTGTACTAGGAATTCCGGAACATAAGGTGCGGGTAGTTGCTCCTGATGTTGGAGGCGGATTCGGAAGTAAAATCTTCCACTACACGGAAGAAGCACTGGTGATCTGGGCTTCCCGGGAGATTGGTCGTCCCATAAAATGGACCGCAGAGCGCAGCGAAAGTTTTATAACGGATGCACATGGCCGCGATCACGTTTCGAAAGCAGAAATGGGATTTGATGCCGATGGAAATATAACCGCCCTGAGGGTGAACACCTTTGCCAACTTAGGCGCCTATCTTTCGTCTTTTGCCCCTGCCGTTCCCACCTATCTACATGGCACTCTGATGCAAGGACTTTATACCACTCCCAAAATCAATGTGGATGTAACCGGCGTATTTACACACACCACTGCAGTAGATGCGTATCGTGGAGCGGGTCGCCCGGAAGCAACTTATCTCCTGGAACGCTTAATCGATACCGCGGCATTGGAAATGGGTAAAGACCCGGCAGCACTCAGGCTTCAGAATTTTATACCGCCTTTTGACGGTGTAAACGAACCTGGCTACCAAACTCAGGTCGCTTTACAGTATGACAGCGGTAACTACCATGCCGTTCTCGAAAGAGCATTGGAAATGGTAGGTTATGATGATTTTAGAAAAGAGCAGGCCGATGCCCGCGAAAAGGGCAAATACCTAGGTATCGGTTTCTCCACTTACATCGAGGCTTGTGGTATCGCTCCATCTGCCGTTGTTGGATCACTGGGTGCTCGGGCAGGCCTTTATGAAGTTGGCCAGGTGCGGGTACAGCCAACGGGTAAGGTAAGTGTTTACACGGGGGCGCATTCTCATGGCCAGGGTCATGAAACAACGTTTGCCCAGGTTGTGGCCGATAAATTGGGGATTCCAATGGAAGATGTCGAAATCGTCCATGGTGATTCTGAATCGGTTGCCTTTGGTATGGGAACCTACGGCTCCAGAAGTCTAGCGGTCGGCGGCAGCGCCATTATCAAGAGTATCGAGAAGGTACTTGAAAAGGGCTCTAAAATTGCTGCCCATTTGCTGGAAGCCTCCGCTGAAGATTTGGAATTTGGAGAGGGCAAATGGACTGTAAAAGGAACTGACAAGAGCGTTGCATTTGGTGATGTGGCACTGACTGCCTACGTACCACATAATTATCCAGAGGGACTGGAGCCGGGAATGGACTTCTCCAGCTTCTATGATCCCGCTAACTTTACTTATCCATTTGGGGCTCACATAGCCATTGTTGAGGTGGACAAGGATACAGGAAAAGTTGAATTGAAGAGATTCATCGCCGTAGACGACGTTGGAAATGTGATCAACCCTATGATTGTAGATGGTCAGATTCATGGTGGAGTAGTCCAGGGAATTGGACAAGCTCTTTTCGAAGGCGCCATCTACAATGAAGATGGTCAACTGGTCAATGGAACTTACATGGACTACACCATGCCGCGTGCGGATGACGTACCATCATTTGAAGTAGATCGAACCGTTACTCCATGCCCTCATAATCCACTCGGAGTCAAGGGTGCTGGTGAGGCCGGTTGTATTGGTTCTACTCCTGCTGTGGTCAACGCCGTAATGGATGCATTATCCCCGTTCGGAATTAAGGATATCCAGATGCCCTTGACTTCCGAAAGAGTATGGAGAGCCATCAATTCTTAGTCTTGAAAAATTGAAAAAATGATTCCAACAAATTTCGAATATCATAAAGCCAAATCTGTTGACGAAGCACTGTCACTGCTCCAACAACACAATGGCGACGCAAAAATCCTGGCTGGGGGGCATAGCCTTATTCCCGCAATGAAATTGCGCTTGAATCAACCTGCAACATTGATCGATATCGCCAAGATCCCCGAACTTAGTTACATTCGAGAGGAAGGCGATCAAATAGTGATCGGCGCTGCCACCACGCATGGTGCCATCGCAAATTCCGGACTAATGCAAGGTGCTTTGTCAATGTATGCGGAAGCAGCCAGTATGATTGGAGACCTTCAGGTTCGCAATATCGGTACCATTGGCGGAAGTATCGCTCACGCCGACCCTGCCGCCGATTGGCCAGCCGTCCTTTTAGCCAGTGATGCCCAAATAGTAGTGAGCGGAAGTGGAGGAAGTCGCACCATTGCCGCCACTGATTTTTTTACTGGTTTCTACGAAACCGCGTTGAATGAAGGTGAAATCATTACTGCGATAAACGTACCAAAACCTCCTGCCAATACAAATTCTTCGTACCAAAAATTTATGCAACCTGCCTCCCGGTTTGCCCTGGTCGGATGTGCAGCAATGGTCACAAAGGAGGGCGACACCTGTACGAAGGCAAGTGTAGCATTTACCGGCGTTTCAGAAAATGCCTTCAGAGACATCAATGTAGAGGGAGCGATGTTCGGACAGTCCTGCACTGCAGAAAGCATCGATAGTGCCTCTGCTCTTGCCGCTGACGGCAAATTCATACTGAGCGACCACTTTGCTTCTGAGGAATATCGGAAGCATTTGGCTACAGTTTATGCCGCCCGTGCCTTGAACGCAGCTTGCTAAAAAAATGATTTAATTGTACTCTTTTGATAATTTGAAGGCGGATGCATTTCCGCCTTTTTTATTCTTTATCAGTTTCAAACAATGCAACACGAAGGTTTCCAAAAAATTCAAGACCTCTTAAATAACCAAGGCTATATAACGGATCCCTCTATCGTTATGAGTATTTTTCTGGGAATGCAACTCAGAAAACCCATTTTAATCGAGGGTCCGGCCGGTGTAGGCAAAACAGAAATTGCCAAAGTGATGGCTCGGGCGCTCAATACCGAACTGATACGTCTGCAATGCTACGAAGGACTCGACGCAACGCATGCTATTTATGAGTGGAATTATCAACAACAGCTACTATATCTCAAATTACAGGAGCAAAGCGATTTGAGTAGTGAAGAAAAAGAAGCAAATCTGTTCAGCGAAAAATTCCTGTTGCGGCGTCCTTTATTACAGGCCATTACTCGCGCACAAGCACCGGTATTGTTGATTGACGAAATCGATCGGGCCGATGAAGAATTCGAGAGTTTTTTTCTCGAAGTCTTATCTGATTGGCAAATAAGCATCCCCGAAATTGGAACCATTAAGGCCGAACACATCCCTCATGTAATTGTCACCAGCAATCGGGTACGAGAATTGTCTGAGGCCTTACGGAGACGCTGCCTCTACCTTTGGATCGATTATCCAAAATTTGATAAAGAATTGGAAATCGTCAAGCGCAAAGTTCCCGGCATCGATCAAAAATTGGCCTTGCAGATCACTCATTTCATGCAGGAATTAAGGCAACTACGGTTGGAAAAAGTACCGGGTATTGCCGAAACACTGGATTGGGCAACAGCTTTATCAACTCTGCATTTTGATCACCTTGAAAAAGATATTATTGAATCTACATTGGGAATTATCCTAAAGGATTGGCAAGACTTGCGCACAACACAGCTCTCTTTATCGGAGTTATTCGAAAAAGTCAAGGTGCGATCTAAGTTAGATTAAGACCAAAATGGCAACAAAAAAGATCATAGAAAGAAGAACCGAGCTGAGTGCCAACATAGTGGCATTTTGTCGATATTTGAGAACTCAAAAATACAATATTGGTCCGGCCGAAGAAGCAGATGCCCTGAAAGCGATAGAGACGTTGAACCCTTTTGCGAATCCACAAAATTTCCAATTGGTACTTCAAGCAGTCCTTGCCAAAACTCGGAAACAACAACTTCAATTTGAGCGATTGTTTCAAAAGTATTGGAGTGAATTGGAAAAAGCATTAGATGCCAAATCTAAAGATGTAGAGGAGGCCAAACCTAAATCTGCTCAAAACAAACAAAAAGCATTTCTCGCCCTTAAGAATTGGCTGCATGGCAATAAACCACCAAAAGAAGAAACCAGTATTGCTACCTACAGTACCCAAGAAGTTGTAACTACAAGAGACTTCTCTACCTTTTCAGAAGCAGAAATGGCAGAAGTAGCAAGGCTCGTAAAAGAGATTGCCAAAAAACTGGCTCGCCAATACTCCAGAAGAAAAAAGCAGTCGAAGAAAAAAAACTACCTTGACATTAAACGCACACTCCGCCTAAATCTACGCCGTGGAGGTGAAATTCTAGACCTGGCCTATTCTCAACCTAAGAAAAACAAATGGCAAATTGTCTTGCTGTGTGATGTAAGTCAATCGATGGAACTTTACAGTCGATTCCTGATCCAATTTATGTATGGTTTTCAGAATGCTTACCGCAACATTGAAACATTTGTGTTCAGTACTCACTTGACCCGGGTTTCTAAAGAATTGAAGGACGACAATTACGAAGAAGCTCTAGAAAACATCGGGAAAAAAGTAACCAATTGGTCTGGCGGTACAAAAATCGGAGAATCCTTGTATGACTTTGTAAGGAGTTATGGCTCAAAAATTCTGAACAAAAAATCCATTATCCTGATCATGAGTGATGGTTGGGACACGGGCGATTTAGACTTATTGGAAAGTAGTATGAGGGTGATACAAAAAAAAAGCTCTAAGGTAATCTGGCTTAACCCTTTAGCCGGCAACCCCCAGTATTCTCCCGAGGTAGGAGGTATGCAAACGGCAATGCCCTATATCGACGTTTTTGCTCCTGGACACAACCTGGATAGCCTAAAGAATATCGTTCGTCATTTGAAATAATTACCCCAAAAAAGTAGAAAATCGCTCTTTGGGCCAATCACTTAACAATAACCATCTTTCGCACCGCTTTTTGAGTCGCAGTTTCAAGACTGTACGTCAATAGCCCTTCTGGCATTTCTGCACAATCGACGTCGATGGAATTTCTTCCGGCCGGGAAAATTTGCTCCAGATACATGACCGATTTTCCAGTCACATCAAATACCTGAAATTGCACGTGTTCTTGTTTGGGCAAATCAAATGAGATTTGGGTAAAACTCCGAACCGGGTTAGGACGATTTTGATAAAGCCTAAACGGGGCATCTGAAGTTTCTTCTTCCTCAAATGCTAAAGCGACACCAATGTGTTCCCCATCCAACAGATAAGCTTCTGAAGTAGTAATCACGGAGTTAATCTCCAAAAAGTCACTCAAATAGCCCGGTTCATGGGCCCTGAAAACCAGCCCAAGTAGTTTTTCTTCGACCAACTCCATGTTTTTTCGGTCCCAGCTCGTCGTAATCAATCCCCTTTCCACCATTTGTTGACCAATATTCGCCTCTCTTAGCAATCCGTAATCAATATCAATCAACTCGAGTGCTGCCGGATCAAAGTCCAGCGTAAACTGAAAACCATCGACTTCCAAGACCTCACCGGCATTTAACCAGACTTCAATTGGATGGCCTACGTTCAACGACTGATCCAAAGTAGTAATTTCAAAATTGAAACCTTTGTCGATGGTCCTGGATTCAATCCGACCTCCATTCCCTAGACTCTTGGTGTCGATCAAGGAGGCAGAATTATTGACATCCCCAACTTTAACCGCCATGAAATTGATGTCCTCCATGATGCCTCCAAGTTCGTTGATCGTCACCGACTCGGGAAATTCCTCAAACCAGGGATCACCAGCAATCGGGAACCGGTAAGAAGCATCGATGAATCGCCAACTGGTGTTGGTAGGAAGACGAGATTCGATTCCAAGAATGAGTTTTCTCAACCTGATCAGATCCAATGTACTTAACTTTTTAGAGTTATCTGCATCGGCCGCTACCATTTTGTACGGTGACTCGAGCGGAGTTACGCCCAGGATATGCCGGCTAATGATGATAATATCGAAAGTCGTTACGCCATTATTATGACGGTCATCCAGAAAAGGTGCTATGGTATAATCGATGCCTTCGATTAGCCCTTCGAAGTTGAAAACGCCATTGGCGCCGGTGATAATCATTTGATCTTGTTCGCCACTCAGTCTGATTTCCACACCATTTACTCGTTCATTCTCTGGTGTCGCAACCATCCCAGTAATCACTCCAGCGGTTGATCGGCACAATCCCAGATTGTCGGCAATATTAACGACTGCTGTGCAAAAGTTGTAGTTGGGGCCTCCAATACTACCATCCGGTTGTATGGCAGTGGGATTGTAGGAGTTATCCCAGGCATAGATTTCAACTTTGGTCGAAGCTGAGTCAGCACATAATAGCAATAAAGAATCCTGTCCTGGGTGAGGTGTTTCCCCTTCCCGATTAATCGAGTAAGTTATCTCATCGGAACAATCTCCCGTCACTGTCGCTACAAAATCACTTGCCCATACCACTGCTGCTCCCCGGTCTTCAATCCCGTCACCGTCTAGGTCCTGTTCTTCCCCTACCGGACTTAAGCTGGTATTTAATTCAGCAATACAAATCACGATCGGAGCTTTACAATCAACAATGGAAAATGGAAGTCTATAGGCAACCTTGTTTCCACAACCATCTTCAACCAAAATTTCAAAAGCATGGGCACCAATCGGAAAATCACCACTGATCTCATAATCGGGATATCCGCCCAAGACCGTCATTTCTTGATCAGGAACCGCATCGTTGTTCTCGTCATACCAGGCGGAGATGAATAAACTTTCGGGAGTACACGACTCCTTCAATTCAAACGGCACGGACACTGAAGCCGAACAAGTTTCACTGTCCGAACTGCAGTAAGGATCAGGTTCGGTATAAATTAATTCCGGCGCATCATTATCTACTACTTTCACCACCTGAGTGTATATCCAGTAGCCAGTAGACACCACTTCCTTCCAATGACCTTCCGGGTTGGATTCGCCATCACAATTGGTTCCTTTCGTACCAAATAATGGTTCTTGGTTCTCTTCATCATTGTCCCGGTCAATAAAAGTACCGTCTGGACGGCGCAGTACCCAAACATCCTCATCGCCTACAGAACCATCACAATCCTCATCCCTGCGAATGGTTACGGGGTCGGAGAGTTCATCATATTCACACCAATTAATAACGGTAAACGTGCGGAAAGTCTTGAAACAAGCGTCCTGAACAGTGGTAAAGGTCTCTTCATCAATTCTAACCGCTAAAAGGTCACAAGCGAAATTGTTCATTTCCAATGTATCGGGATCCGGAGTCCCGCACGTTTGGACCACATCCTTGGGAAACTTTATTTCATAATTGAATACTGGCAGGATCGAGATTAATTGAGTGCAAACATTGGCAGATTCATTACCCGCAACATCTTTTACTTTGAATCGCCTTACAATGTCCCCAAAGCCACAATCATCCAACTCCAGAATTGGGTCCAATTCTTCGAAGCTTTCGATGCCACAATTATCTTCTCCATCCGGCACCCCAAAAACCGATTGCAATTGATTGATATTACCAGCAACAAAATCACCGGGAAGGTCGGTACATTTGATGGCCATTGGTTCCGGTGCAATACATTGAGGATTTATTTTATCTTCGACGGCCACTTCAACCCAACACGAATTAGCATTTCCACTAATATCTGTGACCTTTAATTCCAAACTAATATCTTTCCCAACATCACAACAGGAGAAATCCACAAAAGTACCGAAGTCGGAATAAGTAGTCTCCACATCATCACAATTCTCATTGGTCTCCAATACCCGACGTACTTCAATGCGGTCGATCTCGCAAGCATCAAAGGATCCTTGATCGACATTTGAGGCAAATAACCTCCCCGAACCTTGTCCACCTATAGATACAGAAAGATTATCAATGCAAACGACAACCGGTTCAACTTGATCTTCTATGCAAACAGGGTATACTTCAGTGCTGGTGTTGCCGCAATTGTCCGTAACGATGTATCGAATCCAGTGACACCCCATTGGGATTCCAGATACCACGGGATAAACTCCGCTTGGAACGGTAAAGAGGACCTGTGTGTCTAACTTTGTTCCAATGGGGATACCGTGGTCCAATATCGGTACTTGCACCTCAGAAACAATTTCGATGGCCATTTCCCAATCTTCAGAACAATTATCTGATACCTCGGGAAGCGGCACCTCAAAAGCAGAAGTACAATCGAAAGGGCCAGTGGAATAATGAAAAGTATCTGGATAAAGCTCAGCACCGTTTTTGAGGCCAGTCAGGTCAATTGATGGCCCCTCTTTATCTGCAACATTGATGATTTGATTGTAGATCATCGTATTGGTGACATCACACCAGTCTATAATGGTCCATTCCCTTCGGATGGTATAACCTCCATCGCAAATATCAACCCGGATTTCATCGGAATAATCTGCCACGATATTGCAAATCGGTTGATCAATTTCTTGAACACCATAAGCAGTCCAAATCAGTGGATAACCTGTAATACTTGGGTGTGGATTTCCATTTTCATCGAAGACAAGATCCTCATCATCGCAATGTATTAATATTGTCGCTGTTGGCAAGATGACATCATCCTGACTTGGTTTGCGAATGTGTATCTCTTGCAAACAATTCTGCGCATTTCCGGAACCGTCGGTTGCTGTGAAGTTACGATCCACGACAACCGGTCCGCAGACACTCTTCCGCTGAATGACATCTGTAAATTCCAAATCGGTGATCTCTGAACAGTTGTCCTGTACATCCGGGAAGCCTAGAAATGCCAAACTCTGAGTACGATTGAACAAGGAGTCAAAATCGGAGCAGATGAGGTCCATTTGAACAGTTCCTTCAACAACTTCAAATGGATCATTTACCGGGTGAAACAATCTACCTTTCCGGTCGCTAAAAATTGCCCAAAAATAATTGCCTGCCGCTGTGCCGTCGTAATGAGAGGCCACTAAGTTGTACTCTTTTCCCGACCGAAGTGGTAATGCAAGCTGTAAAACCGGTTTCATGTCAGGTGTTAGCCAACTATCCAGCGCAGGTCCAAATTCATTGTATTGATCAATGGATGGGAGCGCATCGGACGCAGAAGCTGCAAAAGATAGAATATTACTACAGGGGTTGTAATCGTCAAATTCACCTTGAACAACTGCACCAAGTCCGTCTCCCCAATCCGTAAATAAAACCAAATGATAATAGTCGTCCACATCTACCTGAAACGAATGGTTTTCATAAAGGTGAGATAAGTTGCCGTCCAATTCTCCGTTATCTAGCCAACAGGTGAATCCACCTGTTTTGAAAGAAGGGTCGGCACCATTCAATGTACCCGGTAAAACTTGTACATACTCTGGCATGAATGCCTCATTAACTTCAGACTTACAGTCAATTTCCGGAGGTACAATATCCATGACCGTTATCTCAGACGAACAGAGGTTGTTCTCATTTTGTATATTGATAATAAAGGCGGTCAATGTCTTGCCGATCTGTGATCTCGTTATGACATCCCCGATAAACCCCGTATCATCAAATAGTTTCACTTCAAAGGAAGAAGGGCAAAGTAGGCTGCCCTCCACCAGCATTTCTGGTGTTACTTTTACCTGGCAATCGTCCTGCAGTGGGATATTCAAGGCGTTGTTACAGACCAGTATTGCTGAAGTTGGACAGACGATTAGTCCGCCATCCAGATCAGTTACGTTTTCATCTGCACTCAGGGAATAGCATGTCGTCGTTCCAACTTCGTTTAGATCGCTGTCCGATGCGGAGTCCGATCCGGTATTAGTTGGTGCATATTCATATAACCGACCATCGTTTGGTAGCGGAATTTCAACCTTGTAATTTCCCGCAGCCAAAAAGTCGAACCTAAAACGTCCCGATTCATCCGTCTCTCTTTGATCAATAATATTCCCATCACAATCCGTCAACAAGATGATCAGTCCTTCCATACCGGATTCTGAGGCATCTTGTATGCCATTACCATTGGCGTCCTCCCATACATAATCTCCAATGCTGCTACAGCCTTCCGGACTCACAAAAAGTCCCTCTTCTTCGAATTTACAATCGGGAGCATCAGAATAGTATGCCGTAATATCAACTGGACTGCCATCGTAAAATAATGTTATGGAGATCAGTTGCTCCGTCGCTGTTGAAATAGCAGTGGTAGTAAAGGAGTTACCATTTGCTTCCACCACCAGATCCCCTGTCCCTAAGCCCTCTCCGTTGTTGGAGACCGACAAGTCAACGGTATAAGTACCATCTCCATTGCAGGATGGTTCTCCAGCTTCGACATTGGTGATCTCACAGGCCAGCAATACTGAATTTGCGGCAATAACGGATTGAAATAGAGAGGATAAAAAAATCAGAAATAAACTGGTAAGTACCGATGTAGTAGTATGATAGTGGTATGATTTCCCCATAGCTCGTCAAAAAATTAGGTCCGCAAACAATTAGGTTGGCAAAAATGATAGCAGTGGCTGCTATAATTCTAGGCTTGCCTTAAGAGTTAGTTTGCCAAAAATGAGATTACTTAAAAACGAACAATAGAGACAAAGTGCAGCTGGAAAGTGTTTGTGATTCATATTCAAGGGATTACGATTAACCAAGTTATTTTACGTGAATAAAACAACCAGGGTGTAGCATTTCACGTACAAAACTATCCTTTGCAAAGGACAATTGCAATGAAAGCAATATAAAGTTCACCATAATCATGCCAATTTAACACTTTATAAGTTATTCTTTTTGGGTATGCAAAATATAGCTGCTTCTCATCATATGGCAGTAGAAGTCAATGCCACGGTTGATTTTCTTTTCTACTTATCCTGTACCAATTATTAAAATTTGGCATAATTCGTCGTGAATTGGTGATTAACTACCTGCTTATTTCAATTAATTGGTATTTTTGCCGCCGAAAAAGGGGTCCCAAAGAACTTTTTGGGGCTTTTATTCGTAGAACTATTCGAATTTTCAATAGAATTTTAAGAGATGATCAATATCACCTTTCCAGATGGTAACGTTCGAGCGTATGAAAGTGGTATCAACGCACTTGGAATTGCTCAATCAATTAGTGAGGGACTTGCACGAAACGTATTATCGGCAAAAGTCAATGGCACCGTTCAAGACGCTACCCTGCCCATTCATGAGGACGCTGAAATTCAACTGCTAACCTGGAAAGACAAAGACGGAAAAGCAACTTTTTGGCATTCTTCCGCCCATTTGATGGCCGAAGCATTGGAGGCACTCTATCCAGGCATGAAATTTGGTATTGGCCCTGCCATAGATAATGGGTTTTACTATGACGTGGACCCTCCCGGCAATCAGCAAATTTCGGCAAACGACCTGCAAAAAATAGAACAAAAAATGGTCGAATTGGCCAGGAAAAAGAGCCCCTACGTTCGCAAAGAAGTATCCAAAAAAGAGGCCGTCGCTTACTTTAAGGAAAAGGGAGACGAGTATAAATTGGAACTTCTTGAAGACCTAGAAGATGGATCCATCACCTTCTATGAACAGGGCGGCTTCGTAGATCTTTGCCGTGGGCCACATTTACCTGATACGGGAAAAATAAAAGCCATCAAATTAATGAGCTTGGCTGGTGCTTACTGGAGAGGAGACGAAAAGCGACAACAGATGACGCGAATCTACGGCATCACATTCCCCAAACAAAAGGAATTGAAAGAATACCTGGAGTTGTTGGAAGAAGCCAAAAAAAGAGATCATCGTAAGCTCGGCCAGGAGTTAGAGCTATTTATGTTTTCAGAACGCGTTGGCGCCGGCCTGCCCATTTGGCTTCCTAAAGGACATGCCATCCGGGAACGATTGATGAATTTCATGCGCGATGAGCAAGTGAAACGTGGGTACAAAACCGTAACAACACCACACATTGGAAAGAAGGAATTGTATATGACTTCGGGGCACTATGAAAAATATGGGGAAGATAGTTTTCAGCCGATCCATACGCCAAAGGACGGAGAAGAATTTCTGTTAAAACCGATGAATTGTCCCCATCACTGTGAAATCTATGCACATCGACCTCATTCATACAAGGAATTACCTTTGAGAATTGCGGAATTTGGAACGGTGTACCGGTATGAGCAAAGTGGTGAGTTGCATGGGCTTTCCAGGGTTCGGGGATTCACCCAGGATGATGCCCATATTTTCTGTACTCCCGAACAATTGAAAGGCGAATTTCTCGATGTACTAGATCTCACTACCACGGTCTTGTCCAAGATGGGGTTTGATAGTTTTACTGCTCAAATTTCCCTGCGGGATCCCGAAACTCCTGAGAAATACATTGGAAGCAAGGAGAATTGGGAAAATGCTGAAAGAGCGATTATTGAAGCTACTCAAGAAGTAGGACTAGAGACCGTCACCGAATTAGGAGAAGCAGCATTCTATGGCCCTAAATTGGATTTTATGGTAAAGGATGCGTTAAACCGCTCCTGGCAATTGGGGACCATTCAGGTTGACTATAACTTGCCAGACCGGTTTGAACTTGAGTACATAGGTGCTGATAATCAGCCACATCGACCGGTTATGATTCACAGAGCGCCATTCGGGTCAATGGAGCGTTTCTTCAGTATCCTGATCGAACATACTGCCGGAAAACTTCCGCTTTGGTTAATGCCCGAACAATATGCTATTTTGCCGATCAGTGAAAAGTTTTCGGATTACAGTCAGAACATTTTAGACCAATTGGCTATTAAAGACATACGAGGTTACGTCGACAACCGCAATGAAACCATTGGCCGTAAGATTCGGGATACGGAACTAAAGAAAATCCCATTTATGCTGATTGTCGGAGAAAAAGAAGTAGGATCAGGTTCCGTTGCAGTCAGACGTCAAGGAGAAGGCGACGTTGGCTCCATGAAAATAGAAGAGTTTGCAGAATATTTTCAAGAGCTATTGTGATGGTTAAATGTTAATTTTTGATTAATGTCTCAAGCCGCACAATATTTCTCATTAAAATTTTTTATATTTATTGCTCTGAGGCTTTATACATAACGACGCTACTACAAATACAATCTAATCTATGAGGCAGTATTTACTAATTCTTGCTTTATTTGTTATTGGTACATCCCAAGGACTGAGTCAAAAAAAATTGTTGGCGACCGCCAATTATTCCACTCCTGTAATTAATAACAAAAAAATCGATTTAAAAGTCTTTCCCAATCCTGCACTAAATCACATTCAAATTTCTTCTAATGAGCATGTATCAAAGGTTTTTGTATATGATCTCATTGGTAAAAAAGTGAAGTCCTTTCTTTTTAGAAATGGGCAAAAATACTTTGTAGGAGATTTACGGAAAGGCATTTACCTGGTCCAACTTTTGGATTCGAAAAGTAAAATTTTGACTACCAAACGCATTCGAAAGAATTAAGGCTTTTCAATTACCTGTAATAATCCGAGAAGAATTTTGGCAGATGCCTTAGTGCAGCAACCTCCTTATATTTACTCCTGATTTCATCTGCTGGGATTCCGAAATATGTTTTTCCTCCCTCCAAATCCTTTGACACCCCAGATTTTGCTAGAATTACAGCCTTCGCACCAATAGTAACATTTTGTGCGATCCCAACTTGTCCGTACAGGATAACCCAATCCTCTATGGTAGTATTCCCCCCAATTCCCACTTGGGCTGCCAACATACAATGCTTACCGATGACTACATCATGCCCGATGTGAATGTGGCAATCCAATTTAGTACCTTCCCCAATAATAGTGTCTCCCGAAACGCCGCGATTGATGGTGCAGTTTGCACCAATATCAACGTGATCCTCAATGATCACTCTTCCGCCCGAACGCCATTTCTTATATCCTTTTTCACTCTTCTTAAAGTAGAAAGCGCTGGTCCCAATAGAACTTCCCGCCTCTATGGTAACGTGATCCCCGATGATCGTATCTTCCGTTATGGTAACGTTTGCTTGGATATAGCAGTATTCCCCTAACTGAACATTGGGTGCAATCACTGCCCCGGGTTCGATAACGGTCGTTGGCGGAATCTTTAAGGACTTGGCAATCTCTTCCTCAATGGGTCGGAATGGCCGAAACTCCAGTACCAGATCGTTATAGACTTCGAAAGGATCATCGCAAATAAGGAGTGCTTTGCCCTTCGGGCACTTCACCTCCTTATTTATGAGAATAATGCTAGCGGCGGAACTCAACGAATGTTTGTAGTACTTTTCAGTATCTACAAAGGTAATATCGCCCTTTCTAACTTTGTGAATTTCATTAATCCCTGTAGCCTTGAGTTTTTTGCTCCCCAAGATTTTCTTTGCTTCCACTTTGGCAGCTAACTCCTCGACAGGTATTGGATAGGGTAATTCCATAAACGGTAGTTCTCTTCGCAGAAAAAATTTATTAGTTAATGTCTTCTATCCACTCCTCCTTTAGAATCAGTGGATATTGGGTGGCTCTGTTTATTGGCTAATGTGCAATCAGCCAATTTTCACCGGTGCCAACGCTAACAAGTATGGGCACTTTCAGATTGGGTATCGCCGTTTTCATTTCCTGTTCGATGATGGGAACCACTACATCTAATTCGGCTTTGGGGACATCAAAAACCAGTTCGTCATGGACCTGTAAGATCATTTTCGATTCAATATTACGCTCTTTGAAGACCCGATTGATATTGACCATAGCAATTTTTATCATATCCGCCGCACTCCCTTGAATAGGAGTATTGATGGCGACTCGCTCCGCATTGCTACGTTCCAAGGAACTATTCGAATTGATCTCTCTTAGGTGGCGGCGGCGGCCTAGCAACGTAGAAACGTAGCCATTTTTACGGGCAAACTCAACCGTTTCGTGCATGTAAGCTTGCAAGCCTGTGTACTGGCGGAAGTATTGATCGATAATCCCTTGTGCCTCCGCTCTTTTGATATTTAACTGGCGGGATAGGTTGGTTGCACCGGCCCCGTAAATAATACTAAAATTAACCGTCTTAGCCCGGTACCTCTGCTCCTTTGTCACTTCCTCAAATGGAACTTCAAAAACCCGGGCTGCCGTCGCTTTATGGATGTCTTTCCCTTCTTGAAACGCTTCCAGCATGGCTTCATCGCCACTAATGTGCGCGATCAACCGCAACTCGATTTGTGAATAATCTGCAGCCAGCAAAATATGATCCTTATCACGAGGAATGAAGGCTTCTCGAACCTTAGCCCCCTCGGGAGTTCGTATGGGAATGTTTTGCAGATTGGGGTTATTCGAACTCAATCTTCCGGTAGCAGCTAATGCCTGATTGAATGAACTATGAATTCGCCCCGTTTTCGGATTGACAACCGTTGGCAATGTATCTACATAAGTAGATTTTAGTTTGGTAAGCCCTCTGAACTTCAATATTTCCTTGACGAAGGGGTAGTTTTGGGCCAATTCTGTCAGCTTCTCCTCATTGGTAGAATACTGACCGGTTTTTGTTTTTCTCCATCGATAAGGGATTTGCATTTTGTCAAAGAGAATTTCCCCGACCTGTTTTGGCGAAGCAATGTTGAATTCTTGACCGGCATGTTCATAGATTCCCTCTTCGTATTCTTTGATTTTTTGTGCCAGCACTGTGGAATAATCATTAAGACGTTGACCATCGAGGTTAATACCTTCAAATTCGAGATCCACCAGAACCTTTACCAATGGTTCTTCGATATCGTCATAGAGTTTATCCAACCCTTCTTCCTTCAGTTTTGGATGAAAAGTTTGCCATAGTTGAAAAGTAATGTCTGCATCTTCAGCAGCATACTCTTTTACATCTTCAACCGGAACATCCCGCATCGAAAGTTGCTTTTTGCCTTTTTTGCCAATCAGCGTTTCAATGGAGATCGGTTGGTAATTCAAATAAGTTTCAGCGAGGTAATCCATATTGTGCCGCAAGGTTGGCTCCAACAAATAATGCATCAGCATAGTATCGTGAAACTTGCCGCTTAGATCAATTCCATACCACCTGAGAACCAAAGCGTCGTATTTGATATTTTGCGCAATTTTTCCAATGCTGGAATCCTCAAAAACGCCTTTGAATTCCTGCGCCAATTGTCTTGCCTCCTCCTGATCAACCGGTACCGGAACATAGTAAGCTTTCGAAGGTTCAACTGCAAAGGACATACCAACCAACTCCGCCAGGTTAGGGTCTATACTGGTCGTCTCCGTATCAAAACAGAATACTTCTTTTTGAGTTAAGACTTCGATGAGTTGCTTTCGCTTCTCCATTGTGTCGATCAACAGGTACTCATGTTCAGTATTGTCAGCATTTTTATCGGCAATTGAGTGCGCGGCCAGTGAAGGTCCCGATTGATTAGCCTGATTCGCACCGGGTTGATCAAAGAGGTTCCCCTGCCGACTATTTCCGCCTTTAGGAGCGGGAGTCACATTTCCTTCATTCAGTATTTGGCGGGCCAGAGTACGAAACTCTAACTCCTTGAAGATCTCAGACAGCATCGATTTATTGACGGGCTCAACCGCGTAAGTTTTAGCATCGAACTGAATGGGTACATTTATATCTATAGTTGCCAATTTTTTTGACATTACACCTTGCTCGGCAAAGGTTTCAACCTTTTCCTTTTGTTTTCCCTTCAGTTTTTCAGTGTTATCCAGTAATCCTTCCAGGGAATCGTACTCCGCCAATAACTTCACAGCAGTTTTAGCCCCAATACCCGGAATGCCGGGGATATTATCCACACTATCTCCCTGTAGTGCCAATACATCGATCACCTGCTCTACCCGCTGGATGCCCCACTTCTCAATGACTTCTTTTTCTCCCAAAATATCTACACCATTCCCCTGTCGAGAAGGTTTATACAAAAAAACGCTGTCCGATACCAACTGTGCATAATCCTTGTCGGGAGTCACCATATAAACGGTGAAACCTTCTTTTTCAGATTGTTTTGCCAGCGTTCCAATAACATCGTCAGCTTCGTAATTGGCTACGGTGACAATCGGAATATTAAAACCCTCTACGATTGACTTAATGTAGGGAAAGGCCAAGGTAATATCTTCTGGTTGCTGCTCTCGATTAGCTTTGTATTCTGGAAACATCTCATGGCGAAAAACGGGGTTAGGCGGATCAAATGCAACGGCAATGTGAGTCGGCTTTTCATTCTGCAAAATATCCCAAAGTGCTCTGGTAAACCCAGTAATTGCGGAGGTATTGAGCCCCTTAGAATTGATTAACGGACGATTGATGAAAGCATAATGCGCTCTGTAAACCAGTGCGTGACCATCCAGTAAAAATAACTTTTTTTCTGCCATGTTTTTTTTGTTATACCCGCGTTCCAGTTCAACAATATAGGAGAAAAAAGATTGAATTAAAAATCCCTAAAATAACAAGTCACTTCAATCTGAATTGAAGTGACTTATCTACCCATTGATGGCTTAAAAAGCTTATAAAGTATAAGTGAGGCCAATCACCCAATATGTTTGTAAAGGGTTATTAGTCAAACCCTTAGCAAGAGCCTCCTGTTTGTTATTCCTAAGGCCGAGCTCAAAACCGACCCCGATGTTTTTCCATGCGGAGAAGGCCAGGCCATTGACCCAGGTCCAGTTAGATAGATCGCTGCCTTGATAACTCACAAAGGCCGAAAGGTTAGAGCGCCAATTAACTCCTTTAGCAATCTCATTAGTATAGTCTGCCACAACCTTCGCTCCTAAAGAAGATTCAAAAGAGGACTCATTCTCAGCAAAGACAAAGTTATAGTTCAACGGATGAATCACTACGACCATATTGGAAATGGGTGTCCAGGTAAGACCCGCGCCAAGATCCAGATAACCCGGGTCGTTGAAATTATCTAGAATAGTGGAACGGTATTCTCCAAGGACAGAAACGGCAATTTTATCACTTAGTTTAAATCCGTAGAGCGAGGTGAGATTTATTGCATCCGGAGATTCAATGACCTCTTCCGAGTCGGGAACATCACGATCCTCTAATTTTACTCGGCCAATATTTAGGTTCAGAGCATTTCTCCAGAAGGATTTTTCCGTAAAGTGGTTGGCAAAAGCATTGCCACTGAAAGAATAACTATTTGTCGTCGTGTTTGCCTGGTCTCTGGACAACCAATCATTAAAGCCATTGAAATTAATTCCTATCACGCCGAATGCTCCCTTCTCCCACCTCGGAAATTTGATTAGCTGTGCATCTATGCCAGCTATAATACCCTTGACCGAATCAATTTGAGCTTGAAGCGCAGCAACGTTTCCTTCTTCAGCAGTTTTCTTGCTCTTTAATTCTTCTTCTGTTTGTGAATGTAAAAGGACTGCAGTAACCAGAAAGAAGCCCAATAAAAGTAACCTCTTAACCATTGTTC
Organism: Saprospiraceae bacterium; assembly: GCA_028284395.1. Classification (GTDB taxonomy): domain Bacteria; phylum Bacteroidota; class Bacteroidia; order Chitinophagales; family Saprospiraceae; genus JANQRV01. Next base: position 24,052 of record JANQRV010000288.1, read on the forward strand.
AATTTTAAATGTTTGCAAATAATATGATGCCCTTCCACCTGTGTAATTGGTAGAACGGAATTTGTAACTAAACTTGGGTTTTTAATGTTATTAAAGCTTTATTTTCAAAGCTTTACGAATCGACACGCTGTGTATCTTTAATGACCAAACTAGTGTTATTTAGTTTGCTCAATGGGATAATGACTTTATCATTATTATTGGAAACAAGGGTCATGCTAGTCGTATCAATTTCCACCACAATACCCTCAATGCCATCGATTGCAATGGTATCTCCCAAATTGATTTTCCCCTTATTATAAAAGGAAGCAACAAAGTTGGCAGCAATATCTTTCGTTGCTAAACCATAACCAATGGCAAAAGCAAAAACGATGCCACCCAGGATGATAGATAAATTGTCCTGGATAAATTCTGTATTTATTTTTGCTTGTGTAAGGGTTACAATGAGTACATTGATAAATATGAAATAGAAAAATAGATTCGAGATCAATCCTGCAGCAGGAATTCCCAGTGAATTGCAAGCAGTATAAATTAGTTTTTTAAGCGAATCCGCGAGAAACAACCCAATTATAAAAACGAATGATGCAGACAGCAATACGGGCACATAGTTCAACGCATTGGTCATCATTTGAGTGATGGCATTGATATTCAATGCATCCGTAGATGCAATCAGAAATACAAAAAGTATTAGATAGTAGAGAATTTTCGAGAGCAGAACACTTGGCACCAACTTAAAATTGGAGTTCCCAATCAGATCAATGTCATTCAATCGCTCCGCCAATTGATCCACTTTGATCTTTTTCAGTAATTTTCTTAACAATCCCGAAAGTACCTTCGCTAAAATCCATCCGACAATTAAAAGCCCAATCGCCTTCAAAAAGTTAGGCAAAAAAAGAGCAAATTGATCCAACAGACTTTGTAGCAACTGTGTGATGGTATTACCACCATTTTCTCCATTCATATTTATGGGTTTTTACCTTCTAGCAAGGTTATTATCTCATATTTCATCATTAGCCGGTCCGTCAACATCCGGTTTAGCATCGCTACTTTCCACCCCCCTTCCTAAGATCATTCCGCGCGACCCCGTCATTGAATCGTCCTCTGCATGATTCTTCGCTTCAAGATCACCACCAGATAAGCCAACCAAAAATCTTATGAACTTCGGGACGTATACATCGAAAATACTCCCCACATATTTAAAGGTCCCGAGGGTCGTCCATATACTTTGCTTGACGAAATCTTTCCTGTTACTATTAAAATCATCCTCATGTTCTTTTCCAAGCTCTGTAAAGTTATTCATACGATATCTTTTCAATACAATACGTCCTTCTAAATGAAGAGGCCAACGATCAGGGGGCCATTCGAATTAGTTATAGTCGATCAATATTTTGTCTTTCCAAATTCAACCATAGTCTTCTGCATTCGGTCTTGTTCTTTGGCTCCTCCATCTTTACCGATCTCTTTTTTGGTTTTCTGGGCCTTGGCCTTCGCACGTTTGATTTTCATCTTGACGGCACTTTCAGTTTTGTCTAGAATGTTCGCAATGTCTTTGATCGAAAGGTCATCCTGATATTTCATCAAGAGAATTGCCTTATCTCCAATTGGGATTCGGTCCAGAACTACCTTCAACTCGGCAATTTCCATTTCCAGTAATTCTTTATCCGATACCTCCTCCTCCGGAAGGTCCGGTGCCTTTTCCATTTCGTCCGAAAAAATATTTTTCAACTTCTTTTTTTTCCGGATGTAATCAATGCAGTAATTGTAAGTTATTGAATATACCCAGGTAGAAAACCGGGCTCTTTCACCAAACTTTGAAAGATTCATGAATACCTTGATGAATATTTCCTGTGTTGCATCCTGCGCACTCGATTCATCTTTAAGCAAGGTAATGCACTTAGCGTATATCTTAGATGCATACCTATTATACAAGAGTGTGAAACAAATCGAAGCCTGGTTTTTGAGGTATGTCTTGATGACCTCATTGTCGACCATCCCACTATGACAAGTCTCTTTCAAGGATGAAGGTGTTTAAATGAATAATCCTAATAGTCGCGATAAGTCCTTTTTCTTGTCGCTGTTCTTATGACGACTAATTCCCAAAAAAGATACACCTATTTATCCAAAAAAATAAAATTCTTTCTTTCAATTCTTGATCCCAGACAAGAATCGTCCGGGGCATTGATATCTAGTGGTAAGTATAAATAAAAAAAGCCCCGTCAGTAGACGTGGGCTTATTGTAGAAAAAAGGGTTGGCAGCGACTTACTCTCCCACCAAAAGGCAGTACCATCAGCGCTGAGGG
>JANQRV010000289.1 GCA_028284395.1 Saprospiraceae bacterium
CTAAGAAAGCACTTTCACAACCCGCTACGGCATACCAATCTTTCCAGCTAATACCACCTCCGCGACCACCGTTGGTTCGACTGGCCGTACAAACTGTGGAGTTATCCTGCTGGCCACCGTATACATGGTACGGAAAGCGATTGTCAGTGATCACCCGATAGAATTGAGCAGTTGGCTGGTTTTGTTGACTCGACCAGGAGACACCTCCATTAAAGGTCACGCAAGCTCCACCATCATTGGAAAGGATAATATTGTCGGTATTATCCGGATTAATCCACAAATGGTGTTGATCACCGTGGGGGTTCGGGATGCTTTCAAAGGTCTTGCCTCCATCGATGGATTTTAGAACTGGAGCATTCAAGACATATACTTTATTTTCATCAACCGGGTCGGCGAAGATTTCAATATAATACCAAGCTCTGGCCACCGTAACCCGATCTTTACTGGTTTGACGCCATGATTTTCCACCATCGTCCGAGCGGTAAACTCCTGCTTTTTCACCCTCTGCTTCGACGTTCGCATATACGACATCGGGATTGGCACGTGATACATCAACGGCCACCTTCCCCAATTCAGCAGGCAATCCTTTTGTAAGTTTTTGCCAGGTGTCACCGCCATCTACAGATTTGTAGATACCCGATCCAGGGCCTCCGCTTCGGACTTGCCAAGGCAAGCGTCGATGGTCCCACATGCCGGCATACAATACCCGAGGATTGTGAAAATCCATGCTGAGATCAGCTGCTCCTGTGTTTTCATCTACATAGAAAACCTTCTCCCAGTTTTGTCCTCCATCTGAACTTCGATACACACCTCGATCTTCACCCGGGCCATACCCCGCTCCCTGGACAGCTACATAAACCAGGTCGGGGTTTTGAGGATGAATTCTGATCTCTGCGATGTGCCGGGAATGCTCTAAACCAAGATGGATCCAAGTATCTCCGCCATCGGTAGACTTGTAAACTCCATCACCATGTGAGGTCATAACACCACGAATAGCATGTTCTCCCATTCCGACGTAAACAACATTAGGATCTGATGGTGCCACTTCAATAGCCCCTACAGACCCGGTATTAAAAGAGCCGTCTGAGATGTTCTTCCAGGTTACACCGGCATCCTCGGTTTTCCAGACTCCGCCGCCACAGGTCCCCATGAGGTAGGTATTGACATCTCCTGGAATTCCGGAGGAAGCTACACTTCTACCTCCCCTGAAAGGACCAATATTACGCCATTTCAATCCATGAAATACGGTATCAATACCTTTGGATTTGTTCTGAGCACTGGATGAGGGAGGGAAAAATGACAAGCAAGTCACAATAGCTAAAAAGTGATAGAGTAAACGATTTTTCATCTTCCGTTTTATTTTGTTTGATTGTCTCTTAGGACTCATCTTCCAAGATAGAAAATGGTTGACAATTATAGTAGGCTCAACTCCAGATAAATGTTAAAGTTAGAGTCGTCCATGGAATATTAAAACAAAGAGTCGTATATTATATTGAAAATAATATGATCTGAATGGCAAGAAAACTACACCCTCGCTAATCCAACCCATTCATTAGAGCATTTTTACATACAAGTATAATTCCTTAACCCAAGTTTTTTTCACATGGCCCATTGTACTTGGACATATGCCAGCGATGAAGGGAGAAATTACAATATCAGCCTCTACCATGGCCCCACGACGGGACATTTGCTAGTGTTGTGCAACCTTAAAATTCTGCTGATTGATTTTAGTATCCTTCAAAGTAAGAGCTATTCCTTTTTTCTCGGAGAAGATCTCTTTGTCCTCGACTTGGAGCGAAAAGGAAATACCTTTTACTATAATTTCGACATTGACTTTGATATTGATACTCCCATTAACCGGAGGCGGAAAGCTCTGGCAAGGAAACATTGGATCCAATCTCTGGCCTTTTTTGGATTTCTGATTGCCTGTATCTTTATGTTTACCAGTCTTGTGATCAAAAATAAGCCGGATCAAAGGGTATCCTATTCCACTGAGTTTCCGATCGACTCAACCAAGTTCGCCCCGGCCAAGGTCTTTATCAACGAGGATGGAGAGTTGCTCGACGTTCACTATCAATTTGTTGCCTACAATAACTTATATCGATCCCGTATAACGATTCCTGATTCTATTCTTAGAATTGGAATGCCTTTAGAAAACGGTGATGAATTCAAGGTATATTTCAGCAAATACAGCCCTGATACCAATATGATTGACTTCAATCAACCCACGGAAAACCAAATTCTGAGGTATCAGAAAAGGACAATTGAAAAACATGCCGCTCTGAATGAAAACCTTCCTTCTCCTCTGGCGAAGTGTATGGTGAATGTAGCGTATGACATGGCAGGAATTAAGGGACTAGCCGATTTCTATTTTCAGAATATCTCGCCCGATGAAAATCCTCAGCATAATACGAATACTTATCTGAGACTGACACGCGATATCCATTACAACCGGGAGAAGGAATTTACCTGCTGGTGATTGGCAACGTGAATTTCTTTATCTTCGCTCCAAAATTTACGTTTTGGACTACCTTCAACAACATATTGAATCGCTTATCTTTGCCGCGGAAAGCCCCATTTCCCTCAAAGAAATCAAACAATCGCTGGAAGGCGCATTCAATACTAAATTTAAGGAAACTACCTTAGCGGAAGTACTTTTGGCGATCAGTGCCAAATATCAGGAGGCAAGCTTTGCTTTCGAGGTTGTTGAAATTGCCAATGGTTACCAATTTATGACAAAGGGAGCTTACCACCAGACAGTGGGGCAATTGCTCAAAATCCATTCTCGTAAAAAACTTTCCAGGGCTGCACTCGAAACCCTATCCATCGTCGCCTATAAACAGCCCGTATCTAAAAGTGAAATTGAAAAAATTCGCGGTGTTGGTTGTGACTATACCATTCAAAAACTATTGGAGAAGGAACTTGTTTCTATTCAAGGAAGAAGTGATGGTCCCGGTCGCCCACTCCTCTATGGAACGAGTGAAAAATTTATGGATTACTTCGGACTTAAAGGGCTTAAAGATCTTCCAAAACTAAAAGATTTTAAAGAACCTGACACCGAAATTGGCGAGAAGGCACCAATCGAAGAGGTCCGGTCGGGCAATGCCGAGGTACAAAACGGAGAGATGGAGGATCTCGATACCATGAGAAAGAGAGCGATGAAAGAAGTCGTCCAGAGCGATAAACAATCAGGAGACCCTCAATTTGAACAATTGCCGCCAACGGATGGTCAGGAAGAAGAAGAATGAACATTCAAGATATGGAAAACAAACCACTTGTTAACCGCGTTGCCCAAAGCGGCTTGATAACTTTGAATCTGGAAGATCATTATCCGAAGGGAGAGTTGGCCGCTTTTGACCTAAAGGAATACTTGTTTAAAGGATTGATCCTTCGAGAGAAGGAATTCCGCAAGGTCATCAAAGAGCACGACTGGGATCAATACCGTAATAAAAACCTCTTGGTGTTTTGTTCTACTGATGCCATCATTCCTCTTTGGGCATACATGTTGGTCGCTAGCCATGCTGCTCCTTTTGCAGCAGAGGTTTTTCAAGGCAACCGAGAAGAATTCATAAAGTACGCCATTCTACAATCTCTCAAGGAGATCGAAGTTGCGGAATTTGAAGGGAAACGACTCGTAATCAAAGGTTGCGGTGACAAAGCCGTACCGGCCGCCGCCTACCTCTCAGTTACCAAAATGCTGCGCCCTGTTGCACAGAGTATCATGTACGGCGAGCCTTGCTCTACCGTGCCGGTTTTTAAGAAACCAAAGCAATAAAAAAGCCAACAAAATTTTAATAGCCTGCCTACATTTATTACATTTGAGTTTAGCGCTTTCGATTTACCAACTTTTATGCTCGAACAAAAATAATAGCCAAATTATTGACATAAAAGTGAGTCCAATGACAAATGTATTGAGTCCGAAATTTTTAAGATGGTACACAGCTGTTCTAGCTGCCGTATTAACCATTGCTGTATTTTCTTCGAGTTCGAAAAAGGAGCGTGTTTTAGAAAGGCCCCAATACATTACAGATGATTCTAATTTACCTCAGATCATCAAGCCGGTGGATCTAAACAAAGATTTCAGCTTTGCCGGTGAACCACTCCCCATGCATAATTTCGACGTGCGAGAGAGGCTAGAAAGAGAGTTACTAGTGAATTCCTATTGGCATTCCAGTACCATTCTTTACATTAAGAGCATGCGTCGTTTTTTTCCGGTCATTGAACAAATTCTGGCCGAAAACGGCGTACCCGATGATTTCAAGTATCTAGCTGTCGCAGAAAGCAGTTTGAGGAATGAGTCCTCACCAGCTGGCGCTAAAGGATTTTGGCAATTCATGCGGCCAACGGGGCAGTATTTTGGTTTGGAGATTAATAGTGAGGTCGACGAGCGCTTCCACATTGAGAAATCAACCCAAGCTGCCAGTCAATACATATTGGACTACAAACGTCAATTTGGTAGTTGGACACTTGCAGCTGGCGCTTATAATACAGGGGGCCCAAATATGAAAAGAGCGCTAAGCCGCCAGAAAGAGACTAGCTACTACGATCTAAACCTCAATGCAGAAACCAATCGCTACGTATTTAGGATTGTTGCGATTAAAGAAATTCTTAGTGATCCCCGCAATTTTGGCTTTTTTGTCAATGAGCAGGAAGATGGCTATCCACCTCTGGATAACTATGACGTCGTAGAGGTCGACGGACCGATTGACAATTTAGGAGATTTTGCTAAAAAGAATGGAACTACTTACCGAATGTTGAAAATTTTCAACCCCTGGTTACTTTCATATAAGCTTTCTAATAGTAGAAGAAAGACTTACCAAATAAAAATCCCCAAATAAAAAAAGTCTGCCTTGAAAACAAGGCAGACACATCAAAACAAAACGAAAAACCAACTTTAAACAAGTCTTTTAGTATGGTTATTAACCAATTTTTCTTTCTTTTTGTTTCATCCCGTATGTTAACAAAATCTTAAATGTTTTAACTCTGTGCCCTTAAGCGAACTGGAATCTCAACTTCGCGCCCTCGTCGCACAATAACCAATTCTAATACATCCCCCACTTTTGCTCGCCCGACGATCTCTTGTAGATCCGGAACGGACTTAATGGCTTTATCATTAACCCGAATAATAATGTCTTTGGGTTGAAGTCCGGCATATTGTGCCGAACCACCGTCTTCCAAAGTTTCTATAACGACTCCCTGGGTAAAATTCACTCCCAGGTCATCAGCTTCTTCACTATCCAGCGGATAAATATGTACCCCGAGAAACGCACGTTGATAAGAACCAAATTCAATGATATCGTCGGCAATCCGGGTCACTAAATTGACTGGTATCGCGAAGGAATAACCCGAAAAGACACCATTCCTGGTTGCAATAGCAGTGTTGATTCCGAGGAGTTCTCCGTCGGCGGTGACCAGAGCTCCACCACTATTGCCGGGATTGACGGCTGCATCGGTTTGAATAAATGTCTCGATCGAAGTATTTCCATCCAATAAATCGATGTCTCTACCTTTGGCACTGATAATTCCCGCCGTAACTGTAGAGGTGAGGTCAAAAGGATTGCCAACGGCAAGAACCCACTCTCCGACTCTAGCGCGATCTGAATCTGCTATTTCAAGTGTTGTCAGGTCTTCTCCCTCAATCTTGATAACGGCTAGGTCTGTTTTTTTATCAGTTCCGACAATCTTGCCAATGAACTTGCGATTATCTGCGAGTGTGACCTCCAATTCCTCCGCGTATTCCACTACGTGATTATTGGTAATAATAAAACCATCAGTCGAATAAATGACGCCGGAACCAGAACCTTGACGAGGCATTCTTTCCCGGAATGGATTGGAGAAAACATCATCGTCAAAGAAAAAGCGAAAGGGATCTCTATCGTTCCTACGATCCTCTTTTGGAGAGGAAGAGGCCGAGATATGAACTACTGCGGACATGGCTTTATCAGCTGCTTCTACAAAATCCCCCGGTAGATTTGGAGCATTGGGTGAAACATTCAAATACTTTGCCTGTTTAACAAAGTTTGTAGGCTGTTCAACCAGCTTCTCCGGCAAAAATGTGTAGGCCCCCAACAGAGCGATGAAACCTCCCACAATTCCGGCTAGCACCAAAGAGAATAATCTTTTCATATTCCCGACGTTTTATCTTTGTCAAATTAATTTAAATCAATGATTGACTTATTTGAGGCAGAAGCATAATTTTATGCTCAATTTCTAAAGGTTTTAAACCAGAGACTTTCCCCCTTGTTATTTCCGCTTCTTGCTTTAACAGGAAATTAACAATAATAAAACAAAACTGCACGAATGGTCATCCAAATTTTTGAGTAAAAAATGAAAATTTTTCTTTCAATTAAGCTATGAATCACAAAGTAGCCAATAGCACCGAAGCCAATAAAACCGTTCGTTCAGTATTTGATCTTTCCGAGAAATTAAATACCGAAAGTGAGCTAGAGTCCCGCTTCCTCAAAGATCCTGATTTTGTCAAAGGTCTGCTATGGGGCCTCCCGAGATACGGACACCCCGAAGGTCAAGTTTACAAACACATCAATGAAGTGACGCTGAATATTGATCGGCTTGATCCGGATCCGGAAACGCGAAGTAAACTGAGGTTCATAGCCTTCGTTCACGATACTTTTAAATACCTTGAAGACAAATCCTCACCAAGAGACTGGACCAAGCATCACGGTGCCATAGCCCGTCGTTTTGCTCAGCAATATACCGATGATGCATCGCTATTAAATATTATTGAGCTCCATGATGAAGCTTATTACGTTTGGCGGATGCGTCACCTTTACAACAAAGAGAGAGAAAGTGAGATTAGGTTGCAAAAATTGCTGACAATTTTAGGCGACCAACTCCAACTTTTCTATTTGTTTTTTAAATGCGATACGATGACGGGAGATAAAACTCCTGCTCCTCTGCTTTGGTTTGAATCTTACATTCCGGAAATTACCTTGGCTGATTTTAGATCTTAAGCAATTTTCTTTTCTTCGTTCGATGTAGATGGATGCTTTTGTTGATGTTGCTTCAGTGCCCGTTCGTCTGAACACTAGTAGATAGAAGAGGCGATACAACTGTAGATATCGAAGCCGAATTGTTCCAAAAAAATATTTTTTCTTTTTGGAACTAATTCAAAGTTTCCGTAGTTAATGTAGATGCTGCAGGATGGACGGGGGAATGCATATTTAATTCAATAGCTTGATAAATAATCATTATATTTACTATGATAATGGCTATACAGGATACAACAGAAAAAGAAAATAAGATCTTTGAGGAAGAGTTCCTTCCTCAGATAGATGCTTTGTATACCTTCGCCTATCATCTGACTTACAATGAAGAGGACGCCAATGATTTGGTACAGGAAACCTATCTGAAAGCGTATCGTTTCATTGGAAAGTACATTGAGGGGACCAATGCCAAAGCCTGGTTGTTTAAGATATTGAAAAATGCTTTCATTAATCAATATCGAAAAAAAAGCAAACAACCCACCAAGATTGACTTTGAGGAGATCATCAGTTTTCACGACGAAGAAGACACTTCTTATTCTGGTTATCAGGACCTGAGGGAAGAGATGTTCGAGCACATGATGGGAGATGAGGTGACAAATGCGATTAATTCTCTACCAGTTGATTTCAGAGTCGTTATCCTACTTTGTGATATTGAAGGGTTCACTTATGAAGAAATATCTAAGATTGTCGATATTCCGATCGGTACAGTGCGGTCTAGGTTGCACCGGGCCAGAAACATGTTGAAGGAAAGATTAAAGGAATATGCGGCTAATTTAGGTTATAGAGACAAAAGGAATAAGTTAAATAATTAAAATATTATTAGATAACCACAGCTGTAAGCTAGATCCAGTCCTCAAAAAGCCTTTCTGCAAACTTCATTTACACAACATTACCAAATGTCATGCACGATCACACACACTGACATGTTACCAACTGGATATTGAAAGTATTGCTACCAAAACTTATAGCAATGCCTGTCCGGTGGTTACTTTTGGGGGTTGGCAGAATGGTTTTCTGACTTGGGAAACATTTAAAAATAACCAGATAATGACAACATTTTCCAGGAATATGAATTCGTCTTTACAGGCCCATTGTTGCAAGTTCAATGCCAAGGGATATTCGACGAATTGCCCGGTGATGGTGTGTCGCAATAATTATCTGACGGTTCCCGCCGGGCAATGTTTAGCTCCCATAGCTTAAAAAATTAGTCATGAGAGATCAACATTATCACGAACTCGTAAGAAAAGTCACGATGTACCTAGATAACGAGTTAAATGAAAGTGCTGAAAGAGAACTCCTCCGAGAAATCCAATCGAATCCTGCCTATTTTAAAGTCCTCAGCCAAGAAAAGTCCTTTCGAGAATTCATCAAGAACAAGATTCACCGGCGCAAACCCTCTCCTGCTCTCATCCAGTCCATCAAAGAAAAGATTCGGGTTGCTCCCGTTTAATCAGCTTCCTCGCTAAAAGTCGCTATACTCCCATACTAACTTTCACCATCATTATGAATTTACGACAATTCATAGGGTATCTTGATTTGGAAAGTAGTCAACGTTTCCAATTATGAAATGGAGAAAATCTCATTGGCTTTTCTGTTTGGGGTCATGGTATTGCCTTTTGCCAATTTTGGGCTGGGGGCAGGTGAAGATGACGACTACTTTCCAATCTCAATTGGAAGAAGCTAAGCTAGACTTCGTATATCCTCTGGAAGGAAAATACAAGTCAGCAACACCGATTAAAAATGCTTATCTCAACTACCCGTTTGCCATCAGGTCGAAAAGAGAAAAAATTGAAATCCGCTATTTTATAGCGCCATCAATAACCAATGAACTTGTCAGTGTAGCCCCCCACGCTGCAAGCATGCAGATGGTATTGCATTTGGCCACTAATGACGAAACGGCTATGATTTCAAATCTTCCCATTAGTCCAAATCGACTCAAAGAAGATTTCAATGCCGATTGGGGAAAAGTAGCCATCTTTAAACCAAAGTTGAGTTTTTCCAGCCGAACGTATTGTAAGATGCTTGCCATTTACAAGGAAGGTATCGGTATGGCCTATGCTTTTTTCTTGTTCGATAAGAATTCACTGGAATTGGATAACCGTTTTTTAGCATTGCGCTTCCAGGGTGAGCCGATGGAATAAGGTGCTAACATCAATCTTTATGGTCGTTATGAACGCGCCAAATAGAAATGATCATGCGAAAAGCAAATAGGACGGTACTAACAATACTTCCAACACCAAAAAGCAACATTTCATTATAAATATAATTAATCATCTTGGTGCGACTCTCTTGATTCAGGTTTCCAGCCACTGCCGCCGCACCATTTTCGTCTAGAAAAGTCTGAAAATTTGTTAATTCTTGGACGAGTAGAAAAGTCAATGGAATGCAAAGGAACATCAAGGCAAGTTTTAATCGTTGCTTCCTTGCAAAAAAAGTAAACCGAAGGAAAAAAATGTAGCGGGTAAGGGTAATAAAGACGAAGACAAACACCAAGTTCAGGAGGTAGAAAGGATAATTCCTTACCGAACTATAGATGGGAAAAATAACAATGAAGGCGATTAAGATCGTAATGGCCCACCACAATAGTTCAAAGCGTAGTTTGAGTCTATCTTCAATCATCATCATTGCATAAAAAAAGCCCCGTCAGTAGACGTGGGCTTATTGTAGAAAAAAGGGTTGGCAGCGACTTACTCTCCCACCAAAAGGCAGTACCATCAGCGCTGAGGG
>JANQRV010000292.1 GCA_028284395.1 Saprospiraceae bacterium
GGGAACACACGGCAGTCTGGAATTTACACCGGGAAAACAAGTCGCGCTCTCCAATTACGACTGGACAGATGCCCTGATCGGCACCACCCCGCATTTCTACATTTACACCATTAGCAACGTCGGGGAGGGCATTATTGCCAAACGCCGTAGTTATGCGACTACTTTGAGCTACCTGACTCCTCCGTTCATGGAATCAGAAGTTACAGGAGATTTGAAGGAATTGAGTGATAAACTAACGGCATTTGTCGGAGCTGGAGAGGCGGTACGTGAACAGTACCGACAGAGCATTACTCAGCTTGCACACCAACTTTTGCTTCACGTCGACCTCGACTTGGATAGCACAACAACTCTCTATGACGACGAGGCCATCCAGAAAATATCCAATCACGTGGAAGTGGTACGCAATGCCAAAGTGGCCTCTGGTCTTTATACAATTGGCAAAGCTTACGAGTCCGCTCACGTTGATAATACGGCCACCCTGATGTCAGTAGACCCAATTGCGTATAGCCTGGCAAGCTTAGACAAGTTAAAGGGGCGGATCACTCAAGAACAATTAGAAGATCAGGTATATTTTGACAAGAGATACCGTCAAGTAGCGTTGCAACTAATCAATGACATCATCGGTCGAGATGCTTCTCCTGAAGCTGTGCTGGCTAGAGTGGTTGATGCCAAGGACATCCGCATGGCACGGGATTGGAGCAACAGGGCTCGTGGCATGTCCGACGCCGATATTGTACGCGGATTCATCGGCATGCGGGACAATTCGACCAAAAAATCAGGGCATCCGCACGCACGCAAAAAAAAGAAGGATTCCGGGGTAAGCGAAAATGAACTTCAAGAATTGAAGCGATTGGTGATCGCCATTTCTCCGTATCCCGAACGCGTTGACTTCATTCAAAACTTAAAATCCGAAAAACAGTTCAAGCAAAGTTCAGGGATTCTGGACCCGCAGACCTTAGAAAAGGCGAAAGTAGTGGCCAAGGCCATTCCTGCCATGGCTAAGGCACTCGAAGTGGGACAGCAGCCCGACGTATTTGCCCTCTTGAAAATGATGCAAAAAGAGCCAATTCGCCAATTGACTTTCAAATTGTTGGAGGATGAAAGTCTGGCGGATCAGGTAGCAGCTGAAAAAAGTCGGGCCGAAGAAGCCACAATCGCGGAATTGATCCGGACCGATCATGTGCAATGCCTGCATCTGGTAGGCAATACCAATAAATTGAACCAGGTTCCACTCCAAACCTTAGGAAAGCATTTGCAACAGCTTAAAAGGTATGCAACCAACTGGCCCCTGATTGCGGAGAAGAAACCATCGGCTCTGGCCGATTTCATTGGATTGACTGACTTTGCCGATCAACTAAAAAAGACCATTAGTGAGGCGGAACTTCGCCTGCTGGCAGCCGAACAACGACAAGCAGAGATGGCAAATGCCGTATTAAGCATTGAAAGATCGGTACGTTCTGTAAATCAATATCGAACCAACCTCACTAACAGTACCGAAGGAGAAATCCAGGCGGTCTTCACCGCAATGGAAGGTGGCTTCATCAGTCCATCTCCCGGAGGTGATCCCATCACCAATCCCGCTACCGTACCGACCGGTCGCAACCTGTATTCGATCGACGCCGAGAAAACCCCATCTCCCGAAGCCTGGGCAGTGGGCAAACAATTGGCACAGACCCTTTTGCAAACCCATTTTGAAAAACACGGCTCCTATCCCCGTAAAGTTAGTTTCACTCTTTGGCCGGGCGACTTCATTGATACCGAAGGTGCCATGGTCGCTCAGATTTTCTACCTACTGGGCGTAGAACCGGTTCGGGATCCCTTTAAGAGAGTAGTAGACATTAGACTCATTTCTGAGGAACAACTGGGTAGACCCAGAATCGATGTCATTGCACAAACTGCGGGGCAATTCCGAGATCTGGCCGCCTCTCGAATGTATTTGATCAACAAGGCTGTCAAAATGGCCGCAGAAGCCAATGATTCAGAAGAAAATTTTGTAAAAAGTGGGGTCATGACCGCTGAATTGTACATGAAAGACAATGGACTTTCGCCCAAACAAGCCAGAGAATGGTCGACCCAGCGTGTCTTTGGTGGAGTCAACGGCATCTACGGAACCAATATCATGGGTATGGTAGAACAAGGAAATGCTTGGGAAAACGAAGAAGAAATTGCGGCTACCTACCTCAACAACATGGGCGCCATCTACGACCGGGGAGATTTGTGGGGGGCCTTTCAAAAAGGAGTTTTCGAAGCTGCTCTACAAAACACGGAAGTGGTGGTACAGCCTCGGGAAAGTAATACCTGGGGTGGTTTGAGTCTCGATCATGTCTACGAGTTTATGGGTGGTCTGAGTTTAGCGGTTCGCTCCGTCACCGGTAATGACCCGGATGCCTATTTCAATGATTTTCGAAACCCTTCCAAAGCGTCCGTGCAGGGGCTGAAGGAAGCCCTGTGGGTCGAGGCCAGATCCACTTTACTCAATCCGAAATACATTGGTGAATATATGAAAGGAGGGGCTACCTCTGCCGAAACCTTTGCCGAAACTTTCCGCAACACCTACGGTTGGAATGTAATGAAACCAGCTGAAATCGATGATGCCTTATGGAATGAACTCCATGAGGTTTACGTACAGGATCAGCTCAATCTTGACGTACAGGATTTCTTCGAGCGAGAAAACCCTTATGCCCTACAGGAAATGACGGCAGTAATGTTGGAAACGGTTCGGAAAGGGTACTGGCGGGCATCGGAGGCACAAATCAAAGAATTGACCGCTTTGCACACTGATCTCATCGAGGAACACCAGGCTGGATGCAGTGGCTTTGTCTGCAATAACGATCAATTGCAACAATTCATCACGGAAAATCTGCCGGAAGAAGCGCAGGCCGGTTACGCTGCGGCACTCAAACAGGTAAAGGAACCTCGATCGTCGGAAGAAGGTGTTGTACTGGAGAAAGAGACTATTGCCGCTAAATCAGGTCAAGACGCTTCCATTGCCAACGGTTCTCTGGTAGTATATACACTGGCGGGATTGTTAGCAGCACTATTCGTCTTCTTGATCATTAAGCGCAGATCCCAAGTGTAATATGGAATTGGCCGTTCAATTGTTACTGGTATTAGCTCTCCTTAGTTCGGTATTCCAGATGAGTCATTGGGGTCTGTCTGTCAGAGTAATTATCGCCGTAGCTTTGTCAGTTTTTGCCTATCTCCTCTATCCCTGGGTAATTGAGCAGAGCAAAGATCAATTGAACGCTTGGATAAGCGATTCTCAGATCATGCAAAATCTGGCAGTAGTCCAGGTCATTGAGGCCATTTTGTTCATTATAACGGACTTGGAACTTACCAAACAGTATTTTGGACGACCGGTGAAGAAGTACTACCGCTGGGCCAGGTTCTTTCCAGGCCTGATGTTACTGGCCGGAGTACTATACGTTCAAATGATCTGCTTTTATACCTTTTCAAGCCTGGAATTTGATACTTTGGGAATAGTTTTTTCAATTGGAGTAGGGGCCACATTTCTGATGCTTCCTCTTGGCATCCTCTGGCTGGTTCCGGAGGATTATTTACGCATGGAGTTGCGATATATTTTGAGTTGCGGTCAGGTGTTGGGAGGTATCGTCATTACGGTGTTTTGTCAGGGGCTACCCTATAGTCAAAAAAATATGCAATTTGAATTTGGCCCACTGCTTATTGTTATCGGCCTTTTTTTGACCGGTGCATTGATTGGCTGGTTGTGGTATAAAAGACCTACTAAGGCAAATTAAATGGAGATATTAAACAAGATTCTGTATTGGATTTCGACGGGTCTCATGCTACCCGTCGTGGTAATTTTGCTCTTATTGCTGTTTCGGGCCCTGGCAGCCTTAGGCAGTTTTTATGGGACCTACGTCAATCGACTGAAGGCATCTAAACTACTGGATGCTTTTATGAAAGATGTGGCCGAGCACGGACTTCATGAACGGGCAGCACCCAACGGACAAGCTCCTGTTTTTAGTTACCTGCATCAAGTACTCAATGCGAGTCGTTCACCGGTCAATCGTGAAAAAACCTTGGCCGATTTTGAATTGGAAATGAGTAGACAATTAGGGCCAACCAAAAGTATGTCGAAGTTGGGGCCGGTACTAGGTCTCATGGGGACACTCATTCCAATGGGACCGGCGCTGGTCGGACTGGCAGAAGGCAATATTGCCTCTATGGCAGAAAATATGCAGGTAGCCTTTTCTACGACCGTTGTTGGCCTCGTTATTGGCGCCATCGGTTATGCCCTCACGGAAGTAAAACAACGATGGTATGCCAGCGACCTCTCACAACTCAATTACATTGCTGACCTGATTACCGAAGAAAATGAAAAGGAGAAATAACAAATTTTTGAATCCCCCGGCAGAAGATGATCCCATTTCTGCCGTAGCGAATCTATTCGACATTGCGATGGTGTTTGCCGTCGCCTTGATGGTAGCATTGGTCACCCGGTTTAATATGACGGAAATATTCTCCCAGGATGACTTTACTATTGTGAAGAATCCAGGGAAAGAAAACATGGAGATCATCACCAAGAAAGGTGAAGAAATCACCCGTTACAAATCCAATAGCACCGAACAAGGAAATGGCAAAAAAGGAAAACGCGTAGGGACTGCCTACGAATTAGAAAATGGGGAAATTATTTACGTTCCGGAATAATGGGCGTTAACTTACACTTCCGAAGTTATGGGTCCGATAAGCATAGCTAACTATGGAGGGGAGAAACTATAGCAACAGTGACTCAATTAAGCCGTTCAATTATAGCTTTTTTTTAGCTGAGTCGTTAGAAGTCAATGAAAAAAATTGGATCCGGTAATGGCACCGGATCCTCATGGTAAAATCAAGTAATATCGGTTGTGGCAGGAATGGTGGCAAAATTCCTAAGGAAGAACGCAGATTAGCGGAAAAAGAAGCCAGAGAAAATTATAAGTTCATTTGATCACCTGCTTAACTCGGTCTGAACCTCCGCTTTCCTTTGCCTCCACTTGATTTTCAATCCAAATAGTGGTCGCAAAAACTCAATCCGTCGGATCACCAATTCATAGGTCAGAAAACAACCGGTGAAAGTAAGGCCAATGATCAAGGTCAATTTCAACGTTACCGGAAGAGACAAAGGCAGAATCAGCCAGGAACTCAGGTGCAAAAACACCATGTGAATGATGTAAATCGGATAGGCGGCCTGGCTGAAATAGTGCAGCCAGGCACTGGGCCGATTCAGGTATTTGTACCCAAAACCGAAAATTCCATAGATCCATAAATTCGACTCCAAGGCCTTGAGATAAAGCGGCCCCTGAGTTTCGAATGCCAATAGTCGAATGGTAAATAACGTAGCTGCCAGCCCGATGTAGAGCCATCTCCATCTCAGAACATTTTGCCAAAACTTCTCTCCACTGTAGACAAATATAAAACCGAAGAAAAAGGCCAGGAAACCAAGGACAAAACCATGCCAGGTCAATGCATACTGTTCGAACGCCAACGGCTTTATTATGAGGGTTTCCGCAATAAAAAATACCGATAATAACAGCGGCCCCAATGGGCGGCTGATGAAAGCAGATACCCCCTTCCCTAGCCTACTGTTCCTTTGACCTTTAAGGAAGAAAAATAGTGGCGCTAATAACAATACATAACAAAAAATATTGCCGAGAAACCATAGATGACCAGGATGTACGACATAACCGATCGGCAATTGATAAAATTTCTGAAAAATAAATAGGTGTAGAGGAACGATGGCGATCATTCCGAAAATAAATGGAAGCAAAATCCGTAGGGATCGCTCCTGTAATAGTTGCCACCAGGTGCGCTTTTGGATGGCAAAATAAACACCCATACCCGATACAAAGAACAGGAAGGGTATGCGCCAGACGTTTAGCATCGACATGGGCTTCCAAAGGCCTACTAAGAATTCTTCGCTTCTCACAAAACCTATTTGCATGGCCCAGGGCTGAAATACAATGGCAATGTGGTAAATCACCAAAAGCCCAATGGCAATGACACGCAGCCAATCGATGTCGTATCTTCGTTCTTGTGTCATGACTTTCTTTTTTGAAAGGTGAATTACTTTACTGTAACATCTCTGCGATCATTGGGCGCGTCCGCTCGATCCGTTCAAAATCCAACTGTAGGCCTAGCGGGGCCAATTGTTTACCAATTAATTCATAAAATGGCTTCATATCAGCGTAGGAAGCCATCACCGTTTCTCTTGGTGTAGCGCCAAAATTATTGCGGAGTGTTTTATCCGCATTCGCTTCCAACAACAGCTTGACAATTTCCACCCGACAGAAAAAAGCTGCAGTATGCAATGCGGTAGAACCTTCATTGTTTTTGAGCGACAGGTTTGCCCCGGCATCAATCAGGGCCTTTGCAATCTCGACTTTGTCGAAAGTGGCTGCTGCGATCAAGGGAGTAGATCCCCCAAAAGGTTCCTTCTTATCGATGTTCGTACCCGCTTCGATATGCTGTTTCACAACTTCGAGATTACCGGAAGCTACTGCCGTTTGGAGATCTATTTTCGGTTTGGAGGAGTGGAATTGCGTATGGGCCTCTCCCCCGTTTTGAGAACAGGCCGGTAGCAACGCAGCAATGAATACTACGGTCGATAGTAGGCTTGTAACCTTCGCGATTGATGTCTTCATCATTTTCATTCTTTTGATTTTGAAATTTTACTTTTGCAAAGGTCAAGGAATACGGAAAGCCCTGCTAATCAGGAATGCAGCGGATGTCATCAAGTTTGAAGAAGGCATCAGAACTATGATGCAAGGATATAAATTATGGCGCAAACTGTGATATTTTCGTCGGAGATGCGAATCATGAGGTGGTATTCGATTTGTAGCAATAATTGTCTAATTTCGACCAAACATTCGCTTTAATGTCGGACCCAACAGTCACACAAAATGAATTTCTCAAACGGCTCACCGAGGTGCTGGAAGCAAATATTTCCGAGGAACAATTCGGCGTATCTGAATTAGCGGGTGCGATGAACATGAGTCGATCCAATTTGCTGAGGAAGGTCCGCAAATTCACCAACTTGTCCGCCAGTCAATTCATTCGCCAGGTCCGCCTGAAAAAGGGAATGGAAATACTCCAGCAATCATCCCATACGGTTTCGGAGGTGTCGTACCAAGTGGGGTTTGGAAGTCCGTCGTATTTCATCAAATGTTTTCGGGAACACTATGGGTATCCGCCGGGAGAGGTCGGAAAAAGAAAAACTGCGGCGGAAGAAGAAGTTACAGCCGACTCTACCGGCGCAGTCGTAACCTATTGGTTGCCCGGTGCAGCGTTGCTGTTGCTGATATTTGTCGCAGCGTTTTTCATGATGACCAGATCATTGGCTTCTACCGACATCGAGTTAGATAAATCGATTGCCGTTTTGCCCTTCAAAAACGAGAGCAATGACTCCACCAATCTATACTTCATCAACGGTCTTATGGAATCCACCCTGAACAACTTGCAAAAAGTCAAGGACTTGAGAGTCATCAGCAGGACATCCGTCGAAAAATACCGGAATTCGGACCTGACCATTCCCGAAATAGCCGAAGCACTTAATGTCAACTATTTTGTAGAGGGAAGCGGCCAGAAGATCGGAGATCAGGTATTGCTCAACATTCAATTGATTGAAGCCTCCAGCGACAAGCATTTATGGGCAGCCCAATACAGTCGGGAAGTCGTGGATATCTTTGCCCTGCAAAATGAAATTGCCACGAAAATCGCCGAGGCCATCGAAGCCATTGTCACCCCTTCCGAACTCGAACAAATTGAGAAGCAACCAACGGATAACCTAGAGGCGTATGACTTTTACTTGCAGGCCCTTGTCCCTTTTCACGCCAGAACCAAAGAAGGCCTGGAGGAGGCCATTTCACTGTTCGGAAAGGCCATTGATCACGATCCGCAATTTGCATTGGCTTATGCCAACATCGCCGTTTCTTATTACTTTCTCGACATATTTCAATCTGAAAAGCAATATACCGAACAGATCAACAAACATGCAGACAAAGCTTTGCTCTATGACTCTAAATTACCTGCCAGTCTTATTGCCAAGGCACTTTACTATATGAATAATAAGGAATATCAATTGGCTTTACCTCACTTGGAGAAGGCATTGGAGTATAATCCAAACTCCTCGGCAGTCATTCAAATGCTCGCGGATTTCTATGCCAACTACGTTCCGAACACTGCCAAATACCTCGAATTCGCGCTCAAGGGCATCCAACTCAATATTGCTGCCGGTGATTCCATTACTAGGAGTTACACTTACTTGCACCTGAGCAACGCGCTCGTCCAGACTGGATTCATCGACGAAGCAATTCAATATGTCAATCGCTCACTGGATTACAATCCACAGAACTTTTTCGCCCCCCATTTAAAGGCATTCATTCTCTACGCAAAAGATGGCAATTTTGACCGGACGAAAGAGTTGCTACTTCATGAATGGAAAAAGGATACGACTCGATTGGATATTCTGCAGGACATTGCTAAGATATTTTATCTAGAAGAGCAATTTGACAGTGCCTTTTTCTATTTCGAGGAATTTGTCGAAGCACGAGAAGCCAAGGGGCTCGACATTTTTGTGCAGGAAAATGCCAAAATCGGATTGCTTTACAAACAGATGGGATTGGTGGAAGAAGCGGCAGAATTTTTCAGCACTTTCTCGGAGTTTTGCGAAAAGGATCAATCGATTTATAAAAGTGCGAATCTCGCCACAAAATACGCCTACGAGGGGAAAATTGATCAAGCCATCGAACAACTTAAAGTATTTTCTGATGCCGACAATTATCAATTTTGGTTTTTGTCGATGGAAAAAGACCCCCTCTTCAAGCCGCTGAAAAATCATCCCGAATTTGACGGCATCATGCAAAAGATCAAAGATCGTTTTTGGGAAAATCAGGCTCAATTGAGGGAGTCGCTGGAAGAGAAGGGATTGTTGTAGTATCGTGATCAACTCCTCCAGTTTTTCCCATTTTTATCTTTTTCTTCAACGTCAAGTGGTCGCTTTGTCATTCGATGGAATCACTTCAAAAACAGCTCTATGGCTCTTTTTATTTTACTTCTGCACCATGACCTTCCCGCTATAGATACCCGAATCGAGCTTAACTGTGTAGAAATACACCCCAGACTCCAGATCTGCTTTTGTCAGGGTGATTTTTCCGTCAAAATTACTGTCGCCAGACTGAGTAACGAGCACGCGACCAAGCTGGTCTGACAAGGTCAATTCATACGGCTCACTATCCTGAGAAGAAAGCAAGATGTTCAACTCGTATTTCATGGGGTTGGGGAAGGCTCTCAGCTGCTGGGTGTTAAAAGATCCGCAAGATGGTTTTTCAGTCAGATTGACGAAGGCCAGGTTGCTAATCTTTAATTCAAATTCCTGGGATGCTGTTTTTGGCCCTTTCTGAATGAAAGAAATTGATTCGACATCCTCCCAGGAAAATCGGCCATCTTTTTGCTCAAAATCCAAGGGACTTAGGTACACATCCCGGCATTGCCCGTCGATTTTGAAACGGACCCGGGGTTGATCCTCCCATTTTTCAATACCGGCTTTGGAGACAACCACTTCAAGATCACCCGCACCATCCACTTCGAAAGCCAGCGTATTGTAGCCAGCATAATTAACTGGTTGTGTAGCCGCTTTTAAGGTCCGGAAAATTACCAGCTCATTCTGTAGTTGACCTTTCAAATGAATGTTCCGTTCGATCCATTGGGCGTTTTCGCCATACTTTTCGTGATTACCCGGCGTCACTTCATATTGGTCGATGGCATAGCCGTTTTCGGTTCCAAAATACCCCCAAGCACCGCCACCGAGATAAAATTGATCGGCAATCTCACTTAAATCGTTGCTGGCTTTTCCGTTGAGCGTGAAGACGCCGTCAGTGTTGAGACTCACCGTGTCTTGTTCGTTTCCATTCAGGTCGAGATCGACTCGAAATGGTTCCGCTTCAGAGGTTTCTGTTTGTCGTTTGATTAGATCCAGGTGTAGTTGCTGAGCACCAATGGGGTTTGTTACGACTAATTGAACCTGCTGATTTTGATAGAGGATCTCGTTGACGAAAACATCAGGGGCATCGGTTATGTGAACATCACTGATGGGGGCCTGGATGGACACCAGGCGCAGTATTTCGGTGGTCAATGATTCCAACTTCTTTACGCTATTTGCCCACACGTGAAAGTTGTAGTAGGTGCCTTGGTCGGGGTAACCATCGATGTTCCAATGGCTTTCCAACACGAAGTTACCGTCTTCGTTCAGGTATAGGGAGAACAAACTGACCAACTCATTTCCGCCCTCGGCATTCACAATCCTGGTGACGGCGAAGTCGTGTTCACCATCCAATTTATGATAGGTGGTATTGCGAATTTTCCCTCCTTTGACCCGGTCGCAAATGTACTTGGTATGCTCGTAAACACCATCCTCAGTCTTCAGAGCCAGGACCGTGCCAACTCGTCTTTCCTCGTCGTATACATCTACACCGAAGACTTCGACGGCATTGGATAACAGAGAAAGGTCGTTGGGAGAAGAAACGAAGGTTTGCGTCTCAGGGATCACGTCGATCGGTATGAAGGCCCGGATGGGGTAATCATTTCTAAAGAACCGGGATTGAAACTGAGCGTAGGTCCCATCTCGCTCCATGATTGGCATGTGCTTCTTGTTTTCCAAATCGACATTGTGTCGGGTTCGCCAAAAATCCCGGTAAGCGATCTTATCGACGAGGCGGTCGTTACTTTCCAGTCCACCGCCGCCACCACCGCCTACGACACAGGCTACATTCGATGCACACTCCGGGTCGTCACAATCCAAGTTGGAGTCTCCGTCGTCGTCCGCATCGTTGGCGCATCCTTCATTGCTGATCTCGGCTGCTGCACACTTGGTCCCGTCATTGTTACTCGAAGAAGGGCCATAGGCAAACAAAGTAGCTTCCACCACGTCACCCGAATTGAGGTTCTGCACCGAGCGAATCCGGTAAATGTGACCGTTGCTGTTAGCCGAAATATAGAAATCACCGCTACCGTCAAAAAAGACCGCACCGTAAGCCGTCGTATTTCCGTTCAGGAGGGCGGGTGCCCCGATCGAAGTCACGGTTCCATTATTGGGGTTGATTCTTTTGAGGATATTGGTAGATTTTTCAATGGTGTAGATCTCATTATCCACTGGGTTGAAAGCAATATCGTGGATATTGCCAGCCGCCGAAGAAAAAGTTCCCAAATAAGAAGGCGTTCCCGAAGACATATCTACTGTATAGAAATCACCGCCGCTATCATTTGAGTATAAAAAATAGATGCCGCTCCCGTTGATGTCCCCTACATAATAATTGTTAACGGGAAGTCCGGAAACCGTGTAAGTCGTAGCATTGAAACCGGCATCTACCCTTACCAGTTCTGCACTGGCTTGATCTGCCGCCCAGAGATATTCATTGATCGGATCGAAGCCTACCGCATTCAACTTCACTCCGGGAAGCACCGGATTCATGACCGTATTATAATAACCGGAAGCAAGATCCAGGGAATAGACTCCGGTCGGGTTACCTTGAAATATATAGGCAACAGAGCCACACCCGCCAAAGGATTGAGCACGAAGAGCACTACGACAGAACAATGAGTTCAATAGGAAAACAACCAAAATGGTCTTGTCAAAGTTTCTTGAAATTCTTTGTAGCAGTTTGGGTATCATATCTTTTACGTTATCTAATCAGGATGATTCAAAAGAAAAAATAGGAAAACGTGAAGTGAAGATTCAGGAAGTGCTTGTGGTGGAAAAGGGGTCAAAATTCATGCCAAGGTACGTGAAACCCTTAGATGTAAAACAAGGGCTCGCCCTTAATATTGACTCATAAGCATCTGAAAACAAATACATTAAATTAATCAAAGTGCCTACTAGTGTACTCATTGGCACTCCTGAAAATCCGTTTTTTGTCCAATGCTGGAACCATGGGTTTGGCATCCATGCTTTCCTGCCCGGACAACCATCGACATGGTTTTGTGTCGTTAAGTAGAGGGCCCGGCAAAAACCGAAATTGCCGGCCTTATATCACAAACCAAAGGAACAAGAATGACAAAGAGATTCATCCTCGCACTGATCGTAGCAACCCCACACCTTGCCCTTGTCGCACAACCGGCAGCACCCAAGGAAAGATGCCTGACAAACAACCCGTATGAAGATAGGTACGCTTCCTATTCTCCCGATGGAAAATGGATTGTATTCGAGTCAAACAGAGCGGGGAATTGGGGAATATTCCTAATGGACGAAAATGGCCGGCATACGCAAAAGCTGACGGACAACAGTACCGACAACAGAAGACCGGCCTGGTATCGAAATGGCAAGCGGGTGTTGTTTGAATCAAAGAGAAACGGGGTTCAGGGATTGTATATGATCCACCTTAAAAGCAGAAAAGTCAAAAAGCTGCCAAATCGGCTTGAAAAAGGGGAATTAATATTTGCATCACCTTCACCCAAGGGCGGCAAAGTAGCAGTGAGTCTAAAAGAAACGGACGACAGAAGCAATATTGTCCTGCTCAACAAGAAAGGTGCCATCGTTCGGTGGTTGACAAAAAATGAAAGGAGAAACTTCTACCCCCGGTGGTCAAATGACGGTAGCGAACTCGTCTATTTTTCGAGAAAAGATACGGACAATTACGATGACGAGATTTATCGATTCAACCTGAAGAGCGGCCGCCATACGAGGTTGACTAATTGGCCACAACACAATTTCTGTCCTTCCTGGTCCGGCGATGGTCGAAAAATTGTTTACGTGACCTCCATGGAAAGTACGCGGCCCGAGATATACGTCATGAATGCAGACGGGACTCATAAAAAAAGAATGACCTACAACGAAGATGGAGAAACCCTACCAAATTGGCACCCTACGGAAAACAAGATCCTGGTAACTGCTTACAGAAACGGCAATTTTGAGATCTGCGAACTGGAGCTTCCCTTTTAAATGTCAAAACCCTAATCAAGCAACTCCGCAATAGTATCTCGGATGACTTCGTCGGTGTTCCCTTTACTATAACCGACAATCACTTTTCGGATGATGCGTTGCTCGTCGAGTATAAAAAAAACGGGAACGGCTTTTACCTGGTAATTGTTGGTCACTTCCGGTGTCGACATTAAGAAGGAATAATCGAACTCATTGCGGTCTTGATAACGTTGGAGTACGTTGCCGTTCCGATTGAAACTCTCAATTGCAACAAAATCGAATTGTTCGTGGTGATATTCAGATGCCAATTCTTTCAAAAAAGAAATGGATAATTTGCAAGGACCACAACTTACACTGGTAAATTGGAGCATCAATACCTTACTCTTGATGTCCCGGAGCTTGAAAGTTTGATTTTGGGCATCGCTCAACATCCATCCAGGAGCAGGTTTACCGATCAAGGCTTCCGCATTGGAAAACGGTTTCCCCTTCTTTCTCAGGGGGAAATCCGGGAAATAGTCACTTGCCACAAAATCGGCCAGTCCGTCTTCATTGAGTTTGGCGTCGAGGCATTCTTCGAGACTCACGTCGTGGGGCATCGTCCGCTTCACCCGACAGGGCAAATCCGTTGATTTATCAATCCACAAATCATACCTCGATATCTCTCCTTCGTACGTACCGTGTAAAGCGGGAGGATAAACCATGCGATTGCCGATTATTTCTACCAGGGTATCCGGAATGATGAAAGTATATCTGACGTGATCTTTCCCTTCCGAAGTAGAGATCCGAACCGGATCTTCTGTTGTGAGGACATACGTAATCAAGCACTTCACTCTCGTAAAAAAGGGAGCGCGAATCGGCCTAAATGTCAATCGATTGTTTTGAAAACTATCAATCTCCATTGTTTTCTCATCCCAGTGTACTCGGGCCCTCATATTGCCATCGTAGCAATATTCCATCTTTGTATGGTCACTGTACTGAAGTCTGACAAAACTGGTACCCACAAAAGTATCCCGTGGATTTACGTATTCTTTGTAATGGGAATAACGCGTTTGAGAAAATGCCGAATCCCCCGGTGGATGACCGGCTATTTTCGAAACGTAGGAAGCGGTCTTTATCCGCTCGATCTTCGCGAGGATGGACTCTAGATCGGTCTTCGGGGCCTCATCCATATCTTTGGTATGAAGTATTAAGGTTGCCAACAGTAGTAGGGCGCCTATTCCTGTAAAAGATTGTAGGATTTTCATTCATCAGACGGGTTTAATTGAGTCAGCGAATCACCTTCTACAAAGTAGATGCCCTTCCGTGCTATTTTGGTGTCTGTCTTTTCTTATCTTCGTATCGTGTTGCGCGCAAATAATTTCATCCATACCTGTCCATCAATCTCATTCCAGTTTTAAAGCGCGAGAAAACAGAACATCAAAAATGCTCACTGCACCTATTGAATTCCGATTGTTAGCGGTAATTCACCCAAGTTTAATGTATTGAATAAATAAACTAATCGAAGAGCATGGAATTACACGTTCAAATTCTTTTGATGTTGAAGGTGTCGATTTTATCAGCATCATTCAATCTCGTCTTCGGCCAACAGTCGCCAGATTATTTTGACTTCTGGAAAGAAGGTAAATGGGAGTCGGAAATTACAATCTTCAACAAGGATACGATTCCCGAAAAAGACAGTTTTTTCGTTCATAAGTTAAAAAACAAAAATGCTTTTACGGAGGAGTGGAAAATATTCATTGGAGAAGGAGAATACGTAGATGCCTTTACGATCAGAGCCTATGACGAGGAGACAAAAAGATGGAAGCTATTTTATGTCGACGATTTGAATGCCCAGACCTGGGACAGTGTAGTAATCGGAGACCGGATTTACTTCACCAAATCCTTCCGTTACAACGGAAACCTCTTTTATTCCCGACAAGCCTGGTCTTTGCGGGCAGACGGTCGGGTACTGAGAACCATTGAACGCTCCAAAGATCAAAAAAACTGGCAAATGAGGTATTGGCAGTTGTTTAGAGGTGTGGATTGAGAGAGGATTGTTTGTTGTACTTCACCTTATAGTAGTCTCCTTCATTCCTGTCGGAGCAGTTTAGTTGGATTTACCCGAACCGCCTTGACAATTTGATAGGTCACCGTAATCAGGATCAAAGTGACTAGTAGTAGCGTTGCCAGCGGATACACCCACCAGTTGATCTGAATGTGATAAGCAAAACTTTCCAGCCAGCGACCCAATAGGTAGTGGACCAAAGGTACTGTAAAAACCATCGCAGCCAGGGCCTGGAATAAATAAGTTTTGACAAAAAGGGTGTAGAGAGAAGTCGAAGATGCTCCGAGGACTTTGCGAACGCCAACTTCCTGTACCCGGTGGTTAACCATAAAAGCAACCATCCCGGATAGGCCTAAACAAGCCAGCAAGATAGCCAGGACGGAAAAGCCTTGGATCATAGCAGACAGTTTTTCTTCCGACCGGTACAAGTGTTCAAGGTCGGCATCCAAGAATTTCCAGTTCAGTGGAATACCATCTGATACTTCTTGCCAAGTGTCTTCCAAAAGTGCAATTTGGCTTCTGGGGCGACCGGGATCAAATCGGACGTACAGGTGTTCGAGGTCGATGAACGGCAACACCACGGCAGCCGGACCGATTTCGTGGTGCAGAGAGGTATAGTTGAAATCTTCAACCATGCCGACAATTGTCCGGGGGCCATCGAGTTCAAAAAAATGTACCTGCTGACCGACCGGATCTTCCAGGTCCAGTTGTTCAGCGGCTCGCCGATTGATGATGATGGATCGGGTGGGATCGCTGGTGTGGTCTTTGGAAAATGGTCGTCCACTATGCAGTGGGATTCCCATGGTGGCGAAGTAGTCGTAGTCGGCCAGGTTAAAAAAAATTCTCTTGTTCATTTCGGGGTCCTCACCTACTTTCCGGATCACACTAAAGGGCCAGGGATCCCCCACGACTCGTTCGCTGCGACTGACGTTAATGACCGAGGAATGCTGTAGCAATCGATCTTTGAACAAGTCAAAGTAGCGGGACATATCTTCGGGCAGCAATTTGACCAAAACGACATTTTCGGCATTGTACCCCGTTTCCGAATCGCTCAAATAGTCGATTTGTTGGGCCATGATGTAGGTGACGCAGATCAAACCAATGGAGATTGCGAATTGCAACGTCAGGAGGATGTACTTCAATTGGAGTGGATTTTGTCTGACCACCGGCAAATTCCCCTTCAAGGATTGAATAATATTGGCTTTAGCAGTACTCAAGGCAGGATAAAGGCCAGCAATAAGGCCAATCAAAGCACCCACCCCAATTAAGCTGGGAACAGCGGCTCCAACTTCCCTCCACCCCAGATTAACTTCCCAGGCCATGTATCGGGCGATGAACGGAAAAAGGGAAAAGACCAGGGCAAAGGAAAGTGCCAGACAAAAGAAAGTCAGTACCAAGGATTCCAGGAGCATCTGCGTTAGAATGCTTTTCCTGCTGGCCCCCAATATTTTTCTTACCCCGGCAGATTTAATCCGGTTGATCGACAACGCATGCGACAAATTTGAGAAATTAAATCCAGCGATGATCAATGTCAAAAAAGCAACCAAAAGTAGCGCATTTAAGTTGAAACGGCTTCCGGAACGAATGTGGCTGGCCAGATCGTCGGCCATATTATTGGACCCTAAATAAATGTCCGATAAGTTTTGGACGATGGGTTGGATCGGATTGGGGTTTTCCGGATTCAATTCTTTGAAATACTGTGCTAATTCCGCCTCGAATCTTTTCGGATCGGTATGAGGCTTTAATTCTACGTAGGTTAGAAAACCAAGCCATCCCCAGCTACCAAGGTCAGAGGCGTAGCCTTCCGGTACGACATAGGTCGAAAATGAAATGAGAAAGTCAAAGTTCAAATGGGAATTCTCTGGGATATTGGCCAGTACCCCAGTCACCGCCAAAGGGGTTTCGTTGTTGAGCAAGAGCGTTGCTCCAATCGGATCCGGATCATTGAAATATTTCAGTGCCAAGTCTTCCGTAATAACTACAGAATTTGGTTGGTCCAAGGCGATCTTTGGGTCGCCGGATATCATATCAAATTGCAGTACTTCTAAGAACAATGAATCGGCATAATAGCCGTGATCTTCATAGAAACGGAGGTCTCCATTGGAAAAGAGGCAATTCATCGCATAACGCGATCGCGAGACTTTGTTGAGTTCTGGATACTTGCCACGGATACCATCGGCTAGAGCGGGTGGAGAATTGACCAATACCGTCGAATTGCCGGCATTATCCCGAAAGGAAAAATTAATTCGATAGACCTGTTCTTGATTATCGTGAAATCGGTCGAAGGAAAGCTCGTGATTAACAAAAAACAAAATGAGCAGGAAAGTGCTGAACCCAATGGTCAATCCCAAAATATTAATGGAGGTAAACCCCTTGTTCTTAGCGAAGAAACGAAGGGATCCGATGAGGTTGTTCTTAATCATAAACGCTCGGTTGAAAGACGGTTTTTTAATGGCGAAAGGCCGCATAAAATGGAGGACTTGAAACCAATAGGCAAGCTGTGCTTTGGTTAGACCTCGGCGTTCTACCGTTCGGTGAAAATGGGCGTGCAAATCTCCCTGGATCTCTTCGAGCAATTCCGGTCGACAAAAAAGTTGCAGCAACCGGTCGGCGACTTTGGGCGGCTCAGGTGTAGGCATCAGAATATTTTAAGTGAAAGTTCGGGAATCTGTCGCCAGATATTGATTTTCATTTGGCAGCTTTCCAGCAATACCCTTTTGCCGTAAGCGGTCATTTCAAACAACCGTTTTCTCCTTCCACCCCGCTCTTTGGTAGGTTTGCCCAGTTGTGAACTCACCAGGCCCTTTCGTTCTAGTCGAACCAAAGTTGCGTGAACAGCACCAATGGTAACTGTTCTTCCGGTTTGTTCTTGTAACTCTTCACAAATAGCCAAGCCATAGGCATCGCCTTCCAACAGGGCAATCATCAGCAGAACCAATTCCTCAAACTCACCGAGTTTCTCCGTGTGATTCATATTTATTCTACTTTATAGAACAAATATACAAAAATGTTGCTCTCCCAGTTAAAACTACCGAAGAAAAACCATCAAGAGGGAAATGGGCATTCTATTGATATCTCGGTTTCACTTGTTTTTCTTTGGTATTCGACTCCCGGCCTCATCTTCGGTAATCACTCCTTGATCTCCCTGACTTTTCATCCAATTGGACAATTCTTTGTCCAGATCGGCCAAAACTGTTTCGTACTCCGGTTTGCCGGCAAGATTGGTTAGTTGATAGGGATCGTTGGCAACTTGGTACAATTCGACCGGAGGCCGTTTGATGTATCGGGCCGTAAGAAAGGCATTCTGTTCTTTAAGGGAGGAATCTCTTAGCCAGGACTGCCAATAGTTTTGGCGATCTCTAACGGTAACCGCATTACTATAGTCAACTTCCGATCGCAAGTTCCTGATGTATAGAAATTCATCGGTGCGGACCGAACGGATGGGATAGCCCTGTTCCGGTGATCCAATGGCTCCTTTCTGAGTATGAATGCCGTAGACAAGTGCATCGTGCGCGTCAGACTTCTGCTCCAGAACTTCGAGAAAACTTCGGCCGTCCACATCTGGAGTATCCTTTCCGATGATATCCAGGAAAGTCGGGAGTACATCGATGTAATTGACCATTGCGCGGGTATAGGAACCGGGGGCTACCAGAGGAGGATATCTCACGATCAGCCCTGCTGCCAGCCCCGGGTCATAACAAGTCCATTTACATCCCGGCCATTGCGCTCCCTGCTCCGTGGCGAACATGACGATCGTATTGTCCGATTTACCACTTTCGTTGATGGCTTCCATAACCTCTTTGACCTGATTGTCAAGGTAGGTGATCTCGGCATAATACTTACATAGATTTTGCCGCGTTTCTGCATTGTCAACGAGGTACTCCGGCACCCTTATCCGGTCCGGATCAAAAGCTGTTGCATCTCCCTTATCCCAAGGCACGTGAGGTTCGCGAGAACATACGAAGAGCACGAATGGATCATTGTCCTTGATCATGTAATCGAGATAAGCAGCCTTGGTCAAACTGGGAAGAATGGTATCGAAGGCAAATATCTCCTTTGGTTTGATGTGCCACTTCCCGGATAAACCGCACCGGTAGCCATAGGGCCGCAGGTACTGTACAATGCTCTTTACCTCCGGTTTCACCCGGCTATGGTTAGGGTAGGCCCCACTCCTGACCGGGTGAAGCCCCGTATAAAGCTGCATTCGGGTGGGCGCACACATGGCCGAAGCCGTAAAAATGTGTTCGAATCTCATCCCTTCACGGGCCAATCGGTCGATGTGAGGGGTTTGAACATTCTCACTTCCGTAGCAAGAAAGATCCATTTTATTTAGATCGTCGGCGAGGATGAAGACCAGGTTTGGTCTCGTCTCCCGTTTTGGTGACTGGCAACGAATGAGCAGAATGGAAAGTAATAATAAAATGGAATTAAACAGCTTCGTTTTCATGGTATCTGACTAGTTCGCAAATACAGGATCCACCCTATTTCAATTCCAAAGAAATTCGTTTAATAGACTGGATTGCCTACGATGAGAGGATTGCCATCATATTTGTATGGCAAATATTTAAAACGTTAAACCAAACTACATATTTATTTACTTCTTCCTCCAATTTGTATAACAAAACTCTTGATTTTTCACCTATCCCAGAATGATCAGTTTCAGCTGTCTTCCCAACTTGAGATTACGAAGCAGTCCCGTGATGGAAAATACGAGATAAATATTTCAATGAAAACTCTAGTTTTACGGACGCATTCACTTGTCTATTGTTTTCAAAGCTAATTGCTGCATCAATGCGCCACATTTACACTTTGTCAGAATATTGTGAGTATATCAACATTCCCGGTCCCCGGCACTTGAGTCTTGATGTGCGGAAATTTGAAGACAACATGCGCACGGTCCGCCGTCAGGTTCCACCATTTCGGCACGAATTTTATGCAATTTCTGTCGTCAATGCGGCTTCGGGTACAACGCAGACTGGCGACCATGTGCAACGCTACGAAGCGCAGCCTCATATTCTCTTATTTAATTCCCCGTACCAGCTGTTGTCCTGGAACATCCAACCGGATTGGCAGGGCTACTACGTTATCTTTACGGAAGATTTCGTACAATCCGCTCAATTGAGATTCAACCTGATGGTCGATTTTCCATTCTTGCGACTCGATCAGTCGATTCCCTTCACGGTGCCTAAAGAAGAAGGCGAAACGCTCAATCTTTTGTTTAGCAAGATCCACCAGGAATACCACGGCGATCAGTCCGATAAGTTTCAGTTGATCAGCGGCTATACATATCTACTCTTGTTGTACGTCCGGCGAAGCTTTGAGAGGCAACAACGAGCGGCATTTACCTCCGAGCACAACCGAACCAGGGAAATTCAGCTCCTTAGCCGATTTCGAACCTTAGTGGAAACGGCCTTTCATCCCGACGGCAATTTAGAGCAATCCCACTTGGTCCGGTCTTATGCCGATCGACTCCATATCCACCCTAATCACCTCAACGCAGTTGTGAAGAGAATTACCAACAAAACCGCTAAACAGATCATCCAGGATCGGATCCTAACTTTCGCCAAATCACTATTGCGGGAAACGGAACTCGACATCAGCGAAGTCGCCTACCGCCTGCACTTCGATGAGCCTACTCACTTCAGCAGCTTTTTTAAGCGGCAAACCGGGACAACGCCCAGTCGTTTCCGTCAAGATTAAGGCCTTACAAAGCTCTTTTCATCACCTTTGATTTTTGTCATTTTACTTTTGAATTGCGTTAGCTGCCAGGCAAAATTCGCCTCTATATTTGTACTGTAAAAGGTTGAAACAGTATTGAAGTTGTCTAAAACAACCCAAGTATGAACAATTTAAAATTTATCATTTCGCTTGTCATCGTTGCAGTGATTTTCAACATTTCAATTTTGCAAGCACAAACTAGAAAAGATATGGAAACGTACCGTTTGCAGCAGACGATTCTCGACATTTTCCGGGGTGCGGATGAACACGACTGGTTACGAGTGGAAAGGGCCTTCGCCCCGGCTGTCGAACTGGATTACAGTTCCATGACCGGTGGCGAGCCCGCGAAGTTATCGCCACAACAAATTACGGATTCCTGGAAAGGGTTACTACCCGGCTTTGAGGCCACACACCATCAAATCAGTAATTTCAGCATGGACATCAACGACCAAACAGCAAGGGTTTCTGCTTATGGTACCGCGACCCATTATTTGTCCAACGCTTCTGGTAAAAATGTTTGGACCGTAGTCGGCACCTATGATTTTGAGCTGAAACGAAGCCAAGCAAACTGGCAGGTCTCGGCAATGCGCTTCAACTTCAAATACCAGGACGGCAACGCCAACCTTCCTCAGTTGGCACAAGCCAAAGTACAGGGAATGGACCCGGATATTCGGGATGGCATGGAGGTAATCGATGCTTTCTTCGATGCTTTAGAAAACCAGGATTTTGATCAACTTTTAGAGTTGTTCATGGAAGACGCCCGGCAGATCAATGCTTACGTCCCGGAAGGGTTCCCGAAGAGTTTCGATGGCCGTGAAGCCATTTTCAAGCAGTACCGCTCACTGCCACAGAATTTTGGACAAATGGCTTTTCCACGAACGATTCACGCAACGGGAGATCCGAATCTCTTCTTCGTCCAGTTTCAGGGAAAAATTGACATGAAGGCCGGTGGCCAATACAACAATGAATACATCGGTATTTTCCGCCTAAAGGACGGATTGATTCATGAATACACCGAGTATTTCAATCCCCTTGTCATGGCCAAGGCCTTTGGAATCGAATTAAAGTAATCACTAAAAAATATAAGGTTATGCAAAAAGTCTCATTTCAAAGCGAAGGTTTACTACTAAAAGGCCATCTCTTCTTGCCCCCTCAGTACAACGAAAACAAATCCTATCCAGCATTGGTGGTCTCCGGCAGTTGGACCACTGTAAAGGAGCAAATGGCCGGCCTGTACGCCGAAAAGCTAGCCCAGAAAGGTTTTATCACATTGGCTTTTGATTTCCGGAATTTTGGAGAAAGTGAAGGAGAACCTCGCTTCTATGAAAATCCGGGCCTGAAAAAGACCGATGTAAAAAATGCTGTTGCCTACCTGTCAAGTCTGCCACAGGTAGACAACAAAAGAATTGGTGCCCTGGGAGTTTGTGCCGGCGCTATGTATACGCTAATGGCAGCCGCTGAAGATGATCAAATCCGGTTTGTCGTAACGGTTGCATCTTGGTTGCACGATGCCGAAGCGGTGAAGTTATTTTACGGCGGCGAAGCTGGTGTGAGCGCCCGAGTTGAAGCAGCACGTAAAGCAAAGAAAGCTTATGCAGATGAAGGCACTGTTGCCTATGTGCCCACGATTAGCGAAGAAGATGAATCGGCGGCCATGTTCGGTCCGTACGACTACTACCTCAACCCAAGCCGAGGAGCGATTAAGGCCTGGAGTGCCGACAAATTTGCGGTCATGTCCTGGGAAGACTGGTTGACAACCGACCCGATGCCTACGGCCAAAAACTTAAAGGTACCGACTCTGATGATTCACTCCGATGGGGCCGTCTTACCGCAGTATACCAAGCATTACTTCGAACAGATTGCATCAACTGACAAAGAGTTGATTTGGATGGATACCGACCTGGAATCTCCTTTTCATCAATTCAGCTTTTATGATCAGGAAAAGGAGGTGAACGAGGCGGTTGAAGTGGCTGCGGAGTGGCTAGCTAGATAAGGCTAGAACCAAAACTGGCAAATCTTAAGATCTACCACATGCACACAAATAGTATAACAGTTCATTGATAAGATCATTGACTAAACAAATAGTATCCTTCGAGGATGCCATAAAATCTGTTTAACCCATTGACAAAAGTGATGGGCCCCGGAGGGCTCTCACTCTTGTATCCTTTCCATCCCCCTAACCTGGCGATGACCCAGGCAGCAAAA
>JANQRV010000294.1 GCA_028284395.1 Saprospiraceae bacterium
TTGATGCCCATCCGCCAGGAGAAATTGGCCGTATTGACGTTGACGGTATTGATCTCAATTTCCCAACCCTGGTTTTGCATATCGCCAATATTGTCCCAAATGGTGGGGCCACCACTAAAGATACCGGAAGAAGCGGGAATGGGTACTTGAAACAACATATCTTGTACATCCTGTACATAGTAACCAACGGACCCACTCACACGGCCGTTCCAAAGTTCAAAGTCAACCCCTGCATCCCAAGAATCGGTTGTTTCCCAGGTCACCGAACTGTTGCCAATGTTGCTCAAGAGGTCGCCAGCACCGACATCACCATACCGGCCCCAAGCAGCATAAGAGGTCTGCGTCGCCAACGTATTGATCGACGAATTACCCGTCTGACCGAAACTACCCCGCAGTTTGAGGAAAGTTAATAAGTCGTTATCGGCCAAGAAGGATTCATCAGAAAGGATCCATCCCGCAGAGAAGGCCAGAAAGTCACCCCAGCGCAGATCTTCGGTGAAAATGGAAGAACCGTCACGTCGATAGCTAACACCGACCAAATAACGGTCCATGAGTTTGTAGTTCAGTCGACCAAAGTAACCTCGGAAGTAACGTTCTCCGCCAAAACCATTGGAAACGCGCTGTACATCTCCAGGAGCTCCTAGTTCCTGAGCGCTACCAAACAATTCCTGGGCTTCTGTATTCCGTCGGCGATTGCCCTCTTCCGTCGATTCCGTTCCGGCAACTAAGTTGATGGCGTGTGCGTCCCCGAAGCTACGATTAAAAGTGGCGTAGAGGTTGTAGTTCAACCGATGGAAAGTGGAAGACATATCAAATCCGTACTTGCTGTCCTCCCTAATGACGGTATTTCCCCATTCGATGTTACTGGTTTGAATAAGGTCGGCAGCCACTTCGGAGCGGATGGCCAGGCCCTTGACGAAAGGCAGTCGGTATTCGACCTGCGCCCCGGCCAGCGCACGAAAGGTTTCCACATCGTTGATATAATTGTTCCGATCAAGGGTTGCTCTTAAATTGTTGCCCGACAAAGGATCGAAGAGCAGGGCGCTGCCATCTGGGCCTTTAGCAGACGGGTGAAAGATGGGCAAGATGGGAATGGCTGCGGTGTTCGCCTGATTGTAACCACCGCGTGCAATATTGGAGTTGCCGCCGGGTGATCCTCCATTGGGAGCACGTTCCCGATCGACATAACTAAGGTTCATTTTTGTACTGAGGGTCAGGTTTGGGATCGGATCGAAGTCCAGATTCGCTCTAAGCGAATAACGCTCCTGATTGTCACTCCTCAAGATACTTTCCTCCTTCCGGTAGTTGCCCGATAGGTAATAACTAAAATTGTCGCCTCCGCGGGAAGAGGATAAATTGATGTCATAGACACTACCCTGCCGCAGCGCTTCGTCAAACCAATTGGTATTGGCCAGTTGGGATCGATCGAGCATTGCATTGGCATCCCGGCTGTCGTCGAGGATATCATTGGGATCGAATGCTGGTAAATCCCGGTTAATGCGTGATTCGTCCGCCAAGGCAAGCCAGGTTGGTCCGTCGACAAAACCAATTTCTTCCGGGCCTCGTACGACATCGGTAATACCGTAGTTGACGCTTAGGTCGAGCGTTCCTTTACCCGTTTTACCCGATTTAGTAGTGACAATGATGACGCCATTGGCTCCCCTGGAACCATAGACCGCGGTTGCGGCGGCATCCTTCAGCACTTCGATAGAGGCAATGTCATTGGGGTTGAGGGTAGCCAGCGGATTGAAGCCCGTGGTCGAGGAGTTGCGGGAAAAACCATTGATTTCTCCACCACCCTGACCGCTAAGGATCATACCGTCGATAATCCACAAGGGTTCTGTACCGGAAAAGATGGAGTTGGTTCCCCTTACCAGGATACGGGCCGGAGCTCCCGGTACACCCGAAGTTGCACTGACTTGCACTCCGGATGCCAGTCCCTGCAGTTGTTGGTCCAGTGAGGACGTATTAAAGGCCGCCAATTCCTTGGATTCGATTTTCGAAACCGCACCGATAATGTCCTTCTTAATCTGAGTACCGTAGCCGACTACGACTACTTCGTCCAGCAGGGCAATGGCCTCCGACATGGTCACTTGCAATTCGGTTTGACCTGCGACGTTGACTTCTTGAGTCTCAAAACCAGTGTAGCTGAATGTCAGCACGCTGTTTTCATCTTCGACCGTCAGTCGAAAGCGGCCATCAAAGTCGGTTACCGTACCATTTTGGTTATTCCCTTTCTCAAAGATGGAGACACCGACCAGGGCTTCCCCTAAATCGTCGGTCACTTTTCCTTGAACAGTGAATATCGGTTGGGTCCCTTTACCCATTGGCTCATGAACAATGGAATGGCTGGGAGTCGCCATCAAAATACTGCAGGAAAGCAGGTATAGTAGCGACAAAAATTTGAGTGTAGAGCTATTCATACGAACTGTTTTAGGTAAAAAGATCTTTATCGATCTCAAACAGGTTCTTTCGCTTCAGCCAGTGTAACCTCCGTTTTAATTTTTTTTGATCCGCGAGGACTAGAAGGATAGGTCTAATCGGAAATGATAGGTTTTTACCTGAGGAAACTGAATGCCGATCCAACCTTGATTTAGATTCCGATTGCCTTCTAAAACCAAAGCTTCCGGATCAAAACCAGGAAAATTTGTGAGGGTGAGTAAGTTATTGGCGGAAAGGGTCATTTTAAAGGTTCGAATACCTATTTTTTCCAAAAGCAAGGCGGGCAATCGATAACTCAGGGAGAGGGTCCTTAATCGGGCATAATCGCCGCGATATAAAAATTTATCGTGCCCATAGCCTCTACCGCTGCTATCGAAGCGCACTTCCTCAGCAACGGAGCCGTCGGGCAAAACGATGGAATAACGGCTGTTCCAGCGGGGGCTGGGATACTTGGCGGTCTTGTTGTCCGGCGTCCAATA
>JANQRV010000314.1 GCA_028284395.1 Saprospiraceae bacterium
GGTGGCCGGCAAATCCGACCTGGCCTCCTATTTGGCAGTGTTGCCCAATTTTGGTACTTCCCGCTACTCCAACTTGGGCTGCCATAACGGTATGGGCCCCGATTTCAACGTTGTGGGCAATGTGAATGAGGTTGTCCAGCTTAGCACCTTTGCGTATTCGGGTCGATCCTATGCTGGCCCGGTCGATGGTTACATTGGCACCAATTTCCACCTGCTCCTCGACGTGTACGTTTCCGGTCTGAGGAATCTTTTTAAACGAGCCGTCCGGTTGGGGAGCAAAGCCAAAGCCATCGCTACCAATCACGGCATTGGAGTGAATGATGCAGTCATCACCTACTTCGCAATGATCCAGGATGCGCACTCCGGGAAATATAGTGACCCGGTTACCCAATCGGACCCCATTGCCGATATAGACTTGTGGATGTATCATACAGCGATCTCCAATTTTTGCATGGGCGCTAATGATGGTGAAATCTCCGATAAAAACATCGTTGCCTATGTCTGCATCCGATGCGATGATCGCCCGATTGGAAATTCCTGGGACAAATTCGGAAGAGCCACCAAATTTTTCCATTAAGAAAGCTAAAGAAGCATAGACATCCTCCACTTTTACCATGGTAATAGCAATCGGTGAACGAGGTACAAAATCCTCCTGAACCAACAGTACCGAAGCAGTGGTCGTATAGACATATTCCTCGTACTTCGGGTTTCCCAGAAAAGTGACGGAGCCCTTTCCCCCCTCTTCGATTTTACTGAGTCGATCGATGAAAACTTCTGGATCACCCACAACCTTTCCTCCTAATAACTGTGCTAATTGTTCAGCGGATAATTGCATTTGGATACTAATGTTTACTGTTGTCAACAAAAATAGACACGTTCGTTAAGGAAACAAATTTGCAGCTGCAATTAATCTTCTAACTCCCTTTTATTTAATATTTTCGCAGGAAAATACACCGTATTGGAAAAAGTAATCAGAATCGGAACGCGGGGAAGTAAATTGGCCTTATGGCAAGCAGAATTTGTTCAAAAGGAATTAAAGGAGCACGGCTATACCTCTGAATTAATCATTATCAAGACCAAAGGAGACAAGATCCAAAATCTCAGTTTTGATAAAATTGAAGGCAAAGGATTCTTTACTAAGGAAATCGAGGAGGCCTTGGTATCCGGAGAGATTGATCTTGCAATACACTCTATGAAGGACTTGCCGACAACCTCGCCTCCGGGACTGGTCATTGCCGGCGTCTCTCATCGTGAGGATCCTTCAGATTGGTTGGTGATTGACCGGGAGGCATTTCGGAGCGACCAGTTATTTAAGTTGAAACACGGAGCAGTAGTAGGAACCTCGTCTGCCCGTAGGAAAGCCCAATTCTTGCAATATCGACCGGATGCGACTTTGCGGGATGTACGAGGAAACGTCCCTACGCGTCTCCGTAAACTCACCGAGGAACCGTTTGATGCTATTATCCTGGCGGCAGCCGGATTAAAGCGATTAGAAATCGATCTTTCCGATTTTGAAATAGTGCCACTAAACCCCAAAGAGTTCGTTAGTGCACCGGCCCAGGGAGTATTGGCGTTTCAAACCGTCGAATCTAATTTGGAGATGCGAAGAATCGTCAAAAAAATACACCATTCCGAGGTGGCTAAGGTGACAAACATCGAACGAAAAATTTTGAAGCTCCTCGAGGGAGGATGCCAGATGCCGGTCGGGGTGTATTGTGAACGCGGCCCCATGGGACACTTTCACGTTTGGGCAGCATTGGCAGACAACTGGGATAGCCCCGTTCGCCAGGTCAACTTTTCTTCGAGTACAAGTTTTGGCATGGCAGAAAACGTTGTTGCTCAGTTGCGATCAAGTCAATAGCATACGGAACCGGTTCTTTTCCGCTATTTTAGATATTTGAATTGATGGGACTGTGGCTACTATGGCTACTTTGGTTTCTATGGTTTCTATGGCTGCTGTTGTTTCTGTGGCTGCTCACAACGGTAACTTAGATTGAAATGGGTTATTTGAATAAGAAGATATTTATTACCAGGAATCTTTCTGACGACAGTCCGTTCATGAAGACATTGACTCCTCTAGGGTATCAAATCGTGGGAGAATCCATGGTGGAATTCCTTCCAGTACCGTTTTCCGTTCCCCCAGAGTCCGATTGGATTTTTTTTTATAGTGGCAACGGTGTTCGGTTTTTTTTTCAGCAGGAGCGAGCGACTGCTGCAGGTAGGGAGCCACGATTCGGCGCCATGGGGCAAGGTACTGCGAATGCACTTGAAAGTTTGGGCAAAAAAGTCGATTTTATCGGAAGCGGGCCCCCATCTGAGGTCGCGGCCCAATTCCTGATGGTGGCGGGAGGAAGAAGAGTGGTTTTCCCTAGAGCGTACCATTCTCGTCGTAGTATTCAACAGTTGTTGGAGGGGGAGATCGAAGCATTTGATTTGGTCGTTTACGAGAACAGGGCAAATCCAGGGTTAGTAGCGGAAGATTTTGAATTTCTGGTTTTTACAAGCCCTTTAAATGTGGAAGCGTATTTCGTAGAGAATGAATTACGAGATGGCCAAAAAGTGATCTCCATTGGAAACACGACGGGGGAGGCTTTGAGAAAGCAGGGGATTTTGGATTTCCAAACTGCTGCGAGTCCGAGTGAAAAGCACCTGGCTTCGATAATTTTAGCCGATGAATTATAAAGACCTTTCCCTGGAAAAGCGAGCGCAATGGTTTACAAAATTTGCGGAAAACGAATGTAGAGAAGTCTCGGAGCTCTACTTTTACCTTTCGCAGCGGGTAGCCAATGATGAAGCCCTTCTTAACTTGGCTGCCTATTGTCAACAACGGCAGCCGATGCCAAACCTCTTCTTCGGGGCAGTCCACTATTTGCTATTGAAAGAGCAAGATCCTGTTGCATTGTCTGCTTATTATCCTTCTCTTAGCGAGAAGGTGACCCAAATGCCTCCATTTGAAATTTTTCGGACCTATTGTCTTTCTAAAGAACGGGCAATAAAAGAGCTGCTCACTACTCGCCTGGTACAGACCAATGCCCTAAATAGGACCGCACACTTGATGCCGGTAATTGCGTCTGTACTTTCAAATGGAGAACCGGTCAACCTGGTGGATATCGGTACGAGCGCCGGTTTGATCCTCAATATGGATTTGTATGAATACCATTATAATGGTCGCAAATTCTACGGTAATAGTCCGGTAGTGATCGAAAGTGAGATCCGAGAAGGACACCTTTCTGATCAACTGATCATACCCAACATACGGAGAAAGACTGGAATTGATCAGCACCCATTGGATTTGCGGACGGAGGACAATGCTTTGTGGCTGCAGGCATTGATTTGGGCTGATCAAACCCGGCGATTAGAAAGATTACGGCATGCTATAACCATTGCAAAACAGTCTGATGTGGAATTACTCAAAGGGCAATCGATCATCGACTTTGAAAAGGTCTTGCGGGCGCAGACTCATGATCAAGTCTTGTTCGTCTATCATACCCATGCACTTTACCAATTCACTAAGGAAGAACGGGCGGCTTTTTGGAAGATGTTGGATCGACTTGGCCGGGATCGGGATTTTTATTATTTGGCGGTAGAAGGCAGTGGTGTGTTGGCGCATCGATACAACAGGAAAGGTGTATTGGTGGAATTGACCACCTATCGGAGCGGTGTGAAAGATGCGGTTTTGCTGGCGCAGACTAATGGACATGCCAAATGGATCAATTTTATTGACCCACCCGTGACACCTCTTCCATAGTCATTATAGTATCTTGTTACTTCAAATTAAAGAGATGAAATCCATGCAATTAAACCGCTCAACATCTGCTGCTCTTTACGAAGAGGCAAAACAGTATTTTCCCGGTGGAGTGAACTCGCCTGTACGTGCTTTTAAATCTGTTTATGGTCCTCCCTTATTCATTAAAGAAGGAAATGGTTGTCGGGTTGTGGATGAGGATGACAACGAATACTTGGATTTTTGTTGTTCCTGGGGCCCGTTGATTCATGGTCACAACAACCAATACATTCGGGAAAGAGTCATAGCAACTGCCCAAAAGGGAACTTCTTTCGGAACACCGACCCGATTGGGTAACGAATTAGGAAAGTTGATCCTGGACAATCATCGATACATTGAAAAGATTCGTTTTGTGAGTTCTGGAACAGAAGCTGTCATGTCGGCCATTCGTCTGGCCCGCGGCGTAACGGGGAAAAGCAAGGTCGTAAAGTTTGAAGGCTGTTATCATGGCCATGTTGACTCTTTACTGGTTAAGGCGGGTTCGGGGTTGGCTACTTTTGGCGTTAGTACTTCTGCAGGTATTCCGGAGCCTTTTGCCAAAGAGACGCTGGTTGTGCCGCTGGACGATAGGGCAGCCCTCGATCAGCTAATGAGTACCCATGCTGATGACATTGCCTGCGTTATCATCGAGCCAATACCCGCAAACAATGGATTGCTGTTGCAAGATCGCAGCTATCTGGAATATTTACGAACCATTTGTACCAGATATGGTGTCTTGCTTATATTCGATGAAGTGATATCCGGTTTCCGTACTGGTTTTGAAGGGGCGGCCGGCCATTATGACATCCAGCCTGATATATTGACTTTCGGAAAGATTATTGGTGGAGGTATGCCCGTAGGGGCCTACGCTGCTAACAGGGAGATTATGTCTCACATTGCACCCGACGGTCCCGTTTACCAGGCAGGTACGCTTTCAGCGAATCCTGTTGCAATGGCAGCTGGTTACGCAGCTTTGGAGCTATTATTGGCGCCGGGGTTTTACGAAAACCTGGAAACCAAGACCAAACAGTTTGTTGGTGAAGTGCAAGATTATTGTGATGCCGAGGATTATGAGGTTAATATCCAGACCATCGGATCGATTTTTTGGATTGCTTTCACCAGGGAGCGTATCAAGAAAGCTGATCAGATTGATCCGCAAAGTATGGAGCGTTTCAAAGTGCTGCACGCCACTCTACTGGATCATGGTATCTACCTTGGTCCTTCCGGTTATGAGGTCGGGTTTGTTTCGGGAGCACATCAGGAATCGGATCTGAAGGAAGCAGCCAACATTATGAAGAAGGCCATGGATGTAGTATTTCGCGATTAGAAATTGAGTGAATGAATCAAGGCCAAAAAATAAGACTTAGATTACTGTCCAATGTGGTTATTTTGTTTTTGCTGATTGCGTTTAGTTGGTGGACGGTGCTGTTGTTTACCACCAATCGCGATGCTTTTTATGCCAAGCGAGATCTTATGAAGATCGGGATGGTTGCCCAGGGGCTGATCGGCAAAGGCAATGAAGCAGCTTTCTGGGAAATGCCGGCTTATCAAAAGTTGTATCGCGAATACCGCCGACAAGAATGGATGATCGTTAGTGAAGCTACGTTCTTTGTTATATCCCTAGTGATTGGCGTATATTTGATCAACCGGAGTTACAACCGTGAGGTGGACGCAGCGGGACAAAGCCGCAATTTTTTGTTGTCGATAACGCATGAACTAAAGTCTCCGATCGCTTCTATTCGCTTAGTACTGGAGACTTTTATGAAGCGACAACTTTCGCCAGAGATGGTGGAAAAACTGGGTAAAAATGCACTAAAAGAAACAGAGCGTTTAAATGACCTGGTCAATGATTTACTATTGTCGGCCAAGTTGGATACCGCTTACCGGCCACATCTGCAGGAAATGGATATTTCGGAGTTTATTGCAGATCTGGTCGTTACCATGCAGGCAAAATACCCGAAAGGGGATTTTTCCTTTACTTCTACTTTGGAAGATCCAATCGTTCGTGCTGATGAGATGGGGCTTTCTTCCATGATTTTGAACCTTTTAGAGAATGGTGTAAAATACTCTGCTGGGCCTCCTAAGATAGGCGTTAAATTAACCGCCGAAAATTCAAATGTGATTATTTCAATCGCCGACCAGGGCATCGGTATCGAAGACAAGGAAAAGAAAAGAATCTTTAAGAAATTCTACCGGGTAGGGAGCGAAGATACCCGCAGAACAAAAGGGACGGGTCTGGGGTTATTTATTGTAAGCGAATTGATTAGGGCCCATGAGGGCCGTATTGAAGTGGTCGATAATAAACCACAAGGAACGATCTTTAGGATTACATTGCCAACAAACCAATACCATGATTAGAATACTATTAGTCGAAGATGAAGAGAATATTCGTGAGGTGGTAAAGCTAAACCTCGAAATGGAAGACTACGAGGTAGTTGCTACGGACAATGGTCGGGAAGCGATCAAGCATTTCAATGAACAACATTTCGATCTGTTGATCCTCGATGTTATGTTGCCGGAAATCGATGGCTTTCAGATTTGCGAACAGGTTCGACTAACCAATATGGAGGTGCCTATTTTGTTCTTGACCGCTAAGGATGCTGCAAACGACCGGATCATGGGATTGAAAAAGGGAGGGGATGACTATTTGACCAAACCTTTCGTGCTGGAAGAACTGCTCTTGCGGGTGGCTAACCTTATTAAGCGTACAAGCAAATCACCGGAAAATACGCCGGAGGTCTATGATTTTGGCGATAATCAGGTCAACTTTGCGACCTTTGAAGCTTCTGGAAATCCAGGTAGATTCATTCTTACCAAGAAGGAGGCGATGCTCTTGAAGTTGTTGATCGATCGCAAGAACGAAGTAGTTTCCCGACAACAGATATTGCAATCGGTCTGGGGGTATGATGTCTACCCGTCCACTCGCACCATCGACAATTTTATTCTGTCTTTTCGCAAGTATTTTGAGACTGATCCGAAAGCTCCGCGGTTCTTTCTATCTGTTAGAGGAGTTGGCTATAAGTTTGCGGAAGAGGCCTAAATCTCAACCTAATGCTGCATTTTCTAAGACGCGTTCGGCGATCCCTGGTGAAGAAAGGAAAAACCAGGTCCTATCTGATTTATGCAGTGGGGGAAATTCTGCTAGTGGTAGTTGGAATTCTCATTGCCCTTCAGGTCAACAATTGGAATACGACTAATCAAAATAAGCAACTGATCGAACGTGTTCTCAAAACACTGGAAGATGAAACCCGCACCAATCTCGAACAAGTAGAGAGATCCCTGATCTATCGAAGCAGCCTAGTTAACAATCTCCGAAATAAT
Organism: Saprospiraceae bacterium; assembly: GCA_028284395.1. Classification (GTDB taxonomy): domain Bacteria; phylum Bacteroidota; class Bacteroidia; order Chitinophagales; family Saprospiraceae; genus JANQRV01. The sequence goes on from JANQRV010000314.1 coordinate 7,085, forward strand.
AAACATCTCATCGAAGTCGCTGCTCTGGCAGATTTAACCTTTGACCCAAGGAATGACCAGGAGATGATTGATCACACTCGGAAAGTTATGATCCAGAATTTGCAGCAACCGCCTAAGCAGATGAAAATCGTTCGGCAAGGGGAGCAGCGTTTCTTTTTTACAGGAAATGTTGTCTCAAGGTTTGTCGTCGAAAACGATACGCTTAAGGTCTATGGTCATGACAATATCAGATTGCGGACCGCCCGAATCAGCAGTGATGCTTGGAAACTGACTGAAACCACTAATGCCGCCGTTCATATGGATTATGAATTGATACTTGAACTCAGTAAGACTAATACCTTATTTGAAGCTTATCAAGCTTCAGCGAAGAAGGCCCTTGATATTCTCTACACCGGAGATGGTTATATCCTATCCGTCCTGGAGGATATGGTTTATTACGAAAAGGAGTTGAGGAAGAAATACGAGAAGATTTTAGAATTCATAGCTCATTGAACACCCAATTTATCTAATAGTCTTGTTCAAAAATAACAATCTGCGCTATGAAAATATCTTTTTGCACCAGGCACCCCGTCCGCAAGCGGTTCACTCGCTTGAATGTCTGCCAGACATTCACTAGAAAGAGTAGCTTCGGCTATTAGGCTGCGGGCGTTCCTTCCTGC
>JANQRV010000376.1 GCA_028284395.1 Saprospiraceae bacterium
TGCATTGTTACGGCCAAGAACAGAAAAACGGGGAAGGTAGTCGAGATCAAGTGCGATGTTGTGCTTTCGGCCGCAGGTGTCAGTCCGAATACCGAAAACATCGGCTTGGAAGCGCTTGGCATCCAAACGGATCGCGGTTTAATTACGGTCGATGAGTACTACCAAACCAACGTTCCCGGTATTTACGCCATCGGCGACGTCATTCCCGGGCCGGCATTAGCCCACGTGGCAACTGCTGAAGGCATCATTTGTGCAGAAAAGATCGCCGGCATGTCCGTAGAGCCGCTTGACTACAATAACATCCCTTCTTGTACCTATTGCATCCCGGAAATCGCTTCTGTAGGATACACAGAAGCTGCTGCTGTGGAAGCAGGCTACGAGGTAAAAGTGGGTAAATTTCCCTTCTCTGCTTCGGGAAAAGCCAGTGCAGCAGGTGCAAAATCAGGTTTCGTAAAAGTTGTCTTCGATGCGAAATACGGTGAATTTCTCGGTGCACACATGATCGGATACAATGTGACCGAAATGATAGCTGAGATCGTTGCCGCCCGGAAACTTGAAACAACGGGGCACGAAATCATCAAAGCCGTGCATCCACATCCGACGATGAGCGAAGCCGTGATGGAAGCGACTGCAGCTGCTTACGGTGAAGTCATCCATTTGTAAGCAGGTGTTAAAATACAGGTCTTTTCCCTGCTAGGACAGGTTCCTTCTAATCCGTTCAAAGACTCGTTCAATGAATCTCTTATCGGCGGTAATGATCTCTGCCGTACCAACCATCTCTTGATTGGGTTTGATGCGCTTGCCAGTGGTAGTGATCAATCCGCGAGGAAACTCAACCTCCACTGGAATTGAATTGTTGGAAGGGATATTGCCTTTCCAGCTCACGCGGCCTTTTACAGCACCAAACACTTCGAAAGGATAACTGGTAAATTTGACGATGACCTCCTGTCCTTCATCCACCTTACCGGATCCGGAGAGTTTGAGATTGATCTTGCCGATGATGTCCCCGACGGCAAAAGGAATGACGTCCATCAACTGCTGATCTTTGGTAACGTATTGGTTATCACTGATGTAATCATTAGGAATTAAAACCAATCCGTCAATGGGAGAGGTGATGGTATAATTCTTCTTCCAGGTTTCAACCTGGTTCCGCAATTTGTTGAAGCTATCTTCCAAATTCCGATAGGCAGTCTGTCGGCTCTCTTGCGTTCCCCGTTGCTCGCCATTGATTCGGTTCTGAATTTCCCGGATTTGGAATTGTTTGTTTTTGATCTGCGCCTCCAACCCCTGTCGTTCTCTTTGCAAGCTGAGGATCTTTTCTTTGGTTTGATCCAGGAGTCGCTCGGCAATTACCTTTTCGCGTACGCCCTTCTCCACTTCATCGTAACGTTTGTTAACGATGGCCAGCTCTTCGCCGAGGTTTCGAATGGCCTTTCGATCGGCGTTGATACTAAACTGTATATTGGTGGATTGATTTTTGAGTTGACGAATGCTTAGATTGTCGAACTTACTACCGTCAAACCGACGCAATTCTTCCTGCTTAGCAAAGAAATCGAACAAGCTGTTTTGGATGTCTCCCAAAACAAGTCTTCTTGGCGGATTGAAAGTCAGCAGTGTGGAATCCGTAATTTCTTCCAGTTCCGACAGGTATTTATCGAGTAGAATGATGTCTTCAAAGTTCCCTTTGGCATTAAAGGTAATCAGAATTTCTCCCGTCTTTACCGTATCCTCATTGTTCACCCAGACCTTGGAGATGTTTAAACTATTATCGGCTCGAATCCTCTTTGGAGGGTCGGAGGAAGTCACTTTAATATCGGCCAATACACTATCCGGATACTTGATATAGTAACCGATCCAGCCCAACAATACGACAATAGCGAAAGCCATCGTAGTACCCCAGCGGATAAGCCAACTCGGTGGAGTTCCGAGAATTTCCTGTACCTCCTCGCTTCGAATATTTATGCCATTTTCAACTTCTTTCATACTAAAATTAAAACTCTTAGAAATTAAAGTCGAACTGGTTTCTCAATAGATGATAATAAGCGCCTTTGATTTTGAATAATTCATCATGAGTACCCTGCTCGGCCAGCTCTCCCCCGTCCAGGACAATGATCTTATCCGCATTCATCACAGTATTGATACGGTGAGTCACGACCACCATGGTTCGTCCCAGGAAATTCTCGTTGAGGTTTTCCATAATCAAGAATTCACTGTAAGCATCCAGTGAGGTGGTAGCTTCATCCAGAAACAGATATTCCGGATTCTTGTAAACAACTCTGGCAATGAACAAACGTTGGCGCTGGCCCTGACTCAAACCAAGGCCTTCCCGTCCGATGATGGTATTATAACCTAACGGAAGGGATTCGATAAAATTTTGAATGTTGGCAATTTTAACCGCTTTCAGTAATTTCTGTTTGTCGATGATTTCGTCGCCGAGCGCAATATTCTTTGCAATGGTATCATTGAAAATGTAGCCTTCCGGATTGACCCAACCGCACTTGCTGCGCCAAAGCTTATTGTGAATGTTGTTGAGACTAATGTCGCCCAATCTGATCACCCCTTCCGAGGGAGCGTAAAAATTCAGGAGAAGCTTTAGAAGGGTTGTTTTCCCACTACCGCTGGTTCCGACAATGGCGGTGGTCCGCCCCTTTGGGATCACGAGAGATATATTACGCAAGACCATATCGGAATGGGGCCCATTGTATTGAAAGCTCACATTCTCAAGTGAGAGGTTTCCGTATTCGGGCAGGAGGGTAATCTTTTCTTCTCGGTTTTCTTCGTCTTTCTTGGTGTGGATCTCATCCATTCGTTCGAGACTGATTTTGGCATCTTGCATCGAACGGATGAATCCTACCAACTGATTGATCGGAGCATTGAGCTGGCCAATAATATACTGGATGGCCACCAACATACCCAAGGTCATCTGTCCATTGACTACAGAAGTAGCAACGGTATAAACGATGAGCAAATTCTTGGTTTCATTGATGCCCAATGCGCCCGTTCTTTGCAATTGGTCGAGACGCAGTGCATTCACTTCCGTTCGAAACAACTTTGCCTGGATGCGTTCCCAGGCCCACCTTTTTTGTTTCTCGGCATTATGCAGCTTAATCTCTTGCATCCCATCGATCATCTCGATCAAATTTCCTTGGTTCTCTGCCGCCTGGTCAAAAATCTTATAGTCCAAATCTCGCCGCCGCCGCAGGAAAAAATAGATCCATAGAAAATTGATGACAGTCCCGATAATGAAAATAATGAGCACCGAACGGCTCCAGAATGCGAGTACAATGGCGAAAATCAAGAAATTGAAAAAAGAGAAAACCGATATCAGCGACGTAGAGGTTAGAAAGCGCTGTACCCTTTCGTGATCGGTAATGCGCTGCAATAAGTCGCCTGTCATGCGCGAATCGAAAAACTGAAGCGGCAGCCTCGTCAACTTGATTAGAAAATCAGAGATCAAGCTGATATTGACACGTAGCCCGACGTGTAACAGTATCCAACTCCGAAAGTATTCGACCGAAGCCTGACTAAGGTATAAAATGAGCTGTGCTACTACAATTAAATAGATGAAGTTGACATCGGCATAATTGATGCCTACATCAACAATACTCATCATGGTAAAGGGCAATACCAGTTGAATGACACTTCCGAGTACGAGGCCAAGAATAATCTGGGTAATCAGGCTCCGATACTTCACGAAATAGGAAAATACATAGCGGAAACTGGATTTATCGACCTTTTCTTCTTCTCGTTCAAAGAAATTAGGAGTCGTTTGCAGCAGTAATAGAATTCCTACCGGACTATCTTTATCCTTTTCCTTCGCCCAATTATTGATGAATTCTTCCCGAGACAATCGGAACTTACCCGCACTGGGATCAGCAATCCAGACGTATTTTTTATTGGCCTTATAAACCACCACGAAATGGTCGGTTTTCCAATGAGCTATGGAGGGCAAAGGAACTTCTTTCAGGAGCTGCTCAAAGGAGACCTTCACCGCCAGTGACTGAAAACCAATGTGTTCAGCAGCATCGCTGATTCCCAACATGGAAACACCCTGCTTTCCCATGTACGTAAGTTCACGCAGGGATTCCAGGGAATAGTATCTCCCATAGTATCGAGCTATCATGCGCAGACAAGTTGCCCCGCAATCCATCTCATCAAGTTGTTGGTAGAATGGAAAGTTTTTAGGCATAAATGCTACCTAGAAAAATTTTTGTCGTTAAATATAAGGTCCCGAGGAACCTTGCCTCCACTATTCGTATGAAATGCTCTAGTCGGGAGTTATCCAAGAGCTGCCTAATGACTTATTCAGACAGTTCTCTAAGACCCTAAAAAATACTGAACTAGCGCATTATATAAAACGAAAGATATAATCTCTACGTTATCTTTTTCAATAATTGTAGCATATTTTTTTAATTAATGCGGTTCCTGAATAATTTTGGGCTATGAACAATAGCTTTTTATCCCTCGTCGGTCTCATCCAAAATTCCGATGGTTTAAAAATGCTGGGCGATTACCTCAATAACACCCATCAAATTTTAAACCAACACTTTTCAGATTTTGAAATCATTCTGGTCAACAATGATAAAAGTGTGAATCCGGGGCCCGTAATTGAGCATTTATCGCCAGAAATCAAACAACACATTTTCTTACTGCAACTATCGGGTCCAACCGTAAAAAACAACGCATTACTAGCAGGGTTGGATCGGTCGAACGGAGATTATGTTGTCATCTTTGAGCTAGAATTATGGGAACAGCCGACGCTCATCCTGGATCTTTACGAGCAAACTCAACGGAAATCCGATATGGTTTATTTGCGGAATCCACAAAAAATAACAGCGCCGGCCCAAAAGCTCTTCTACAAAGTGTTCTATTTCATCATGCGTAAATACAGTGATCTCCAGGTGGACGAAAATGCCATCGATTCGCGTATTATTTCACGCCGCGCACTGAATGCCCTTCTCAAGCATCGGGAAAACCTTCGGTACATGAAAGCGCTTTATTCAATGGTCGGTTACAGTACAAGCAGCATCGACCTCAATACGCCGGTCAAAGTAGCCGACACCGAATCTTTTTCCGAAAAGTTCCGCAATTCTCTCGTTGCCATCACTTCCTATACCTCATTTCTCCGAACCATATTGCTGTGGATTTTCTTGTTTTCTCTCGTTTTTCTGGTCACGGTAGTTTACAATGCCATCAAAGTCAAAATGAGTGGTGAAGATATTTTCGGCAACGTGGGCGAGGCTGTACCGGGTTGGGCTTTCCTAGTCTTGCTGATTTCTGTCTTCTTTGCAGTAATGTGCCTGAACTTGTACATCATGTCCATATATTTATCCAGCATTTATGAGGAGATCAAACAAAGGCCATTGTACATCATCGAGTCGATCAAGCGGTATTAGAACATTCCTTTTTTTTTCTTACTTTTGAGCGGTCCCCATCGGCCTCCCCACGTCCAGCTGTCATCGAGCTATTGATTATCCGATCCATTCGGGCATGTCAAACCATAAACCCAATTGTATTATGATCAATAATGATCAAGGCTTTTGCTTACTGTACGTAGAAAAATATGGATTCGGAATTATCGGTTACCTTTGGGAGGATAATGACCGGTTCCTCACCGGTTTGTTTGTCGATGCTTACCAAATCAATGTGGACTTCCTGTTCATGAATAACGAATGGCAAAGAAAAGAAGGAGATGAATGGCTCGTCAATCTAATCATCATCCTGTACTGGATTATGAACCTGGCCTTAGTATTCGGCATGGCTGCTTTGCTGAATTGGCTGTGGAAATAGTCGTGAAAATTTTAACACTGCCAAATAAAAAAAACAAATATATATTTTTTTTAATTCGTTTTATTTTCTATCTTTGATCCATCTTACTAATGGAATATTACCTACAATACAATTCTCCTAAAATTCTTCTCCCATTACGTTTTTAAGTTGGCTTTTGGCTATCTAATTTCTCTATGGGTCGTATCCACGGCTCTTTAATCCCCTATTTTTTTCTGGTCCATTCTACATCACTGTTTCTTTTGAAATCAGGCATTTCAAGGCATCAGCTATTGAATGATCACCAGCGTCAATTTCATTTTCAGCGGATCGGCACTTGTGTTGTACACATCCGCCATGTAGTAACCAAACTGTGCTTTCAAAGTTTGAGATGGCCGGGCTATGTCCGGTAGTATCTGCTTCGAAGCAACGAACGTCAATCATTATTTAACAAAAAGTAACCTTATGCAAAAGAAATATGCCTATTACTGCCGGTATATGACCTAACCGGCCCTGCTGACTTCTGTCGAAGACAGCAAACATCCAATGTTCACATTTAACTATTCCGCGCAAATGCGGGGAAACTGGATTTCTATCTAAACGGCTGTACGCCATAGGGTAACTCCTACCTCTGACTAGTTTTAGCTGCACTAAACTAAGATGGGGAAGTTATGTCCATTGAACAGAAATCCAAGAAGAGAGTCAATCAACACAACTCTTAATGGCGAAGCTCTGCCCCGTTGGCTTTGATGGAGAAAAGTCTCCATTTGTCATTACCGGCAACTCTTTGCCCTGGTATTTCCATTAGTAAATCCATTAGTAAAACACAGGTAATATTCATTAGATCATCTCATCTCCCATTGGGTTGCTGCCTTGGAGGAGCAGCAATCCCGGGGAGATCCTCCCAACAGTAAAAACAAACATTAATAGTAACTCTGCTTTAAAACAACGATTATGTACAAGGTTAATTTATTCACTGTACTGCTGGCCATAACAATAGTTCTACATGGCTTCCGGTTTCCTGATGCAAAAAAATTAAGATTGAATAATAACTCTGTCTCAGATATCTCCGGCCTGGTCTGGAGTGACGACAACCGAAATGGTTTGCAAGACGAAGATGAAACGATCATAAAGGGGGTAACGGCAATTCTGGATGGAATCGACATTTTCGGTGACCCCGTCCAATTGACAACCGAAACCAATGCTTCCGGCAAATATGACTTCAGTAATCTGGTAGCTGGAAATTATTCTATTTCCTTTGATCTAACCACCGCAAAATCACTTGACCAGCCAGAACTGTGTCAATTTACAATCCCCAATGTAGAAGGGGATACCGACGATTTGTTCGACTCCGATACCGACCTGTCCGGTACCATTCCCAGTTTTAAATTGGCTTCCGATTTGGAACACCTGGATGCCGGTATCTTTAAGGACCGGGACGGTGATTTCATTCCGGATGCATTAGACGACCGTCCATCGGATTTCGATCCCAGTGGCTGGTTCTATTGCAGCAATGGTGCTTCTCCCGGCGATATTCTCGCCGGTGGTCAAATCGAAGTAGATGGGCCGGCAGACGTATTAATGTTAGCAAACGGAAACGCTGGTTTCTATCAATTTCTGGTGACGAAATCCGGAACTTATACCATTAATGTCACTCCTCCGGGAGGCATTCGAAGCAATCCGTATTGCCTGGCGGAAGCCGGCACCTACAGTCACCCC
>JANQRV010000350.1 GCA_028284395.1 Saprospiraceae bacterium
GAATTCCGTCACGTTGTTGAGGGTATTGATTAGCGGTACGCCATCTACTACAAACAATGGTTGATTGTCACTACTGAGGGAAGTGGCCCCCCGAATGACCATACTTACGGAAGATCCGGTTCCACCCGTGGAATTGATCGTGACGCCCGCCACTTTTCCAGAAAGTCCATTGAGCACATTCTCCTGGGTGACCCGGTTGAGTTCTTCACCCGCCACTTTCTCGACGGAAAAGCCCAGTGATTTTTCGCGCCGCGACAAACCCAGTGCGGTAACCACAACTTCGTCAAGAATGGCCACATCTTCGAAGAGCACTACATCGACGATGGATTGGTTGCCCACACGGATTTCACGGCTCTCGAAACCCAGGTAGGAAAAAATCAATACGGAATTGGCATCGGGCACATCGATGCTGAATCGGCCATCGGTACCGGTCAATGTACCGGTCGAAGTACCTTTTATCTGAATGCTGACGCCGATCATTGCCGAACCGTCCATTTCAGAAGTGACCTGGCCGGCGATTGGAATGGAAGCGGCTTGTTGGGACATCGCCCACGGCCCGCTGAAGAATAAGAGCACAAATGGGAAAATATATTTTTGCATATCCTTTAGTTTGTAATTTGGTATGAAATGGGTTAGGGGTTAACAGCTTCAAAAGTGAAGATGACGACGAGGGAAGGTTTATTGAAATGCTCTCCCGTTGTACCGGACATAAACATGGCCAACCGCATTTTTTCAGGACTGATCTCCTGGAGGATGCACTCGCGATGGAATCCCATGAAGCCAATGAATTCACTGCCCGAAAAACTCAGTGTACTGACCCCTTCGTAGACGAGATCAGCCGTTGTAGCACCATCGTTTTGGTCAACGACCGTTACCGCCAGGTCCTTGCTTTCGGTATACGTAAAGGTGGCGCCCGATTCCGGGGTAAAGGCCAGGGAAGCGAAGCCAAAACCCTGACTGGCTTCGGTAATATTCACGACCGGTGTCTGGGTGACCGTACCGAATACCAGGCCGCCGAACGACCCACCATTCTTATTATCGTGCACGTAGCCTCCGTCGGCCTTCAAGGTAAACTCATCTTCGTATTCCTCTCCCAAGCCGAGAAACAATCCGAGTGCCCCCTGCGGAACATCCTGAATGATGGTCATGTCTTGATTGGCGAGTCCGATCCCATCCTTCTCAGAATGCCCGGCACTGATTCGCCAGGTTTTGCCGATGGGCGCATTAGTCCCTCCGGTCAGCATTTCGTAGGGAGAAAGATCGAGCGAAACCTGGGTCATGGCTTCGGCAGTACCGAGACTGTTGCTGGCCACCAGGGTAATGGTATAGATGCCTCCGGATTCATAGACGTGAACCGGATTGCGTTCCTGACTGGTCTGCCCATCCCCAAAATCCCATTGCCATTGGTCGGCATGGAGGGTGAGTGCGGTGAAGGCTACCTGCTTCCCGACAATGCTGCGAAAGATATCAGCTGTAGGTGATTCCAGCATGGTGTCATCCTCACAAGCCGGCAAGGACAACACGACCAGAACACCCAGCAAAAACTGCCTAAGAATGGATGTTTTTTTCATAAACTAGTTTTAAATGATCAGGCTTTAAGATAGCTTAATCCCGAAGGCTTTTCTTGTGGTATTTTGTCGGAATTCTATGGTTTTTTCACCCCTTTATTCATTCTTTGCATTCTACCGGAACAGATGGGATAAAAAAGCATCAGTATTGTACAAAATACCATTTGGGTGGGCCAGTGGGCATTCACTACCTTCAGCTGGATAATACGAACAACCATTTTTATGCAAGACAATTCGACCTTTGCGCTTCTATTGCTGGCCCTGCTGCTGGCCTTATCCGGGTGTGCCGGATATGAAGCTGAACAAGGCAAGCCACCAAAAGGCTATCGGAATGCCACCATGCTGAAAGCCGCTTATGCCACCGGCCGATTGAAACTGATAGATGCCGAACCGGAGGTACCGACTAATCTGGCAGCACACCGCGACCTCGTATTTAAAAACACCCCAGAGAAAGACCTGAAATTGGACATCTACCACGCGGCGGATGTCAAGGATCCGTTGCCGCTTCTGGTCTTCATCCATGGAGGCTCCTGGAAGTCCGGCAATAAAGATGACTATCGACGTTACCTGGTCGACTACGCCGCCAAGGGTTACGTAACCGCTACTCTGAGCTACCGATTTTCACAGGAAGCACCCTTTCCTGCTGCGTTTGACGACGTGGTCTGCGGCCTAAGTTGGCTAAAAGCCAATGCCGACCGTTACTACATCGACACGAATCACATTGCCGTGATCGGAGGCTCCGCAGGGGGACACCTGGCCATGATGCTGGCCTATCAGGCACGAGATACGACCTACCAGGGAGCGTGTCCCATAGAGATTGACGCCGGCATTCACGCCATCGTCAATCTCTATGGACCGGCTGATCTGACCACCGATTTTGCCATCAATCACCCCAGTGTCATCCAGTTCGTAGGCCAGGAATTTTCGGAGGCTTCCAGGTTCGCCTATGAGGCAGTTTCACCATTGCAATTCGTGACTGCGGACGATCCTCCTACACTCATTTTTCACGGAACCATCGACGATGTAGTGCCCGTGGCCCAATCCGATACTTTGTATCAAGTGCTCCAGCGACTGGGAATACCAGCGGAATACCACCGCTTAGAAGGCTGGCCACATACCATGGATCTGGGGCTGTACGTAAACCAATATTGCCAGCACCACATGGATGCATTTTTTCGTCAACATTTACAATGAATCATGTCTACCTACCACTTCGCCATTGCAGTTGGTCTCTCCATTTTGTGTGTTGCTTGCCACACCGAACCAATCGAAAGAACCGATGATGAGCCGCCTAAAATTTATCGGGATACGGCTTTTATGCAGGATTACAGCATTAAATACAATCTGGCGGATCCCAACACCGAGCTGATCAGTGCAGGCACCGATCGCAATGGTGTGATCCAGGTATTGTCCTCTGCCGGAATGATGCAGTTGCAAGGTGGGCAATTCCTTTTTCCGGGTCGACTGGTGGCCGATCAGCGCTATCGGACTTCTTCAGACAAGCGCCTGGCCGCACTGCAGACTTGTCAGGAGCAGTTCATCCTGTTAGATGACGAAGCGGTACTAAGCCATGCTTGGGCCGGTAAAGTTTTTGAACGACACCAATTGCCTAAGGCCCAAATGTTGGCAGGAGCGCCCGACCGTACCTTTTTGATTTCGGACGGGCAAAGCCTGCAGTTGCTGCAACACTCAGCAATAGCCTGGACCATTCCAACGACCGGTACTTCAATCGTCGATATCCAATATCTTCCGGATGCCAATCGCTTTGCTGTTCTGTTGGAAGACAGGCTTGTCACCGTAGCTCCGAATTCACCAAAACTCCAAAAGATATTCACGGACACAGCCTTCACCGCTTTCACGTATCGCCAAAGTACTGGTGAATACTATGTGGGGACTTCTAACGGCTATTGGATAATAGATGCTCAGTCGGGTAAGCCCAAAGGCGATAAACATACCACATTGCCGGCTCCAACCATTACTGCAATGGAGGTAATCGACGGACAGGTTTGGATCGGCTCTACACAGGGAGCCTATCGACTGCGGAGCGATGGTCGTTACGATTACTACTTCGGGCGTCGTTGGTTGCCGGGCGACCGGGTAGTCGACCTTAGTAAGGGCCCCGATCGGACCGTATTGATACTTACCGGTCGGGGAATCGGACACCTACACTTCCGCCGAATGACCCTGTACGATAAAGCGGTCTTTTATGATCGTCAGGTCCGGCAGCGCCACATTCGTCTCGGATTTAACGCCAGTCTTGGAGGTATGACCGATGGTGATGTAACCGGTGGCTACTTAAGCGATTCGGACAACGACGGCCTTTGGACTGCCATGTACTTGGGTGCAGAAGCATTTCGCTATGCGGTCACGGGCGAGGCGGATGCTTTGCAGAACTGCAGGGAATCTTTGGAGGCCATGGAGCGGCTCTACACCATAAATCCCGTGCCGGGATTTCCATCGCGGTCGTTTGAGCGCAGCGGTTACATAGACCAGCTGGCCGACCCGCACCGCTGGCAACATGCTTCCGATCCCGAATGGGACTGGAAAGCGACCACCAGTAGTGACGAAGCCATTGGTCACATTTTTGCTTTTGGAGTGGTTGCAGAACTAATCGACGAACCGGTGTTGAAAGATCAAGCCATTGCCCTGATCGACACCCTGATGCAACACATCCTGGATAACGACCTTTACCTGGTGGATTACAATGGTCAACCTACCCGTTGGGGACGCTGGCATCCGGATTATGTGAATGGCTTTCCGACCAGTGTGGGCGACCGCAAACTCAACTCGAGCAATGTCATTGGAATGTTGCAAACAGCCTATCACTTTACCGGCAAAGACCACTACCGCGACCGAGCTTTCGAGTTAATGGAAAAGCATGGTTACCTCGACAATCTGATGCGGCCTATGAAGGAAATCGGCAAAGTCGGGGAGGAGGGCGACCCCTTGAGTCAAATGCTGTCTGATGGTTGGAATCACTCTGATGATGAGATGTATTTCCTGGGGTATTGGGGACTGTACCGCTATGCATTCAATGACAGCCTGCGCACCCTATACCGGGCGAGTATCATCGACCATTGGCAAACCGAACGACCGGAAAAAGACGGAGCTTGGAACATACTCACCGCCATGACAGGCCTCGAAGACCCCGACCTCGATGCAGCCGCCTGGTACCTACGTGAATATCCGCTCGACCTGGTGCACTGGAGTGTCGCCAATAGCCATCGAAAAGACATCGAAAAGATCGCTCCTAATTTCCGGGGACAGTCTACCCAAGAGGTACTGCCTCCCGATGAATTGCCCATTGCCCGGCATAATGCCAACCGGTTTCGATTGGACGGAGGCAATGGGGGGCGATCCGAGTACAGTGCCGGAGACATCTGGTTGCTGCCGTATTGGGCGGGGCGTTACTTTGGCGTTATTGCGGCTCCGTAACGTTGATCATTAGAATTAAAACTGGATAATAATGAGAAAATGGTTCATCGGATTTGGTATTGCGCTGCTCACCCTCATCCTAGGGCTGGCAGCCTGGACACTTTACCAATTGCGCGATCGGCACCCGGGATATGAGTTTTCACTAGACGTGGCGGCGCGGTCCGGGTCGGTCCAGGTCATGGCCGGATTCGGCAAACAAAAGATCACCCCCACCATCATCGATACCTGGAACGACGTAAATGGTGATGCTAAATACAAACCTAAGGACGGCGACACCTATAATGATGTGAACGAGAATGGTGGCTTCGATGCAGTCTGGATAGCTGGATTCAGCAATGCCAAACCGGCCAATGGCGTTCATGACGACGTTTGGGCCCGCGTCATGATACTGGATGATGGTCAAACCCGAATGGCCCTGGTAGCACTGGATGCCGTCGGCTTTTTGCACGACGACATCATCGACATCCGCCAAATGCTGCCGGACTCGCTCGGCATTGATTACACCCAAATTGCCTCCACCCATACCCACGAAAGTAATGACCTGATTGGCATCTGGGGGCCCGACCCCATGCACTCGGGAGTGGATCCCGTCCAACTTCGATACGTCAAAACTCAAACCGTAAGAGCCATCACCGAAGCGGTAGCTGCGTTAAGACCGGCTCATTTTGTGTTGGCACAAGAACTTAGCGGAAGAGATTCCATCCTCATCAAGGATACCCGCAAACCGATTGTAAAAGCCACCGGCGTAAGAGTTATGCATGCCATCGATGCACAATCGGGTCAAACGCTCGGCACCCTGGTCAATTGGGCCAATCACCCCGAAACACTCTGGAGTCGCAACCTGCTCATTAGCTCCGACTTTCCCCACTACGTGCGCGAAAGTCTGGAAAACGGAATTCAATACGATGGCGACGTGGTCCGCGCCGGCCTGGGCGGCATAACGGTCTACTTCAACGGAGCGGTCGGTGGTCTCATGACTCCCCATCCATCCTTGCCCTTTACCGATCCCGTGCGGGATACCACCTTCAAAGAACCCTCGTTTGAAAAAACCCGCACCTTGGGCGAACAAATCGCCCTGCTGGCCTTTGAAGCACTGCAAACAGCCGACACGCTGGAACAACTCCCACCGATCAGTCTACAGGCCAAAACCATCTTCCTTCCACTCGACAACCGCATCTTCCAACTCGCTACGGTCATCGGCCTCATCGACCGGGGCTGCGCCAAATGGCTGCAAACGCGCACCGAAGTGGCCGCTTTCAATATCGGACCAGCCTCTTTCTTAAGCATACCCGGCGAGATCTATCC
>JANQRV010000352.1 GCA_028284395.1 Saprospiraceae bacterium
TTCCGGGATATAATCGGTGTGCACGATGGCTGCCTCGTCATTGTCGGGATCGGCCAATCCGAAATTGAAGTAATCCGTACTGTTGATGAAATTGACCTCACAGATTTCGATTTGAAAGGGAAGGGCGGTGTAATACTCGTTCAACGATCGAAAAATCTGCCCCAGTTTTTGCTCGGGGAATCCCCCCGTTCCATCATTCCGGCGCACAATATGGACTTTGACGGGCACCGGCCCCGTTTCAGGATTGCGGAGTTGAACCTTTCCGCTCTCCTCCATGATGCTGTGCAGGTGTTCCAGGTCTTCCCGGTCTACCGTGACCCCACATTTTTGGCCACTGGCCTGCTGAGGTTGAAAAGCCAAAAAGATGGCTACTAATAGTAAAAAGAGTTTACATCTTATCATGACTATTTGTTTTATTGGCTTCCTTTGAGCATAGAAACGCTATCGAGGCTCTCCGGAAGGGTTCTCGTTGGTAACCGAGAAGAGACGCAAAAGGTACGCAAGCGAACCATCGTACTTTTCGCGTTCTCCTGTGATAAAATTAGAATTAGACTAAGAAAAAGACCGTTGGATTGGTGCGGATATCGGTTAATTTCCCCCCGCAAGTGTCTGGGTAGTTACTTCATTCTGAGACTGTTTAATGGCAAGACGCCCCAAGGCGATGGCGTAGTGGTACATGACTTCTGATTTAAAGTTGACCTCGCTCTTCAGGTATTCATCGGCTTTAGCTCTAATGTCCTGACCGGATTCATGGTGAGGAATGGGTATGAAGACCCCATCTCTCTTTTTCATATTTTCATCTTTGCGGTAAATACACACGATCGAACAGGGTGTGTCTTCCCCCTCCCGGAAGAGGCCTTCAAAGTCAAAACTGCTCACCATACCGTTTCTTCTGAGCATCGGCAAGCCCATTTTGTCGGTGAACTTGTACTTGGTGATGGGTTTCCAGGAATACCCCTTTTTGTCATCGAGTCCTTTTTGCAACTGCTCCTGATACCCAAAGGTAAGGTAGAGGTATTCTTCTTCTCCTGTCTGGGACCAGGCGACACTATATACGCAGCAAAATAAAGTAGCTAATAGTAAATTTTTCATCATACAATTTTTTGAGGATGGGCCATCAGGTATTCTGGCGTTACCATCCGGTGAACCAATCTACAAGCCTTTTTCCGCTTTGATTTCCCAGGATTCTACACCGATGTTTCCGCGCAAATCCATTCGATCTCCGTTAATGGTCATATCGAAGTTGGTGGTTGGGATATTGATGCCGTTGAAAGTCAATTCCAATTCTGTCATATCGTCGTCCAATTCGTATTCTCCCGTCAAAGACTCCGCTGATCCATCCTGGTGGAATATGATCCACTCGAAATTGGCATCCGGATCACCGCTGGTAAGTTTTTCAAATTCCATGGAGAACCGGGAAATGTCAGAAGGAATCATAGCCACTCCATTCCTGGTAAAAGACCCTACGATCCATTTTCCCGGAATTTCATCCTGTACGGTGGTAATGTCTCCTTCTTTTTCGCAGCTCATAAATGTGGAAGCAAGGGCACAAACGATGAATAAAAAACTAAACTTTTTCATGGCGAATAATTTTGGTTAATTAATTAATTTCGATCATTAGTCTGCCTTGTATCCTCCGTGTACCTGAATACCAACATTTTTTTTTTTGATTTTTTTAAAATTTCAAAAACCATTACTCCTGAAAAGCGCTTAAACAGGAGTGTTTCAATTAAATTAGAGGAGGTAACTTCTCCGCATAAAAACCGAATGATATGACCAATTTCCTAAAGTCAGGGCCGTTGGATCTGGTCCATTTTCTGATCTTCCTATTCCTTGGTGTAATTTGCTTAAAGGGCCTGGCACAAAGTACAACGACAATTGCCGCAGCCAGTAATCCTGAACAGGCTGAAATAAGTATCAGAAAACCGAACGACCAGTACCATTTGCAACTCGTCCCCGGGCAGGCCTATACCGGCAAGTTCTACTACGGACAAAATTGGTCTTTCACACCCTTAACCATCGGCTGGCAGACAGACAATGAAGCTGATTGGTTGATTGACTTTACACCAAAAAACCTTACCCTGGACTTCTGCGGGGATCCCATTCCGCTAAAACTTTTTTTCAAGGCTCCGGCAATTCCCGGTCGGTACGCCCTGACAATCACTGATACCTCCGGGACCTTTGTGCCCCTGGACGTCAGCATCACGGTAAAAAAGCAGCCCGTTCCCATAGATTCCGTTTCATTCAACATCGACGTGGGAGAGATCAGGATACTCGAGGACCCAACCAATGAATGGTTCGGTCTCAATTTAGGATGCCGTCAACCATTCTACCCCAGTGATTCGCAACTGTTCAAGTTTACCACCTTCCCATCCGAAACGCCATGGCTCAGCCTGAACCAGGACAGTTTTCATGTTCCTAGAGAAGGAGTCGAATGGCTGACCTGGAAAATGCAGCCCCGAAAAGCGGGTGAACAGTTCGCCTATATTGTTAAAGACCTGGAGTGGACCAGTTGGCCTTTATTCTACAAAGTTACCCTCAACCCCGGGCAAGTCACTACTTCCACCACCACCTACGAAAATGAGATCGCGCAAATAGGACAGGGTTACCCCAATCCCACCTGCGGCCTGATCAACATCCCATTCACCCTAGAGGAAGCTGGCCCTTGTGTCTTCAAAATTTATGACCTGAAAGGTAATACGCTCCGGACCATCGATGCCGGTTTCTTCCAACGGGGGCCAGCCACTTTCCGTGTCGATGTGTCCGGCTTTCAGTCCGGGGTCTACTACTATCAACTCATCTGTAAAAACGCCCGCCCGATTGGCCGGGCCTTCGTGGTGGTCGACGATTAAATTAGCCGTACTCCATGTCAAAATATCGACGCAATTACTATATTTAACCGTGCTAAATCAGTCATAAGCAAAATGATATGATGTGCTGTAAAACCCTGAAATATCTCCAATTTTCCTTAGTGCTGATCGCGCTATTCAGTCTTCACGCCTGTCAAAAACTCGAATTCACGCCCGATCCCTTTTTGGGAGAAACTTCGGTGGTCGTTGACGAGAAAACCGGCCAGGTATGGGCGTCCTCCTTCCTGGATGACTTTGATCCGGTACTGGCCTCCGGCGAACTCGAAATCATTGAGCACGGCCACGTATGGGGGCGCGAATTCGATCCGGTCATTCCCGAACAAAGTTTGCGAAATCCATTCAACGATTTCAACGATCTCGGCCCGGTAGCCAAAGAAATAGCGGTAGACACCTTTCAATTTCGCAGTAGAGTATTGCGACTCATGGGCAATACCGGTTATTACGTTCGTCCATACATCAAACTGAGCAATGGGGGAATCACCTACGGTAAGAGTGTGCCGTTTACAACTAATTTCGAATCCTATGTCGACATGGTCTTTGTCGAAGGTGGTTACCGAGTGCTCGGAGATTCCCTCGAGTTCGGTGACGACTTTGATGAACGACCCGCCAAGCGCATTTTTTTGGATGATTTCGTCATCAGTCGGTATGAAGTGAGTCGGGCCTTTTACGATGCCGTCATGAACACGAACAGGTCGGAAGATTGCCCTCTTTGCCCGGTTACCAGCATTTCCTGGATCGAAGCCAAATTATTTGTGAGGGAACTCACCAAAAGATTCCGGGGAGAACGGGTATTTGATCTGCCCACGGAGGCCCAGTGGGAATATGCCGCTCGCGGCGGTCAGAAAGAGCCGCAACGCTACGTGTTCAGCGGCAGTGAAAACATTGAAGAGGTAGGCTGGCACTTGGGGAACTCCGGTCCTCTTGGTTTCGCAACGATCCGTGAAATAGGGCTTTTGAAAGCGAATGACCTCGGCATTCACGACATGACGGGCAATGCCATCGAATGGTGCGAGGACTGGTGGGGCAGAGAATATTACAAGAAACACCGGCGCGAGCGCAACCCCCTCAACGGAGGAATTGGATTCGGGACGAAAAGTAAAAACACTTTCACTTTTGAAAACGGCGGTATCATCCGGTACTTCGACCCGGAAGTGACCCTGCAGGTATTAGAGGAAATTGGTTTTACGTCCACGGATGCCAACCGTTTCTTCTACCTGGACGGAGAAGTCCGGATCGTTCCGGTAAACACAACCGTCGAGTTTTACCCCAAAGTATGCCGCAGCTGCAGCTTCGAAGAACCCAATGACTTCAATCGATTCTGTCGTACCTCCAACCGCAGTCCCCGTCATGAGATCAATGTACAAGATTACCGGATCGGCATCCGCTTTGTTGAAATATTAGAATAACCCATGTAGCAATGATAACAAAAAAGAAAGTCCTGCTGTGCCTGCTCCTTGCCTCCACTCCACTATTGGTGAGTGCCCAGAACCAGGTGCGGGTCCGGGTCAACAACATTGTTCAAATCGAAGATCAACTGGAAGTCTACTACAATCTGCTGAACGTCTCCGCCGAAGAGACCTTCGACATCCAGGTAGAGGTTTATCAGCCAAACGGCCAAAAGGTCCCGGTAAAGCGAATTGCAGGAGAATACGGCAAACTGCTAAGGGGGCCCCTGGAAAAGAAATTGAAAATATTCCTCGATGAAGGCCTGACGGGCCTTTCCAGCAATATCTACGTCAAATTGATCGCCGTCCGAAACTTAAACCTTAAAAATCCCTATTTCACGCCCGAGCGAAACGAGAAATTGATCAAAGCCGCTATCTGGCCAAGTTGGGGAGCCAATGACGGGAAGATCAGAAAAAAATATCTCTTCTTGGCTGGAGTGCTGACCTATTCGGCAATTGGGGGCGCCATCTACTATAACCGCCAGGCGCAAGACCACTATGAAGCCTATGTCGCGTCGGAATTCGTAAGGGAACGGCGAGACCTTTATCAAAAAGCCGAGGATTATCGGAGGATCTCTAAAGCATTGGCCTATGGAGGCGCCGCTATCTGGTTGGGGAACATGGTATTCAGTATGTTGGAAAAGATACCGGAAAATGGCGTTTCCAAAGTTTCCATTAATGCAACGCAATCCTATCCCGGATTGGGACTAAGCATCAACCTCTCCCATTGATACCTATGATAAATTTACCATATGTTCAAGCAGAAATCTTCAACCATGGATAAATTAGCTTTAATACTTCTATTAATGTATTCTGTTTCGCTAACCGGGCAAAGATTTTCTGCCAGAAGCCCGGTCATTCAATACCAAAGCAGCAAAAAGCATTACCCCAAGATTTTCATTTCCAGCCCGGACAAATCCAATTCCAAAAATGGCATCTACATCACGATTGAGCCGGAAGTAAAGATCGAAGGCAGCGTGGAAAGCAAAGACGCCCTATCCCAAATCGCAATTGATGGTGAAGAGGTCCGAATTGGTCCCGATAATTCTTTTACCTTCTCCAAGAGGTTAGATGTAGGCGAATTCTACCAACCGCGAATCACTGCCACGGACAACAGGGGTCGAAGTTCAAACCACGAACTATTCATCCGCAGGCTCAGTCCGGAGAAAAGGATGGCACTGGTCATCGGCAACAGCAATTATCAAAATATTCAAGATTTAAAGAATCCCATCAATGACGCCATCCTGGTGGGGCTCACTTTGAGTGAATTCAACTTTGACATTTCGCAACACGAAGACCTAACGCTACAACAAACGAAAGATGCAGTAAGCAGATTTGCCATCAAGGCAGACGATGCCGATGTCATATGGGTCTATTATGCAGGTCATGGTTTTCAAAAGAACGGCATCAATTATCTCGCTGCCGTTGACGCCAATCTCAATTTGGAAAGTGGACCGAACCATGAAAAACTAAGTGTGGAACGGATCATTAACATCATTGAAGAAAACAATCCGGATTGTGTTTTCATTCTGGTGTTAGATGCTTGCAGAAATGACCCTACCGAAGGCCTGGCGCGCGGTGCAACGTCTTCCAGTGGACTTGCGGAAATGGAGGAGGCTCCGGCTGGTACACTGGTAGCCTATGCAACTGCCCCGGGAAAATACGCGGCGGATGGAACGGGAGATAATGGACTATATACCAGCGAATTGATCAATCAGATGAAGATTTCCCAACCCATTGAAAACGTATTCAAGAATACCAGTTCCATCGTCAATAAAAGTTCAAATGGAGCTCAAATACCCTGGATAAGATCCAACCTCAGGGGGACTTTTCGGCTACATTAGTTGCGTTGTATTCTAATAAGGGACCAGGATTTGACTTTGCCGGCAGCCATTTCGAAAATGATTTGCTGATCTTGGTAAAAATAGAATGAAGTCCCATATGAACCATTGAATGTGTAATCGGGCTGGCAGTATTTTTTCCGCACCTCCGCATCCGAACTGCCAATGTGAATGCCGTTCTTGGTCTTCCCCCGGAAATACGGGCGGGTTCGCAAGACAAACAATCGGACATCCTCTGCCGATTGGGCAAAATGGACCCCTAGTCCGTCGGCAGCTTCGCCGTGTGATTGGAAGAATTTGAGGGGTCGGGCGGGCAGCTTTTTTTGATCGGTTGACTGTTCTTCATCCAACAACCTCGAAAAGGACATGGAGCCAATATTTTGGTCTTCCGCAATCCGACATTCTGAATCGGAATACCACCAATCCGCAATCCACTTCCCGATTCCGTCCCTGAGATATCCTTTGAATTGCCCCCAGGCAGAAGCTCTGGCATTAAACAGCTTCAGGTTGTAGGCTCCCTGAAAAGCATTCAACTTCAATGCGCGTTTAAAATCCTTTTGCGCCTTGGCTCGTTCTCCGTTTTTGTCGTAAGCAATGGCACGGGCCAGGTAGGCATTGCCGGAGAGTTGGATCCCTTCTTTTTCCAACTCGTTCAAGCGACCGATGGCCGCATACTCGTTGTCTTCAAAAATATTGACACAAGCCAGGTTGATGTGCGCCGACAAATAGCCGGGATCCAGTTTGACCGATTGCTCTAAATTGGCCTTTGCCATGCCTAAAAATCGATCCAGCAGCGCTTCACCAGATGGATCTATCGCTCGCATTGAAATTTTCTGCAATCTCGAATTGGGATCCAGTTCAAAGGGATAGGCATAGTACTGGTCGTCTTTTTGCACGAATTTCATGGCCATAGCCAGATAGGATACGCCCGCATTATTGTACATTTCTCGGCTAGGAAAGTCCTTGGTGACATGCAGAAAGCACTCCGCCGCCAACTGGTATTCCTTAATCAAATAAAGATACTGTCCGGTCAGAAATGCATTGGACAAATCGGCCAGCCGCCCCATCTCTTCCCTGACGATACCATAACGAGCCGATTTACTCGGATACCCTTTCAATAACTCTGGTAACTGATAGGCCTCGTAAGTCAGATCGAGCACCTCCTCAAGATTCTGGAGCGTATTGTATCCCGCCAAAGCGCCGTAGAAAGCACCGTAGTAGTCCGCTTCTCGCTCCAACTTGACGTTGTCCTCTTCCGCCGGAGCAGCAAAGCTGGTATTTTCTTCATGATCCTGATAATAATGCGCCAATTCATGGCCAAGAATTACTGCAATGGCGTCTGGAAACTGATCGCCAAATCGATCTTCACATAGATCGAAAAGGTTTTCTTCCAGGATGATCTGAGGAGCTGGGCTGTACACAAACCCCGCTCCTTTCCACTGACTTCGTTGACTGATGATGAATTTGGGAGGCAACTTATTTCCACCGATGGCATGCGCGATATTCTGATAGACTTCTGCCGCCAATTGGTATTTTGGATGGTCCTGAGGTAAATCCTGAGCAGTCAAGAAAACACATGGAATCAAAAAACAGCCATTCAAAATGCCTTTAAAAAGCAATTGCATCAATCGATTGATTTGAGTTCATAGATGTTGTTAAAGCCCCGATCTAAAACGTACTTCTCCCCTTTCAAAGATAAGAAGTAGTGGTCTTCGGAGGGAGCATGATCAAGACTTAACTGAAGGTTTGTAAAATCGTATTCCGGACTAAAAAACAAGTGTAGATCTTGCTTAAAGCGATAGTGAAACGGATGCGCCTGATCTTCGTAGATCATCACTTGAACCGAATCGATCGCTTCGTTTGGACCGGCAAATCCGAGTCCCTGGTCTTCATTACTAAACAGGGGGATCCGAAGGGTCGCCTTTTCGGTAAGTGCCACGGTTTCTGAGCTGGCGGCGGAAGTGCCATCGCCACTTAAAACCCAAAATGCTGCCACCAGGAGTACCGCAACCGTTGCTGCAACCGCCAGCACTTGCCGGCGATTTTTTAGAAATAGAATGCCCCGTGGCTTTGATGCAACGGTTTCTTGCTGCAATTCCAGATCCCACTTCGCCATATTACCGTGCAATTTCTCTTTGACCAATTGATTCATCACTTCGTGCTCGGCCCGGTAGAGATCGACCTCCGCTTTGAGATGCTCGTCCTTTGCCATTTCCATCTCGAACAGGGCCATTTCCTCATCGGACAATTTTCCTTTCAAAAAATCATCAATCTTCTTATTTATTTGGTCGTGATTCATGAACTACCGGTTTTGAAAAAATTGAGCAATTTAGGATCCCCAAGGATCAATTTGCGCAAGCGCATTCGGCAATTGTAAGTAGACTTTCGGGCCTGCGTTTCATTCTTCAGATCAGTTGCCGCCAGAATTTGTGCCGGCGTATAATTCTGCATGTACAATTCGAGATAAAGCTTACACTTTTCTCCCAACTGATCAATCAACTGATGTAAGATTTTCTTTCGCTCTTCCTCATTCATTTGACGCTCTTCTTTTTCCAGGTTCGTTTGCGAGTAATAGGCTTCAGCAGGTTGTTGAGTGGCCAGGGCTTCCTTCATTTTTGCATACCTTGTATTTTTGTCCAATTTTCTCAACCAGATGTTCTTACAAATCCCAATTAAATAGGTATCGAGTTTGCTGTTGCCATTGAATTTTCCCAGTCTAAGGTTTTCTTCAAATTTTGCAAATCCTTCGTGCAGCACATCCAGTGCATCTTCCTCATTACCCATTTTATTATTGATCACCAAGCCTTTAATGGTTCGCCTCCACTTTTCTTGTTTATAAAGAAACTTCAATACTTTTTCCCTTTCAGAAGTGCTTCCACTCTTGATGATATTGACTATTTCCTCATCCTTTAACTTTATACGATTCATTCTCTAAATATAGTCAATGAGAACAAAAAGCGCTTAACTTTAAAAGTCTTACTTTATCGCTCATTAGTCCGATCTACCCCAACATTGTACCCCTACCCTAGAAATATTTTTTTCGGAATTTAAAAGCTATTCGCCTCCCGGCTTCAATGTAGCTACAATTTGCGTTCGAATGGTATCATTAATGCCCTGGCAAATCGTGCGATGAGATAAATAAGTGCGCATATAGGAACGCTTTTGGTTGAGAAAGTTCAATACCAGAGGTACATCTCCGGTAGCTATCGTCAGCGATTCCAAATCGTGAAAATCCAGGCGTGTTAAGAGGGTTTCCTGCATACGCCCCAGGCTTTGGTTGTATTCTTCGTCCAACAACCGCACAAAGTCAATGTATTGGTAGTAGGCAATGAGGTTATAGCGCAGTCCTTTGTCACGGATCAGATTTAAGCGTCCGGAGTTATTGAGGTCTTCAAAGGCGGTATTGGAAATGTAAATGCGGTACCAATCAGAAAACTGTCGGAGGCTCTTTTGCCCTGAAGT
>JANQRV010000369.1 GCA_028284395.1 Saprospiraceae bacterium
GTGGCGGCGGGAGTGGACGAGCTGATTTTCGTATCTAAAGAAATGTAGCCCTTTCCCGAGCTTCCGCTTTTGGTATTGATGATCACCACTCCATTGGCAGCTCTAGAGCCGTAAATGGCAATGGCCGAAGGCCCTTTTAGTACGTCGATCTTTTCGATATCGGCCGGATTCAAAAATGAAACTGCATTGGTTTGTACCACGTTGTCATCAATTCCATTTTCGTTGCTTCCTCCCAAACCAATGGGAACGCCGTCAACGATGTAGAGTGGTTCGTTGTTGGATTGAATGGAAGTTGTTCCGCGAATCCGAATTTTTACAGCCCCGCCTGGAGTACCGTCACCAGTGGTGATCTGGACGCCGGGTATCTTACCCTGGATCAACTGTTCCGGCGTGTTGTTGTATCCCTGGTTGAAATCTTTTTCGCTGATTGAGCTTACCGATCCGGTCAGATCTTTCTTTTTAACGACGCCGTATCCAATGACGACAACTTCTTCCAGTTGCGCAAAGTCTTCCGAGAGGATGACTTCTATTCGACTGAGGCCATTTACCGCGACCTCCTTTGATCCATAGCCTGTGTAGGTAATGACGAGAATTGCTTCCGCCGGGTCTTCAATTTCCAGAGTGAATTCTCCGTTCAAGTCCGTAATCGTACCGGAAGAAGTACCCTTCACAAGGACGGTAGCCCCGATCATGGGGCTGCCTTGCTCATCGGTAACAACGCCCGTAACGGTGC
Source organism: Saprospiraceae bacterium (assembly GCA_028284395.1). GTDB lineage: Bacteria > Bacteroidota > Bacteroidia > Chitinophagales > Saprospiraceae > JANQRV01. Next base: position 734 of record JANQRV010000369.1, read on the forward strand.
TCTCTGCCTTGGCATTCGCTGTCATCGGCAGATGGATGAGAACAATGGCCAGAAGAATTGTCAGTAACTGACCAAGGACACCAAGTGAGTCTGTTCGTTTACTAATGAATGATTTGGTTGGCATAATGGTTTGAATTAAATGATGGATGGGTATCCAAACTTTTATCACAAACTGAATTTCTCATTCACCATAAACTCAAACTTGTTCAAACGTCCAGAATGATTGCTCGATTTTTATTTTAATCGAGAGCAATCATTGTGGATTCCTAAGCAACAAAAGAAGTAAATGTGGTAGGCCCGGGATAGAAACAAATCTCAAACAAAATCGCAACCACCTGAGAACTCCGTATAGAACTGGCAAACCTTAAGATTTGCCAGTTCTTAAGAACTAACGAACAAGCTAAAAATCAACCTGGTAGGTCAATACCGGTACCAAGCCGGATTGTTCTCGAAACACCCATTTCCCAAAGTCCGGATCAAAATCGCGGTTGATGGCGTCAAGATGCTTTCTGCTGATGAAACTTTGGATGTACAAAGAAATACCTAAATTACGCCACCATCTATTTGATTGAATTATGTCTCAACAGTTTACCATCCAGAATGACTATTTAAGAGCATCCGTTAAGCAAAGCGGAGCTGAGTTTTCCAGCTTGCAGTCTTTGCAAACCGGCCGCGAATACCTTTGGCAAGCAGACCCAAAATTTTGGGGCCGCCATTCCTCTATATTGTTTCCGGTTATCGGTGCATTGGCCCACCAGCAATACCAATACGAAGGGCAAACTTACACGCTTAATCGACATGGATTTGCCCGCAACGCTCATTTTGAACTGGCTTCTCAATCGTCCGACAGCCTGGTTTTTACCTTGAACGCCAATGAAGAGACCAAAGCCGTATATCCATTTGATTTTCAATTAAAGGCACGATACTTATTAAGTGGTGCCGAATTATCGATCCACTACTTTGTCCACAATTTGGACCAAAAAAACATTTATTTTTCATTGGGTGCACATCCTGCGTTCAATTGCCCATTAAAGGCTGGAGAGAAACGTTCGGACTACAGTTTGGTATTTGAACAGACGGAGGTGGCCTATACCCAAAAATTGGATAAAAATGGCTTGCGTAATGGTCAAACAGCGCTCGTTATGGACCAAACCAACGTTCTTCCGATTCGGGACGACCTGTTTGACGACGACGCTCTGATCTTGTCCGATTTGACCTCCAGTAAAGTAGCTTTGGTCAATGGCGATCAGGAAAAAGTGTTGACTTTCGACTTTTCCGGATTTTCTTACTTGGGCATTTGGGCGCCCAACTCGGAAGCTCCATTCGTTTGTATTGAGCCTTGGTATGGAGTCGCAGACCCAGTAGATCCAACTGGCTCCATTGCCGACAAGGAGGGGATCTTAGTGTTAGAATCCGGAGCAACTTTCGAGTGTGTGCACCGGATAGAGATCCACTAGTCCTTTTGCTGCAATAGTAGGTCTAATCGTTCGCGGATGAAATCATCTTCACCCAATTCCAGAGATTTTTCAAAATTGGAAATTGCCGCTAACGTATCCTTTTGGGAGAGCAAGAAATTGCCTTTGGAGGCGTAGACCATTGCGCTTTCCGGATAATTTCGGATGTTGAGATCGAACAAGGCAGTGGCGGTCTCCGGCTTCCCAAAGTGCGCAAAACTAAAAGCCCATGCCTGGATGTAATTTTCCATGGGGAGTGCCTTGTAACCCAATTCTGTTGAGATGTTTCGATAGTGATCTTCGATGTCCTGCACTATTTCCCGGCTGGTGAAATTGGAGTCGGGAGCATAGTAGGCAAGCATCTTTGGGAAGTGGTAATGCCGGTAGAAGTACTTTAGGCCATCGATGATGGCCGGCATGGAAACGGTGAAATGGTTGTCCTGTTCATAAAACTGGAACTCCAGGTGTAGCCCCTGCAGTTCTATCGGTTGCACTTCTTTTTGAAATTTGAATAAAGAACGGGTAATCCTTAGGACTTCCGTCGTATCTTTTTCTAGGTCCTCTCTCGTCATCCACGGCATCTTGGTATTGGCTATTGCGATGAAGAGGGTTTGACCATCGAACTGTTCCTGCTCTAAGTTCGCCAACACCTGAGCACGGTACCTGCCCTTATCCCAACTCATACCCGGATCGATAGACAGGTAATTGGAAAACAAGTGAGGGTAATTCAGCAGGGTGTGAATTGCAAACAATCCGCCCAGAGAATGGCCGACCAATGTTCTGTTGGTGGTCGTGTTGTAGTTTTGGTCGATGTATGGGAGCAATTCTTTGCCGATGAACTCCGCCATTTTACTGGCACCACCAGTGTTCTCTAAAGTGCTGGAATCTTTTCCGATGATGGCTTTGGTCGGAGAGAGATCGCGGTCGCGGTTGGTATTCGGAATGCCAACGACGATCATCGGTGGACACTGATCGTTGGCTGAAAAGGGAGAACTCAGTTGATTCATGATGCCAACGGTGGGCAAAAACAAATTTTCGCCATCCATGACGATCAGGACGGGGTAGCTCATATTGGTCTCATTCATGCCGTAGAACCCCGATGGAACGTGAATGTATACCTCTCTTTCTTCGTCGAGGATCTTGGAATATATTTTTTCTTTGGTGCCGATTTCGAAAAGATCGCGTTCCTTTTCAGCAGGCTCTTGCGGATTGGGATGGCAGCATGGCAGCAATAGCAGAAGAAAGTATAGGACAACATTATTTCTCATATTCCCATTTCTATCTAGGGCAAACTAAACGCTACGAGCATACCACCGTGGACTGGCTTCAATTTAGCATTTCCAGCAGAGATCACCACGTATTGTTTTCCATCGACCGAATAGGTGCTGGGAGTGGAATTGCCGTCGAATGGCAATTCGTGCTGCCAAAGCATCTCGCCGGTGGATTTATCGAAAGCCCGGATTTTGCCATCTGCGGTAGCACCAATAAAGATCAGTCCACCGGCAGTCACGACGGGGCCTCCGTAATTTTCCGTTCCCGTAATTGGAATGCCCCGTTCGGTCAATTCCTCAAATTCTCCCAGAGGTACCTTCCACTTGATGGTACCTGAGTTCAGATCAACTGCATTGAGGGTTCCCCAGGGTGGTTTGATGGCCGGATAACCTTCGTCGTCCAAGAAACGTTGAAACCCCCGAAAGACATATGGAGGTGTGTCTCCATCGTCGTTCGCCACAACGTTGTTCGGTTCTTCCAGACCAAACAAAAAATCGATGATGGCCTGTCGGCGATTCTCCGACATGTGGTCGAAAGCAGGCATCCGACCTCCGCCATTTACGATGAAGTGTTCTACAATTTCGCGATCCAAGCGACCAACAACATTGTCCAGTGCGGGAAATCCTCCTGCCGGATCCCCCTTGCGATCGATGCCATGGCAAGTAGCGCATTGAGCCCGGTAAAGGCGTTCGCCGTAGGGAAATGGGCTGCCATCGGGTTGGCGCGTGGGGATGAGTTGGTAAAACCAGGGCATCTCGTTTACATTGACGTAGAGTATGCCATCCGGGTCAGAGGCGGCTCCTCCCCATTCCATGCCACCGTCGTACCCCGGGAACATGATGATCTGTTCTAGACTCGGCGGTGGGTAACCTCCATAATTGCCCGAGCGACCAAAAACGTCTTTGGTCAACTGCTCTGCTTTCGGCGAAATCGTTGAATAATCGGCATCGGTATAGCGCTGCCGCATGAGTGGCGGTGGTTTGGTGGGGAAAGGTTGGGTTGGCCAGGCCTGCACTCCTTCGATGCGCGATGGCTCGATGGGGCGCTCTTCGATGGGCCAGAGAGGTTCACCGGTCACCCGGTTAAAGACAAACAGTAATCCCATCTTCGTACCAACGGCCACAACATCGACTTTTTTACCTTCGTGAACGACCGTCAACAAATTCGGTGGGGTTGGGATATCCAAGTCCCAAAGGTCGTGATGCACCAGTTGTCGGTGCCATAGCCGTTGACCGGTATTGGCATCAAGGGCGATCAAAGAGTTGGCAAAAAGATTTTCACCATATCGACGGCCACCGTAAAAATCTGGTCCTGCAGTTTCAGTGGTGAGGTAGATCAAACCACGGGCCGAATCGAGTGCCATTCCCGACCAGTCGGAGGCACCGCCCGTTTTATCCAGGTAGCCCTCTGGCCAAGTGTCAGCACCAAATTCCCCGGGCCGCGGCAAGGTGTGGAAAATCCACTGGCGTTCGCCCGTTTGCAAATCGAAGGCCCGGACGGCACCCGGTACATTTTCGTTGACATTGGCACCAATGATGAACATATTGCCGAAGATCTGTCCCGGCGTATTAAGCGTGACGCTGGGTCGGCCAGGCACATCCATACCATCCCCCATGTGAATGTAGCCCTGATCGCCAAAGGTGGTCACCAACTGTCCCGTAGTCGCATTCAGGCTGTAGAGCCAGGGTCCCTTCATGGTCAGGATGCGGCCCTGGTCACCGTCCTGCCAATACATGACTCCTCGCTGGTCGCCGTCGGAAGCATCATGCACATCCCTGGGGTCGAATGTCCAGAGCAACTCACCAGTCCCGGCGTTGAGCGCCATTACCCGACTGTGCGGTGTCGCGGTGTACAATCGGCCATCAATGATGAGATTGTTCGTTTGGTACATAGCACTATCGCCGGTATCAAAGGTCCAGGCTACTTCCAATTGCTGTACATTGGAAGTGTTGATCTGATCGAGGTTGGAATACTGGTTGCTGGTGGGATGTCCGAGGTAATGCGCCCAGTCGGCATCTGCTCCTTCATGCAGGGCTTTTTTGCAAGCGCCGAGACTTAGGAGGGTGCATGTCAATAAGATAAAAACGACATAGTTCGAAAAACAGTGGCCAAAATTGCGAAATGGTTTGAACATGTTGGTTTTTCTTTATTGATCAAATATATAGAAATAATTAAGGAAGCCCATCATAGAAATGAGGTGGGGTGAAACCATCGACTGACGGCTAGGTTGGTACTTTTGTCTAAAGATTTATTCCCGCTGCAGACCTCAATATTTATGCGATGATGGGATCGTCGCTGCAGATGCATCACGATGAAAGGACAATGGCAGTTGTCGTACAAAAGCTCTTGGCAAAAACATTGGGGTTGATGATGACAGTGGGAATGTGCCCAATTGGTATTTAACGAGTTAAGGAGAAGGTCTACCAAATCTCCGAGATTTGGTAGACCTGGACGTTACTTACTGTATCCTAAAACCCTCCGGGTTCTGCATCAAATTACTGGTGGAGATCGCCTTGAAAGGGATCGGTGCAATGTAGTGCTTCCAACTGATTTCGGAAGGATCGATGGCCAGTGGTACTTCTTCCGTCGGATCTCTTCTGGCCGCAACTTCCGCTACGAATTCCAATCTCACCATATCCCACCATCTCTTGAATTCGCCGGCTAGTTCCCAGGCTCTTTCATCGACGATTTCATCGGCCGTGACCGATGCTACGTCTACCGATGGATCGGGGGTTAGGTAGTCCAGTCCGGCCGCTCTTCTTCGTACCTGGTTATAGGCTTCCGCGGCATCACCGGTCGCTGTTCCGCCATTCATTCTAGCAGTGGCTTCGGCATAAACGAGGAGGGTTTCTGCGTAGCGGAATACCTCCACTGCTCTGAAGCCTGCAGTTCGGTTATTGACGGTAAGATTCTCTCCAATCGTAAACTTCTTATACATCGGATGATTACGCTGAGATTCCTGCCAGGGTAGGGTAGGGGGATCTTTGTCTGCGATCTGCCCTTGTTCGATGCGTCGTTGGGGGATATCCGTATGGAAGGTGGCGTCTTTGCGGGGACCTTCGGGGAAATCGAAAAAGAATTGACGTTCGGGATACATGTCCGACCAGCCGCGAGCTTCGTGAAAACTATTGTCGGCGGGATAGGAAGAGCGAATGTTGGCCGATTCGGAGAACTGAAAAGCAAAAATGGATTCCAGGCTGTTTTGGTTTTCGAACAACCACAGTTCGTCGATTGGCAGCAATTCGAAATAGCCCATGTCCATGATCTCCTTGGCCTTGGCTGCCGCCAGCTGATACTTGGATTCATCTTTGACCGGCCACCCGGCCCAGGTCATGTAAAACTCTCCCATTAAAGCTTTGGCTGCTGCCCGGGAGGCATGACCAACTGCCCTAACGTCGGCCGGCATCGGTAGGTTGGCTTCAGCGATTTTCAGATCGTTCTCTATGATTTGATAGTTCTCTACGACAGTAGCGCGGGTTTCTTCTCCCGTGGGCGTATCTCCGTCCAAGATGATCGGTACATTTCCGAAACCCCGAACCAGGTTGAAGTAACACAATGCACGCATGTACCTGGCTTCAGCGTCGGCAACGATCACGACATCGGCCGGTGCCGAAGAAGTCTTCAGTCCTTCGATGAGGGTATTGGCGTAATAGATCGACTGCCAGTAGCCGTTCCAAGGTGTATCGAGCCAGCGAATGTCTGAGTTCTCTCCGTCACCAAAATCAAAACGGTCGAAAACTCGTAGTGGCGCCTTATTGCCGGCCCACCAGGTAGTGATGTCATCGGCGCCATAAGCCATAATCTGCTGCTCGTGAGGGGCATCCAGTACCCGCTCGTAGATGCGGTAAATGGGGGCCATGGCAGCAAGGATATCCCCTTCACTTTGCAAGTTGTCCAAAGATAAAAGGCTGCTGACGTCTTCCTCAAGGTCGACGCAAGCGCTGGAACCCAGGACTAGGACTGTCAGGAGCAGCGTCTTAGGAAAAGATTTATTTATGAAGTTCATGATTATCATTTTTTGGTTTTAGTTATTAAAAGGTCAGATTCGCTCCGAAGGAGATGGCTCTCGACAATGGATACGCGTTGTAGTCAATTCCAATGTCTACGTCCGAATTACCGGTGACGGTGGTCTCTGGATCAAAGCCGGTATAATCGGTGATGATGAACAGGTTCTCAACACTTGCAAACAACCGGATGCTGTTGAGGCCGATGCCTTGAAGTAAATTGTCGATGGTGTAACTTAAACTGATGTTTTTCATGGTAACAAAAGAACCGTCTTCGACGAATTGAGAAGAAAGGAACTCAGTCCCATCCCGTCCGGAGGGAATATTACTGGGGTTGGTACTCGTCCATCTATTCCGGTAGTCACCGTGAGTGGCATGAAACTGGGCGGATCCCAGAGCCATCATCCGTCCACGTTGGAGGTTGTAGATGTCGTTTCCGTGCGAACCGATCAACAGGAAGTTGAGGTCGAAATTCTTATAGGAGATATTGGAGTTTAATCCCCAGGTAAGGTCTGGGTTGCCGTCCCCGATGGTAACGATGTCATCCGGAGATATGATTCCATCGCCATTGACATCTCGGTATTTGGCATCTCCCGGACTGCGGTTAAATTCTGCTGCTGCCGATTCTTCCCCTTGTTGGTAAACGCCTTCAAAGATGTACCCGCGGAAAGCGCTGATCGGTTGGCCGACTTCTACCCGGGTGGGGTTTACTGGTGTTCCGCCCACAATGGCATTGCCCTTTTCGATGGGTTCGTTGTTCACCAGAGCGATGACTTCGTTTTGTACTCTGGTTACGTTCAAGACGGCTGAGATATTCCAGTCTTCGGTTCGAACCGGGTTGATGCCCAAGGCAATGTCAAAGCCCTTGTTCTCTACTTCTCCAATGTTTTGTGCGACCACTGTGGGGCCTACGAATTCAGGTAGGAAAACGTCCAGGAGCAAATCGGTGGTATTTTTCTGGAACACGTCTAAGGACAGGGTTATTTTGGAATTCCAAAGTCCGAGGTCGAAGCCGGCATTAAACTGGGCTGTCTGTTCCCAGGTCAGATCCGGGTTTGCTAGGCGGTTAGATGGAGCTACACCGACCGTCGCATTATTGGCATCGAATGGGTAATTGATGCCGCTTAATCCCGTGCTTCCATCCAGAATGGGCTGGGCGCGCGTCGCAAGTGGATCGATACCCTGGCTTCCGGTAATTCCATAACTCACCCGCAACTTCAGATTGTCGATTGCCGAAGAATTTTTGACGAAACCTTCTTCCGATAGTCGCCAGGCAATGGACCCGGAAGGGAAGACTCCCCAACGATTTTCCTTTCTAAATTTGCTGGAACCATCCGCGCGGACCGAGGCCGTAAACAGGAAGCGCTCCAGGAGGGTATAGTTGACCCGCCCGAGGAAAGACTGCAGGCTTTCGCTGGTCGATCGGTTGCTGTTACGCTGAATGGAGCCCAGTCCCAAGTTTTTGTAGGTTGTATTGTCTGAGAAGAAGCCGTCTGCTGCTGATTCCGTCCAGATGTTGGTCACCAGTTGTTGTTCGTGAATCGCATCCACCTGGAAGCGATGATTGGCGTTGTCGTCATTGGTATAGGTGAGCCGATTGGTATTCTGGTAACGAGCAATCTCCTGGTTGTAGACCCTGGCATTACCAATGTTGTTGATGAGAATAGAGGTATAACTGTTGTTGGTGCGGTCGATCCGTTCTGCACCACCGGACACGTTCAGTGTTAGTCCTCGTAGAACCGTAAGGTTAAGGTAGGCGTTGCCAATGAACTGATGATCGAGATTGTCCCGAACATTGTTGTCGATCGACAACATCGGGTTGACCGATCCATTGCCAATCCCCGGTTTGATCGGGGTGAAATTATAGTCTCCATTGTCGCGGTAGGCCGGTGTGGTTAGATCCCAGGTTAACCCGGTGGCCAAATTGGCTCGTACACCCGTATTTTCTTCCCTGCTGCCATAGACGTTCATACCCACTTTCAAGCGATTCGTGACGTTGGAGTTGACATTGGCGCGCAAGGCATAACGCTTATAGTTTTGGTTGATAATGGTACCGTCGGCATTATAGAAGTTGGCCGAAATGTAGTAGTCTGTTTTTTCACCACCACCGCTGACCGACAGTTGGTAGTTGGAAAACGGAGCGGAATCGAAAAAACGATCTTGCCAGTCTTCTCCCCCTCCGGCGCGAAGTGCGGATATTTCCGATTGAGTATAAAATTCCTTGCCTTCGGCAAAGTTGACGCCTTCGGCAAACTCGGCTGGGGTCATAACATCCAATTCCTGGATGACTTCGGAGACACCGAAAAAAGTGTTTAATTCTACTTTGGCCGTGCCTTTCTTACCGCTTTTCGTCGTGATCAACACAACTCCATTGGCCCCACGGGAACCGTAGATAGCCGTAGCGGAAGCATCTTTGAGGACCTCTAGCGATTCGATGTCATTAACATTGATGGAATTAATGTCACCGACCACCAGTCCGTCTACTACATATAGTGGGTTATTGGTGCCACTAATGGAATTGGCCCCCCTGACCCGGATCTTGAATCCGGCACCGGGTGCACCGCTCGTCTGGGTGACTTGGACCCCAGCTGTCCGCCCCTGGAGGGCCTGGTCGATCCGGGTTAAAGGCTGTTTGTCGAAGTCGTCCGAATTGACTGATACCAAGGAGCCGGTCAGATCGCTTTTCCTCCTGGTTCCATAACCAACGACTACTACCTCGTCGAGCGTCGTCCCCTCCCGGAGTGCCAGATTAATGGTGGTTTGGTTTCCCACGTCGATGGTTTGGGACTCAAAGCCGGTATAACTAAAGACCAGCCGGGCTCCTTCTGCCACTTCTAGTTGGAAAGAGCCATCGAATTCCGAAATGACTCCGTTGGTAGTCCCTTCTTCCAGAATGTTTACTCCGATTAGGGGCATACCTTCCGAGTCGGTAACCGTGCCGGTAATTTTCTGTTGTGCGGCCAGTGCGGTGCTAAGCAATAGCCCTGCCATCAATAAGGCTTGTTTCATGAACTTGAGCTTCATCATAAACTAATATTTTTGGTTTTAGTAACAAGGTATGATTGACTCAAAGTAAATTACGTCAATGCTCTGCGATGGGAGAGGGGTATTTACGGCAATGAACGGGGACGAATGGATCAACCCACCTATTTTACAGGTATTTACAGCTGTGTATGGCGAGCGAATTCGGAGGGGTTGATATCATACAATTTAAAGAAGCATTTACGGAAGTATTTTAGATCGTTGAAGCCAACCTGATAAGCGACCTCTTTGACGGTTAGATTGCCATCTACCAGTAATTGTGCAGCCCGGCGTAGTCGCACATCGCGCATGAATTCGACGGCAGTTTTACCGGTCACCATTTTGATTTTGCGGTACAAGGTAGACTTGCTGTGTCCCAGTAATCGGGCTAACTCAGGTAAGTTGAACTGCTCTTGCCTCAAATTGTTTTCAACTACCTGGATGGCTCGCAAGACTAATTGCTCATCTCTACTGAGCTGGCTTTCTTTAACGGGCTCTAAAAACAATTGTTTGCGGTAAAAATTTTGCAGATACTCCCGGTTTTGCAGAATGGTCACCATTTTGGCGCGGAGGTGATTCATACTGAATGGTTTGGTGATGTAGTCCTCAGCTCCGGTTTCCAGTCCTTCATTTTGGTAGACGGTGGCTGTTCGTGCGGTCAAGAGGATAATCGGAATGTGGGCCAGTAGTTCATGGCTTTTTAACTTATTACACAACTGGATGCCATTCATAACCGGCATCATCACATCGCTGATGATTAAATCGGGGGCTTTTTTGATTATTCTCTGGTAGGCCTCTTCTCCGTTGGCGGCCGCCATGACCTGGAAGTGTGGCTCCAGACTTGTCTGTAAATATTGGCGCAAATCCGAGTTGTCTTCTACAATGAGTACGGAGTATTGTGATTGGAGCCTTTCAATTTGGGACAGATAGTTGATATCTGGTATGGCTGCCCGTTCGTACTCCCTTTGCTGGTAATGGCCTAAGTAATCACTGTTTTGGTAACTCTCATTTACATGTTCGTCGGCGTAAATTTGCGCTCCGCCAAACGGAAGCCGGATTTGAAAATTTGCACCTTTCCCGGACTGACTGCTAACGTTGACGTTTCCGATGTGGAGGTTGGTAATGCTTTTTACCAGAGAAAGCCCGATTCCGGTACCGGCCATACTGGGGTTGCTGTTGACGACATCGTTTACGACCTGGTAATAAGGGGTAAAAATCTTTTCGATTTCCGTTTCAGCAAGTCCCGGTCCATCGTCGACCACTTCCACTTGTAAGTAGTGGTCGACCAACTTCTGCCCGTGGTAATGGCCTACTTGTTGCTCCGAACCCCGGTAGCTGAGTCTTACCTCGATGGTACCGCCGTTCGGAGTGTATTTGTAGGCATTGTGCAGTAAATTCATCAAAACGATCTCCATTTTGCCGCGGTCGAAACAAAGTTGTAAATCTTCGGTCGGGCAGTCAAAAAGGTATTTGATCCCTTTATCGGAGGCGCTTTGACTGAAAATAAGGAATATTTCCTTGGCGAATTTTACAAAATTGCCACTGGCCGCTTGCAGCTGCATATGGCCGGTTTCCATTTTGCGAAATTCGAGCAGTTGATTGACTAGTCCTAGCAAGCGACTGACATTGCGTTGAATGACGCCAAGTTTATCTTGCGTATGCCGCTTCAGATCGGAGCGGACCAGCAGCTCGTCCAAAGGCGCTTTGATCAAGGTCAGAGGATTGCGCAATTCGTGAGAGATTTGCGTGAAGAAACGGAGTTTCGTGAGGTTGAGCTCGCGATCTTTTTCCGCTAAAATGAGCTCGTTTTTCAATCTGGTTCTCCGAATAGTGTTTTGTCGGAATAACAGCAGGACGAAGAACATCAACAGGGCGTAGACCAAACAGGCCCAGTGCGTCAAATACCAGGGACGGGCGATGTGGATCGCAAGGGTAGTGATTTCATCGCTCCATACCCCGTCTCCATTGGAGGCTTTTAATTTGAAGGTATAATCGCCCGGTGGAATATTGTAATATCGGGCGCTTAAATTGGGGTATCGCGTGGCAATCCAACGGTTGTTCAAACCTTCTAATTGGTAGGCGTACTGGATGTTTTCGGATTCATTGAACTGGAGTGCAACAAAATCGATGGCGCAGTTATTTTCATTGGCTTTTAAAGAGATGGCCGGGGTCTCAGATAGGTGCTTTTGAAGTAGGACCCGGCCATTCAAGGAGGCATTGATTCCGATGTTTTGATCGTTGATGTGTAAGCCGGTGAGCTGTAAGGTTGGCAGGATGCTGTCGGCCCGGATGGTTTCTGGTCGAAAGTAATTGACACCGTCGATACCTCCAAAATACAACCATCCCTCCCGATCTTTGTAACTAGCGCCGATCTTGAACGAATTGCTTTGGAGGCCGTCGCGGTAATAGTATTGTTCACAAGTCCCGGAGCCCGGGTAGAGTTTGGTCAATCCTACGCCACCAAGCCACAATTGTCCGGCTTCATCTTCTTCAAAACACTCGATATCATTGTCTGTTAGTCCATTCTTGATGGTATAGCGTTTGAATTCAATGGCGCCGTTGTCCAACTGGTGAACTCGATTGATGCCACCCCCCAGCGTGGCGACCCAAAGGACTCCCGAGCTGCTTCGAAGGATCTGCCAGCAATGATTGCTGCTGATGCTCTCCTCGTGGGCCTGATCGTACCGGTAATGGCGGATCTGCCAGTTATCGCTACCGGTCCATGTAATGTGATTAAGCCCGGCATCGCGAGTGGACACCCAGATGCTCCCATCCTGTGGATCGCAGTAGACATCGGTCAATTTGTTGCTCGAAAGAGAATTGGGCTGTAGTGCGTCGTATTGAAGTTGCTTGATTTGCCGCCGGTCGGCGTCGATCACAAAAACGCCCCGAAGAAAAGTACTGACCCACAAACGCCCTTTTTGATCCTCGGTCATGCGCATGGTGTTGTTCATTTCCTTTGGACGCTCACCACGTTCATCGCTCCAGGGGGTAATTCGGATGCTTCCGCTATGGTCTACTTCAGCGTAGTACAGGCCGCTCTGGTTGGTGCCGATCCAGATCACCCCTTCGCGGTCTTCATGCAGGAAGACGGTGTACAAGTTCAAGAAATCAATTTGGTTGTTATCATTGGTTTCGTAAGCCTGATCCTCCAAATTGTAAATGTAGAGACCAGACCGGGTGCCAATCCAGATCCTATTGAATTTGTCTTTGTAAATGGCGCCGACTACGTTGTTCTCCGATAGCGGTTCGGAAGCCGGCAGTGGAATATGGGAGAAGGCTTTCTTGCGCAAGTTCGTATAATCGAGCCCACCCACATCGGTACCGACCCAAAGAATGCCAAATCGATCTTCGTATAAACAATTGACGAGGTTACTGCTGATATTGGATCCCGGACCCTGTGTGTGTTTGTATTGGACCAATTTATGTCGCTTATCCCCGGTGGCGACGAGGTATAGGCCGGCGTTGGTGCCCAGCCAAAGGTTTTGGGATTGATCGAAATGGATGGCACGAATGGCGTACTCGTGATCGTAATCATCCGGAAAAAAATCGCTGAGTTGAAATTGCTCCAGCTGCCAGTCCCCGGAAACTTTCTTGAAAGACAGAAGCCGGCCGCGATTGGAACCAAACCAGAAGTGGCTGTCATCGGCAGTTAAGGTCTCTATTCTCTCTTCCGCAAGTGGAGAGAATTGCGAGCTTGTCAGTTGCTTGCGAAAGCGTTCCTGGTGGGGATCGAAAGACCACATTTCAGTTTCCCGACTCACCACCAGTAAATGCCGCTCATTGGAAAAGAAACATTGTATTGGCCGTTCATTTTTTCTGCCGGTAATCATGGCGGGAGTGAAGGGCCGTATTTTGCGTATACGACCGTCCTTGTCCAGCAGAATCCGGATCAAGCCCAATTCGTTTTGATGAAGCCACATGTTTCCGTCCGGTCCTTTCCGAATGCCATTAACATTGATGCTTGGATACGGTATGTCGATGCGGTGGAAATGCATCTGTTTGGGGTGAAACCGAAATACTCCCTTGTTTTCGATGGAGATCCAAATATTGCCAAATGGTCCCATCTCCAGTGCTTTGATGCGGTTGCCGGGTAGGGAATGACGAGCTTCAAGATCGTATTTAAAGATTTCAAGATCGTATCCATTGAATCGATTCAAACCATTGTTGGTACCAATCCAGATGTAACCGGTCTGGTCCTGTACGATGCAAGTGACATCACTGTGCGATAGTTTTTCATTGACGGTTATAGACTTGAATCGATAGGGAGAGATAGGGCTTTGAGCGATGCCGGGTTGCACAGCACAACAGCAAACAAACCACAGTAAAAGCAACAATGTATGGGTGGTGTTGAACATAGCTTGATGCTCAAAGTTGATGTAAGAGGAATTTCTAACTTAAGGTAAGAAAAATATGGGAATTGCTGCCCGGTCTATTCGGAACGCAAAGAATCCACGGGATTCATAAGGGCTGCCCTGATACTTTGAAGGCTCACCGTTAAAAAAGAAATGAGGAGTACCAAAGTTCCCGTCAGAACGAAGATCCACCATCGTATTTCAATCCGGTATTCGAAGTTCTGCAGCCATGATCTCATGGCATACCAGGCAATTGGGATGGCCACCAATGATGAGAATACCACTAATCTCAGAAAATCTCTCGACAGTAATTCTACGATGTTTGCCGCGGAAGCACCCAACACCTTGCGGATGCCGATTTCTTTGGTACGTCGCAGTACATTGTGGGAAACCAGGCCAAACAGACCCATGCAGGCAATACACAGGGCCAATGCGGTAAAGAGATTAAAGGCTTGTCCAAAACGTTTCTCTGACTCGTACATTTGGCTATAGGCTTGGTCCATAAACCGGAGATCAAACGGCAATTTCGGCGCAAGCGCTTTAAAGGTTTGTTGAATATGAGTCAGAGACTGGTCCATTTCGGTCGCCCGAACCTTAATGGCCAAATGTCCCCAATCATGATCTTTTCGGTAAGCCATCAACATCGGCCCGATCTTAAAATCAAAGGATTGGAAATGAAAATCTTTCACAACGCCGATCACTTGCCCTCGGTCAAATTTCTTTCCCACGGCAGATTCCCAACCCAGTGCGCTCACAGCCGATTCATTCAGGATATACCTGACAATAGAATCGTTGGTCGCTTCAGCTCTGAAATTGCGACCTTCCACCAATTCAATGTCGAAGAGGTCGATAAAGTTCTCGTCCACGTAGTTCCGGTGAATTTGAATGAATCCATCCTGATCCTTGCCTTCCCAGGTGTTGACCACCCCGTCACTGGTAATATTGAAGGGCATGGAGGCCGCAAAGGAGATGTCTTCCACTCCAGAGTGCCTAAGTAATTCATTACGCAGCGTAGTTTGTTTTTCAAAACCGCGATGCGGCAGGTATACAATTTGCTCTCGGTTGTAGCCTAATTTTTTGTTCTGGATGTAACGGAGTTGCTGACTAATGACAATGCTGCTGATTGCCAAGACGATGGCGGCAACGAACTGTCCGATGACCATGGCATTCCTCAAACTGACACCCTTCTTGTAATTTTTGAGGAAATTTCCTTGTAGTGCCTTGACCGGCTTCGTCGCAGACAGAAACAATGCAGGGTAAAGCCCGGACAGTCCGCCAATCAGCAGCGCAGTCAAGAGCATACCCGTCAAAAGCCATTGATTGCCCGCAACTACGAAAGGTATTTCCAGACCAAGCAATTGATTGTAAAAGGGCATTAGCAAATTTACCAAGGCTAGGGCCATGACAAAGCTGATCATTGTCAATAAGAAAGATTCTCCTAGTAGTTGATAGATCAACTGTGTTCTTCTAGCTCCTAAAACCTTTCTCATTCCTACTTCCTTGCCCCTTAAGGCCGACCTCGCAGTGGCCAAATTCATATAATTGATTGCCGCTAGTAAGAGAATGATGAAAGCAATCGAAGCAAAAAAATAAACGTAGCGGATATCGCTGTTCTGCCCCATTTCAAAGCTGATTGCCGATCGCAAGTGAATGCTTTTCAGCGGTTGTAGGAAATACTGGGGTGGTACCGGTACAAAGTACATATTCTCATAGGCTGCAGCCACACGGTCATCAAAAATCGTGAACTTTGATTCCAACTCCTCGGGAGAAAAACCTTCCGGCAAAACAACGTAAGTCCGGTAGTTATTGGAATTCCAACTACTTAAATTCTGCTCATAAATTCCATAGTTTTTAATGGAGGTAATGAAATCGTAGGTAAAATGTTGGTTTCTGGGCACATCCTCGATTACCCCCCTTACCGTAACGGGCCGTTCATTTCGAAACAAGATTGTCTGGCCGATCGGAGATTCATTGCCAAAGTACTTCCGAGCGAGACTTTCGGTCAGAATCACATTGTTGGGATTCTTGAGTGCTTCCTTGCCAACCCCTTCAACTACTGGGATCGTAAACACGTCGAAGAGGTATTCGTCGGCGTACAAGACCTCTTCGTTGAATACCTCGTCTTGGTGTTGCAGGGTTGCCTGCCGCAGAGAAAGGTTCGTTACTACTTCTACCTCCGGAATTTCTTCTCGAATTCCCATTCCCAAGGGCAAGGGAGTAATGGAAAATCGATCGGAACCTTCAACGACATTACCATCTTGCCACTGGGCAACGCGATACGTTCGGTCTGCCTTTTCATGATGGCTGTCGTAGCTAAGTTCAAATTGGATGTACAAAGCGATTAAAATGAAACTAGTCATTCCAATTGTTAGTCCCGATAGGTTGATGAGGGCGTACAACCTATTTTTAAACAAATTCCGGAGTGCGACCTTGAAATAGTTTCTCAGCATGGTACCAAGCTTTTGTGGAGTAGGCAATTCACCAACAAATCGACTTCCTAAAATGGTGCCAAGCTTGGATATTCGCAAAATGCGTGGCTTTCCGCCCGGAAAAGGTATCAACAATGGACGTAGCGTGTTCAATAATGAACATTTGGTGTTCAGAATCGCGCTCTTTCTAACTTTTCAGGGAGGTCCTAAAAGCAATGATCTTCATCATTGGGAAAAGGAGAAGGGCAGAATTGCCCTCCCCCAATCATTGGTATGGATTTATCTTATCAATGGTTATTCTTCCTGTACCGGAATAGGAACCAAATGGAGATTAAGTTTGGCAAAAGGAACATCACAAAAGATTGTAGTACACCCGTGGCATCAGTAATAATACCGGTTTGCAATCCGGCTATCAAATCCAGGGTGTCCATGCTTAACCTGGTCAGCAAGGCAGTCAGGATTGAACTAAAGGTGCGAAAGATCCAGATTCCTGTAGTTAGGGCCACTGCGAGAGCGATGTATCTGCCCGCTGAGTTCAACATGATGAAATCACTTGCCCCGCCGGTTTCAATTCCGAAAGCTTCCATCATGCCGTGGCCATCGAAGAAACTGTATAAACTAAAAGAAACGGTCCATAAGGTCAGGTAGGCGGGTAATAGGTACCACCACGTTGGTAAACTAAAAACTGAATCGGATTTGGTTTGCATATCTTTATTGTGTTTTACGACGGTGCCCATTGACAGTATAGGGGAGTAGACTCCTTAATTTGGTCAAGAAACTGTGTCTGAACTTTAGAAATGTGGATGTGAATTGGCAATTTCTTCCAATGGTGTCATTGGTTGTTCTACAGTCCAATGTTCAGCGATTTTGAATTGGTGGTCCAGTCTGAACCAATCGAAAACCACTCGTTCATGACTTCCGAAGTAATGAGAGTGAGCCATTACCAGGTCTCCCGAAGCCAACAACATTTTGTTGTCGTGTAGCATCCGGCCGCCATTTTTTTGTTCGATGTGGTCGCGCAAAACCGCTTTGCCCGAAAGGGCTCCTTCCGTCTCATGATGATACAGATAATCTTCCGCGACCAAGTCATCGATCAAGTCCAATCGACCTCGATTTAGGACGTGATCCATAAATCGGCGGGCCGTTTGTTTGTTGGCCTTGCGTGTTGCGGGTGTGACCTCCATTTCCCCGTTGCCGCCTCCTTCGGTGGCGTTGTTAACCTGTTCTTCTGGCATGGGTGCTAAAGCGTCCCAGTGTTCTTGAATTTTTCCATTCTCAATGCGCCATGCGTCTACACAAAGTAGCGGATGGTCTCCCAATGGATTGGGTGCCGTATAATAGCCGTGATAAACCATCATGTCGCCATCGGCAATCCAGCGAACCGGCCGGTAGCCGAAGTCGAATTGGAGCATTTCTTTAACGTGCTCCAGACCGTCTTTGGCCCAGGGGTTGTGTTGGATGAAATCCTCTGCAAAAGAGGCTTCCACCGTAGCTTCGTTTTTATTTTTGAGAATGGCTCCCATACCATTCCAAACCAGCTGAATGTTTTGTTTTTCTTGATTGCTTAGCATTTCGATTTGAATTCTTTTTGGTTAAAATTTTATTGAATTGGCGCGCTCACAATACTTTTTCCAGAGGTATTTGCAGTTGGTGCGGTCGGTTTTCGGGTTTGTCGAACGGCGTACCATCTACGTGTTTGGCTCCCATAAACAATAGCCCGTTCTTAAAGTAAATCAGGTCGTAGTCAGATACAATTTGCCCTTCAACGATTTTAAACATGGGAAAGGCCTTTCCCAGGATGTCCTTTTTCTTACTGACTTCGAATGGCGAAAGGCCTTCAGGTAAACCGGCATTCAACATTTGAGCGGCCTGTTCGTGCAATGGTGTTACACCAAAACCTTGATTCAATACATAATCGATTTTCCAGGCACCATCCGCGATGGGGTGTTGTTCGCCCCATTTCAAGTTGCCTTTGAATTCAAATTCCATGAGTGGCAGCTTTCCGTAGTTGTCACCATAAAGTGTGATGGTGCCAATAAATTTGTCACCGGGTAAATACTTGAAATTTCTTCTTAAGTAAGTCGGTTGGACAACGCCGCTTCCGGTACGATCTTCGGTTGGACGTAGTTCAACACTGATCGATGTCCATTCGCCCAAGGCATAGGCCTTTACTTCTTCCAGCGACTTGGGCTGAGTGAAACCTTGTCTTGCTGTTTTTTCCACTTCCTGTGCAGTAACGCTACAGGAATTCAGTGTGAGTAGCGAGGAGATGGATGCGATTAAAAAGAGTGATTTTCTCATTGATCCTATTTTGATTGATTTGATAGGTCAAAAATCTTACCTTTGTCAAAAAATAACAAGTAGTCATAATTAAATTATTTAGTCACATTTTATAGACTATAATTGAAAATCAGATTATTATAATTGTAATAATTTATGTGATGGATGAAAAAAAAATCTATTGAGGTCCATGAATGCCCGGTAACTTACACCATGAGTAAGATTGGGGGTAAGTGGAAACCGATCATTTTATATTTGATCACCAAAGGCGGAAATCGGTTTGGTTTGCTTCAACGGGGCATTGGAGGAATTAGCAAACAGATGCTGACCAAGCAACTCCGGGAACTGGAGTCGGACGGCATACTGGATCGAAAGATCTACGCGGAAATACCTCCGAGAGTAGAATATTCACTGACGGAAGTGGGGGAGTCTTTGTTGCCGATTATAGAAAGAATGCGGAATTGGGGTGAACAGAACATGATCAAACCATAATCATTCTAATAGAAGATCAGCTTTTCCAAGAAGACTGGTAGTCACGTGGATTTGATTTTATTCAGGAAATCATCAAACTTGGTTTGGATCAAACCAGAGAAATTCTCCCTTGTGAATTTTGTTTTTTCAGACATCTGAAGGCTTGGCGCTTCATCTTCCGTGCGCACCAGTGAGGTAGAAAAGGCACAGGTAGTCTTAATAAGGGTGGAACCTACTTTCCGAGCTTTGGTCAAGACACCTTCGTAGCCATATTTCCCATCTTTTTCCGTTTCACTGGTCTCACAACTGACGGCAAAATGGATGGCTTTTTTAGCCCGTACACAGACTCTGAGTACGCTTCTTAGTGGTGCAATGAGCAGTCCACCCCAAATGGGGCCCAAAACAATGACCTCGTCATATGATGCGAGGTCCTCCTTTGTGATGCCACAGTCAACTCTGACTCGAAATATAGATAGGAAAAAAAGAAGTATCAATCCATTGATTGACGGAGTGATGCTCTTTATGTCGCAGTCCAAATCTTTTGCAAGTTTCTCAGCGATGAATTTACTGTTGCCGGTTTTTGAATAGTAGACTACCAGGTAGTTTTTCATGATTTAGCCTTTAGTGTAATCTGCTCTTTTCTTTGTGATTTCCAAGCTAATCATTCATACCATCATTGTAGGTGATCATTGTCATTTGATCGCATGATGTATGGGGCCGATGATCTGTAAGTTCAATTAATTAGTTGCGGTGGTAATCGCTGATCAAGGCTTTCGTAACAGCTGCCAGGCTAAGCTCTCCATTTAGGTAACCCGCAAGATGTTTTTGCAAATACGGAAAGGTTCGTTCGAAAACCCGGTTGCGGATCATGTAGAGTTCGTAATCCTCAAACCCTTGTTCCATCAGGAGTTGACGGGTCGTCACTCCTGAAAAATAGAATAAATAGGCATGCCAAAGTTGGCGCGGAGCGGCTTGACTTTGCTCGGAAGCGGCTTCCTTGATGGTCTTACTCACAAAGCCCGAGTTCGGCGTTATCAAGTGGTGACTGGCTTCGTGATAAAGGATTTCCAGCCAATTCCCCTGTGGCTCATTTCCCGTATGCATCACGATGTGGGTTGGATAAAGACTGGTATAAGGACGGTCTCGATTGCTGTTGATGTAAGACTTACCCACGATACAGATGTCCACACGTATTTTTTCTGTTTGCCATGGTGCCCTGGTAAGCTGGGAAAGTCGAATTTTAGCCTTTTGCTCCGTCTTTAGAATCAAGTCCAAATTAGTTCGAAGAGTCTCGTGGATCTTTTCAGCGTGCATAGGCCAGAAATAGACTCTGTAGATGTCGCTTATTACCAGGAGTTGCTGCACATGCCCTTTGAATTCTACGGGCACCTCCTCGATGTGGATGTGTCCCTGGTCCTGAGTGGTGATCCACTGTTTAAACTTGGACATGTAGTCGCTCGTTCGTAAGTCCTGGTCGGCCAGGTCGGTCTTGTAATAAACCAGGACCCGATCCAGCTGGGCACTGTCGAATGCCTTGAGGTCCGGCCAGTCCCTGCGCGCAAAGAGTTCATTTCCTTCCGCTTCATCGGACCTGGAGAAATGATGCAGAAAATGATGCATATTCAACCAGTAGTGGCTGTAAAAGCTAAAAACCTCGGTTTCTGTCAAATGACCGGATGGAGAGGATTGAGCCGCAGTGGTTTGAATTGTATAGCATATGGTGATCATGGACAAAAGTAATCTCATATCTCTTTTTGCCGGCAAATTATTTATTTGGAAAACTCATGTCTAGGAGAAATCGGAACAACTCGAATCAGAACCAACTCAACCCCAGACCAGTCCCAACTATTTTCATTCCATAGTTTGGGTAGGAGAAAGGCCAATGAACTCCTGATACTCCTCGATCATATGAGATTGGTCAAAATAACCGGAAGAAGCCGCTACCTGGGCCCAGGAACCCACCGGATCGTGCTGACGGTAAAGCAAACTGCTCGTGAAACGTTTGATTTTGAGCACCTTTTTGGGGGGCATTCCAAGTTGGGCCAGGCAGATTTTGCGCAAATACCGGTCGCTTACTCCCAATGTGCGGGCTATTTTCCCAACTTGGGGTTGATCTCCGGCTCTCTCAATTTCGGCTAAAAATGCCGACAATAACCGGGGTTGTCCATGCACTGGTTGCTTAACCCGCTCCGATGCCGCTACCAGTGTTTCAAGCACACAGCGATCGTCTTGGCGGAGCAGACCTTCCTCCAATTTTGCTATGGTCCGATCGCCCAGGATGGCGGCAGCTTCTATGGATCGATCGGTTAACTCGTTCAAGGGCAGGCCAATCATCCGCCGGAGACTTTGTGGACGAAAGCGGCAAATAAAGGTTTTGCTTCTCCTTCTTCGGTTGAGGAAAACACTGCTGGTTCGCGGTCCGATCAACCGGTAGCGAATGCAGTTGTTTTCGCAAAGGTGAATGACGAGGTGGGCACACAAGTCCGGAAGGATGATAGCTGATGAAGAAATGTTGTTCTGATTACGTATGATCATCAAGTTCTCAATGCCGGTCTTTTCACCGTCCTTTACCGAGAAAACTCTACCCGGCAGAGATTGTTCCAGGTCGGTCGTCCAGAGCTCATGAAATGCTTTATTGTATCGATATTTCATAACCCAACGATTAAAACCCAGGGATTCCCATATCTTGCATGATTGCCTTAAATCTCGGATGATCGGCCAGCGGTTTAAAGTTTTCTATTTGTGGTGTCCAGGGCAGATATTCAATTCTTTTCTCGTGAGCTTTTTCCAGCCAGTCGAGGGCCAAATCGGTCTCGCCCAAAACAGCATAGATCTCGGCAATTCCGAAGGGGTTACCCTTTTGGGGATCGTCGGCTAGTTCTGCCGCCGTAGTTCTAGCTGCTGTGCCATCACCCAGCTTGGCCTGCGCTACGCCAACACTGTAGGCAAGCGGAGGTCTTACCGCAGCTACCTGATTCAAATAGGTCATAGCTTCTTCGCCATTTCCCTTTTCCGCCAGCAGCGAACCTTTAACGAATTGTGCTCCCGGCAATTCCGCATTCATTTCCAGCGCCTGATCGACTAAATTCAAAGCCCGATCGTCTTCATTATTCCACCACAGCATCCAGGCAAGCCAGGTGCGCCAAACTGCATTGTTAGGTTGTAATGCTACGGCCTTTTCCATCTTTTTTATGGCTTCGTCCTGATCCCCGAGGATAGATTTTAGCCAACCGTACTGCATGTGTGCTTTGGCCAGATCGGGGTCAAGCTCCAATGCTTTTTGGAAGGCGGCTTCGGATGCTGCCCATTGGAATTGTCGGTTGTACAGGAGGGTGATGGCTGAGTCTGCCCAGACTATTGCCTGTTCTTTATCAGCCGGTGTCGAGACCTTTGCAGATGGTGGTGGGGCTTCTTTTTGAACTGGGCTTTCGCAAGAAAAGAAGATAATAAGTCCGCAAAAAAATACGAATGATGAGAGCAATGACTTCATGATATTTGGTTTTTATGCTGTATAGTACAATGTAAATTAGTCAATAAGAGCGGAAGGAAGGTGTGTGTCGTATAACCCCGCCCGCTTTAATAGCTCATCGAACCTGGGATTGTCGCGCAAGGTGTCGAACCAAAAATGACTTTTGACGATGTAGAGGAGTAAAAAATTGCGTTGATCAATGGCTTTCTCAAGGTCGTCGAGTGCTTTTTCTGTATCGCCCAGTGCCAGGTAAACTGGAGCTGCTATATTGCCCTGCTCCTCCATTGAACGAGCCACTCCGAGCGCCTTCTCTCTTTGTCCGTCTAATACGTAAAGATATCCCAAAATCGAGCCAGTGGTAGAAGGGTCTTGTGGGAATCTATCCAGTCGATTCTCTACATTCGAAATGAGGTTTGCCAGCACGGCCACCTGACCCTGTGTCTGGTGCAATCGCACCTGTATGTCCAACATCGCATGATAGGGGCATTCATCGCCAAATCGACTGTATAGCTCTTCGATTTCCCGACCGGCTTCTTCAAACTGGCCATCAAAGAAATAAGCCCAGGCTAGGTCACAACGGGCAAAGTGCGCTTCGGGATCGGCCGCTACGGCCCGCCTTCCCGCTGCTACGCTCTCTTTTCTTTGTCCCATGGCCCACATCAGTTGGCAGTAGGAATCATGAAGTTCCCAAGAATCTGGATTTTGTTTAATACCAAGCCGCAGTTCACGCGCAGCTCCCACCCAGTCCCATTCACTGAATATTTTGATCATTGCGAGTTGGTGGTGATCGTTTCCGAAGTTTTGGTCCAACTCGGTAGCTTTGTGAACGTATTTGAGAAATTGCCGGTGCGCTTCCCGGGAATCCATGCCGCCAAAACCCTGAAGCAAGTAGGTTTCCACCAGGCCGGAGTAGGTTGGCCCAAACAGGGAATCAAGGGCCAGGGATTGTTGGTAGAAGTCGACGGCCATTTCCAGGTCCTCACTCGTGCCCCGATTCAGGTGAAAGCGCGCTCTCAGAAAGAAATCGTAGGCTTCCGGACTTACCGCTCTCGCAGCATCTAATTGTGCTTCCGCTTCCGGTGTAAAGGCCAGTTCAATGGCGGATGCCAGTTTTCTCACCACATTCCGGTATAAAAACTGGACGTTGCGCAACGCTCCTGTAGTCTCAAAAGGTTTCATCAAGTATTCCTCGTCCGAGCCGCTGATCAGTTGCACTCGAATCTTCCAATCATCTCCACTGCTGGAGACCGAACCTTCTACCAATGCGTCTACCCCAAGCTCTGCAGCGATTTCGCCGACCGGCCGCTTCGTACCCGCGTATTTTTTCATGACGGTGTAAGGAGTCACATTTAATCCGGCTTCCGACAATCGCAGAATCAAATCTTCGTGCATACCGTCGATGATGTAAGCCTTGCTCTGATCTTCGTCCCGGCTTTCAAACGGCATTACAGCAAGGCGATCCACCGGTTGTTTTACATCCAAAATACCCAACTGGAACAGCGTTACCAGACCACCCAAAACCAGCAGGAGCGGTAGCAATGCAAGGGCTATTCTCCGCTGGGGATTCTTGTCTTCCAGCTTACCCCGTAGCTGTTTCCTTTTGGGGACAACGACCCCCGGCAGGGCCAATGCAAAAACCTTTCTACGTTTGCTGTCATTTTTGAATTTAAAGGCTCCCAAGGATTTTGAGGCCAGGCTGCCCTCGCGACGGATCGCCTCATAAACTTCTTCCGAATAGAGTATGCTACCTGGAATGCCCAGAGATTCGAATCGGGAAGCAATGTTGACGCTGTCTCCGATGATGTCGTCTTCCGTTAGTAGAATCTCTCCAAAGTGAATACCAATGCGAACCGGGATAACGGGATCTTTTTGGAAAAGGCGTTGCATTTGAAAGGCGCATTCGACGGCGTCCACACAACTGTCAAAAATACTAAGGGTGCCATCTCCATAGTATTGGATGATCCTTCCGTGGTGATTTTGGGTGTTCGGTTCGAAGATTTCCCGGTGTCGGGCCCGAACCTGCACGCCTAAGTCTTCGCTCTGCTGCATCAGCTTCGTATATCCCTGAATATCCGTAAACATGATTGCAGCCTGACGTTTGTCGTATGCCATGATTTTCCGAAAAGTGCTGGCTTACAAGATAGAAAATCATCGGCGGGACTCACAAAAAAGCACCATTGTTTTCTGATGATGTGGCGAAGTTATCATTCGTGCCTTAGCGCTTTTACCGAACTCTGTCGTGCCATTCGGTACCCCACGCCAAGGACGGTGATCAGCGTTATCAGGGTTACCACGGCGAAGGCTATCAAAAGGGGCAATAGGGTCAGGTCGATTCGGTACGCAAAGTTTTTCAACCAGTTTGCCAAAACATACCACGAAACGATCCCGGCTATAAAAAAGGCGATACCCAGCGGTTTCCAGTAGCTCATCCACTGTAAGCGAATGATGTCGAAGAAGCTGGCACCGAATACTTTGCGAATGCCAAAGTCTTTGGCCCTGGTATTGGCCGTGTAGGCAGCTAGCCCAATAATGCCCAATAATGCAATCAAGAGGGAAAAGAAAGCCGCAGCAGAAAAAATGCGTCTGAAGAGAAGCTCCTTCTCATAAAAAGACTGGATCAAATCATCGACAAAGGTGGCGCTCATCACGGCATTTTCGTCGAATTTATTGTGTACGGACTCGACGAATTGTACGGTAGCGATCAGCCCTTCGGGCCTGATCTTGATCACGATGTCATCAATGGATTCAAATGGATTGTAGACATGACCGATCACCAATGGTCCAATAGACTCGTGCATGGACCGGTAGTGGAAGTTTTCAAGAATGCCAATGACCTGTGCTCGAAAATTGTCGCCCAGTTGGATCCATTGTCCAATGACGCTTGTTCCACCCACCAATTTGGCGGCCTCCTCGTTGAGGAAGACAGAACTGCTGTCCTTTGCGTAAGCACCGGTAAAGGGCGCTCCTGCCAAAAGGTTTAGCCCCAAGGTGGTTATTCCATCTTCGTCCATACCGTAGAAGTCGACGGCTACGGGGGCGTCGACTTCCGTTGGCGGATGCAATTCCACGGAAACTGGTTCGCGGTTGCTGCTGACTACCCTGGTCATCCCAGCCACATTTAGAACATTGGGATGGGTTTGTAATTCGCTTTTGATGGTGGCAAAATTATCGCGTACGTTCCCTCCATTGATCTCTACCACCATCAATTGGTCTTTATCGAAACCGAGTGAACGATCAGACATGAAACTCATTTGTTGTTGGATTACAATCATTGCGACCATTACAAAAATGACCAAAACGAACTGGAAGGAGACCAGGCCATGCCTGAGCTTGGTATTGGTTTGTACCGATAACCGATGACTCTTCAGAATTCCCGCCGGATCGAATCGACTCAAATAGAAAGCTGGATAAAGCCCGCCCAAAAGGCCAACAATGCACATGGTGAGCAAAATGCTGGGTAAGGCCTCAAGCCAAGCGTTCAGATCCATGGACAAGCTTACCTGAGTAATTTGCTCAAAGTAGGGCAAAAATAGATTGCTAAGCAGCACTCCCAGCCCTAATGCCATAATAACGATCAGAAGAGACTCGCTTAAAAACTGGACGACCAATTGTCTTTTCATTGCTCCAATAGCCTTGCGGA
This sequence comes from Saprospiraceae bacterium, assembly GCA_028284395.1. Classification (GTDB taxonomy): domain Bacteria; phylum Bacteroidota; class Bacteroidia; order Chitinophagales; family Saprospiraceae; genus JANQRV01. Next base: position 27,129 of record JANQRV010000369.1, read on the forward strand.
CCCCCACTTCCTTTGCTCTTCTTGTAGCCCTGGCCGTGGCCAGGTTGATATAGTTAAAACAAGCAATGAGCAACATCAATACCGCAATGATGGCAAACACCCGGATTTGTTGAATATTTCCTTGGATATTGGCCTGCCATTGTCCGTTGATACCGGTAGAGTAAAAGTGTTGATCCAGTACGTTTTGCAGATAGTAGGGGTTTTCCTGCCAATTGGCTCCCTTATATTTCCTTAGTAAAGCCGGCAATTGCTGTTCAAATTCGGCTTTTTGTTCCGGGTCGTGCAGAACGACGTAGGTACGGGCGGGGCTACCTCGCCACGACTGGAACCACTGCGGAAACCAAGGGGCTACATTATCAAAATAGCGATCAAAGTTTTGACTCAGTACCATGGCAAATTGTAAATAAGAATTGGCCGGTACATCTTCCATCACTCCCGTGATGCGGAACTGGCCGTATCGCTCAAAATCAATGGTTTGTCCCACTACATCCAGTCGGTCGAAATATTTAAGCGCTTGATTTTTAGAAATGACCATAGTGTAGGGTTCCTCAAGCGGATTATAGACTTCTCCGTCGAGAATTTTATAGTCAAAGACCTTGAAAAACTCGGGCGAAGCCATCAAGGTATTGTTTTCCTCAAAAAAGCGATTGTCTCCGATATCCACCCAGGTGGGCATGCCACGCACGAAGTTGGTCGCCTCCTTCACAACGGATAATTCTTCTTTCAGGGCGCTAGCCAGGTTAATGGAAGTAGCGGGTCGTGGGTTTTCTCCGTGAGAATCATTGAAAACTTGAATGATTCGGTAGGTCCGGTCAGAGCGACCAATGAACGTATCGAAGCTGAACTCATGTCGAACGTAATGGATAAGAATCAGGAAAATGGATAATCCCAGTGACAATCCCACCACGTTAAGCAATGAATAGGCCCGCTCTCGAAAAATATTTCGAATACCGATCTTGAAGAAATTGTTCAATAGGCTTCTGGACATCCAATTCATATTGACTTTTTTTAAATTGATCCAACGGAAACTACGCAACACATCCCAGATGAAAAGTCCCCGAGCTCGTGCCAGGCCTATCGTCTCGACCCTGCGATCAAACAATTCCCAAATGTCCCCCTCGATTTCTTCGATGTAGGACTCCTTGCAGAAAAAGCGCAAAAAATCGAGGGCGTATTTTGGTGGCCTGGACTTCATGTCATCTTGTTTACTTAACAAATGTGAAATTAATTATTAAATCCACATTTGTTAAGTAAATGTATTGATTTAACATTTCCTATCTTTGGCGTCCCAGCAAACGATACTTTCATGGATTTTCAATCCCTATTATTGTTTTTCTTTAGTGGGTTGGGGGCGTTCAACGGACTGATCCTGGGCCTTTATTTCCTGATTTATGCTCGACCCAAACACCGGAATCATCTCTATTTGGGAATGTTGTTGCTGGCCTTAAGCATTCGGGTGGGCAAATCCGTTTTTTACTACTTCGACTACAACCTGGCCGATGTATACATTCAAATTGGATTGCTGGCTTGTTGGTTCATCGGGCCATCTCTGTATTTCTATGTGAAATCAGCTCTGGAACTTCCTGGTGATAAGGATCGGGAGGCAAGATTCCACTTTGCCATTTTAGTACCCGTTGCCCTTCTGTTGTTTTTCCTTTTCCCACGGAGCCAGTACGAACAATTGTGGATCTCGCTGCTCATTTGGATCATTTACTGGCAGTGGATGGCTTACGTGTTGATTGCCGGTTATCTGATCTGGAAAAACAAATACAAATTCCAACAATCAGGACTAAGCCGGTCTTCCTTTAAACTTTGGTTTTTTAGTATTTACTGGGGAAACGTCGTCATTTGTCTTGCCTTTAGCATGGCGTATTACACCTACTACATTCTGGGAGCCTTGTGCTTTTCGTTCGTCTTTTACCTCCTCATTTTATTACTATTTTTTACCACAAAGCGCAATAATTTGCTGTTTCTCCGCCCTCCTCGAAACCGGGAAAAACAAATCGACGGGGAAGAGGCAGCTTTGCTCGTCAACAAGCTGGAAAGAATGATGAAGGAGGAGGAGTTGTTCAAGAACTCTAATTTGTCGATGCCCGCTACGGCCAAAAAATTGAAAATAACACCCCATAAGTTATCGCTACTTTTAAATGATAACATGAAAGTCAGTTTTTCCAATTACCTGAATGGAAAACGGATCGAGGCGGCCCAACATTTAATCAAAACAAACCTCAATCATTCTTTGGAAGCCATTGGATACGACTGCGGTTTCAATTCAAAATCTGCCTTTTATGCTGCATTCAAGAAACACGTTGGAACGACCCCGGCCCAGTTTCGAAAATCGCATGCTAAGGGAGGCGTATGATGTACTCATCTTGCACTACGGCTACTGTGATGCTTGCCTGCTCATTTCCAAAGTTATAAATCAGTACTCCTGAATTATCACTTGAGATCTTTTTTGACTGCCGGCTGCCTAATCTTGTGCTAAAACTTTAATGATGAAAAGATTAGCACTGTTGTTCGCCCTTTATATTTGCTCCAATCTAACGTACTTTGGATATGCTCAAAATGCAAACAAGCTTGCCGGAGATTTGGAAGCAAAGGTCGATGCCTTGTTCGCGACCTGGGATGTGGCCGGGCGTCCGGGAGTAGCCTTTGTGCTTCTTAGAGATGGAGCAATTGTTTACAAGAAGAACTATGGTTTGGCCGATATCGAGAACGAGGTACCTATTACATCTCAAACCCGTTTCAACCTCGGTGAAATATCGGCGCATTTCACGGCTTATGCCTTATTGAAACTCGTGGTTGAAGGCCGATTGACATTGGAAGAGCCGGCTGGCCACTATCTCCAGGAGTTAAATGACTATAAGGACGCCGTTTCCGTTCAGGACCTGTTGTATGGGGCAAGCGGAATCTATGATTACCGGTTATTGAAATCCATCTGTGGGTGGCAACCTGCCGATGGGTTTTCACAAGAAGATCTCCTGCGTTTGGTGGCGCATCAAGAAGCCCCTGCTTTCAAACCTGGGTCCGACTTTTCGACTGGCGCCACCGACTTTGCACTTTTGGCCGAGATCATTGCCAGGGTTTCGGGCAAATCGTTCAAGAGCTATATGGAAGAAGAGGTATTCGCCCCCATCGGGATGCGCAATACGTTGGCGGCAATGAAATCGGGCGAAGTGTACCCTAATGTCGCTTTGTCCTATCGCGATGATGGAGGTGCTATGGTACGTGATTACTCAACTAATTCCGTCCAAGGGATCAATAACATCTATTCTTGCATTGATGATTTGATCCGATGGGAAAGACATCTGGCTGATGCCACTGGCGAAGACCGGAAAACCGTTGAATTAATGGACTCCGTAATTCAACTCGCCAATGGTCGAAGCAATCATACGAGCCTGGGAGAACTCCGACTGGGCCAGTTTTACGGCCACCGGGAACGAGGACTTTATTCTACTTACATGACCGGAAGTTTTGCCGGATACGATGCTTCGATCTTTAAATTCCCGAGCGAACGATTTACGGCCATTGCATTGGGTAATACGGGAGATGGTTACAATGGTTATTTGGGAGTCCGATCGGCCCATTACGTCCTTGGGCCAGCCTTTACGGAGCCCGAAACGACAGATTTTAGCCAGCTGGAAACAACAACGCTGACCAAAAAGCAAATGCAACAATTTGAAGGTCATTATTGGGATCAATTGGGAGAGCTGAGCAGAGTTCTGAAGGTACGAAATGACACCCTTCGATACGTGAGGACCAATGGCTCAGAATCTGCACTCATTCCGCTATCTGAGCACAGATTCCAGATGAAAGTCCAATATGATGATAAAATCTTTCTGTTGTTCCCTGAAGATCGCCCCGATACCATGGTCTATCAATACGATGGAGCAGCACCCATTGTTTTTGAAAGATATGTCCCGCAGCAATATCAACCTCCAGAGCTACAGGACCTTTTTGAAGGAACCTATATCAACAAACAGTACAACATCGCCTTTGGCGCGAAAGTGAGGCAGCAAAAATTGACGTTGAGCAATATTAGAACGGGTGACATTACCTTTGTCCCGATCAAACCCTTCCTTTTTTCGGGGGATCGATGGTTCTTGCGAAGCATAGCATTTACCAACGATGAACGAGGGAATGTCAATGGATTCTACATCACAAATAATACTATTCGCAACTTGTGGTTCGAAAAACTGGAATAGCGATCGCACTGGCGTGCTCATCCCTGCTGTTGGACTATTTGTTGATCCTGAAAGCCTTAAAGAACTGGTGAGGTTTCCTTTAAAACGCAAGCCGATTTAATGAAACTTCACCCACCCGGGATTTTGATCAAATGACGGTCTTAAAAGTTAGAGACCATCGGCAACGCTTACCTCGCTACCGGGGCATTACATTGACCATTGAAAACTAGCTTAAAATTTCATAACGACGGGCTTGCTCAAAGCAATTTCCTGGTCGGTATAACTCAATAGTCCTGTTTCGGGATTCACTGCAAATACAGTAATGTTATTTGAGTTCTGATTGGCCACGAGTAAATACTTCCCGTTAGGGGATAAGACAAAATTACGCGGCCAGTCACCCCGCACCGATTCCGTACCGATCAGCTCTAACTCGCCAGTTTCGGAAATCGAAAAAATGGCAATGCTATTATGGCCTCGGTTGGAAGCATACAGGAATTTAGAATCGGCGGACAGGTGAATGTCCGCACAAAAATTCTTGCCTTCAAAACCCTCCGGGACCGTACTCGCTTTATCGACTTTTTCCAGCCGTCCCGTGCTGTGGTCTATCTGCAGCGATACAACGGACTGCGATAGTTCATTGACGGCAAAGGCCAGGTTCTTGATAGGATGAAAGATCATATGTCTGGGGCCGTCTCCCAGGTCAAATTTTAAACTTGATGAAAGCTCACCTACCCGATCCCCATTGCTGATCGGATAAGTGGCAATTTGATCGCTGCCCAAGTCGACCGCATATAAAAATTGATCATTGGGATCGAAAATGGCGCAATGTGCGTGAGCGGATTCTTGATTGGGGAGGAAGGGACCGCTCCCTTCGTGCTGACGCACGGTTGGCCCCTCCTGAATGACACCAGACGGATCGATGTTATATATCAAGAAGTTGCCGGTCAGATAATTGCCAATGGCGAGTAGACTCTCCCTGCCGTTTAAGTCGACATAACAAGGATAGTCACCCTGACTGGGTTGCTGACTCACCAAGGCAAGTCGATCCCGTTCTGCATTCCATTTGAAGGAGGTGACTTTTCCGTCTTGACCTTCATTGACGGCGCAGACCAATTGACGGTCCTTACTGATGGTCAGATAAGATGGATTGGCTGTTTCGGCTACCAGCCTTTTATTGGTGATTTCTCCGGTGGCGGTGTCGAAATCGAAAAGATAAATACCTTCGCTTTCCTCGCCGGTATAGGTGCCGACCAGGAGTTCAATGACCTGGTTTTGGTCTGGTGCTGGTGCTGTATCCATTGTTGACTGTTGTTCTTGTCCTGAGGAGCAGGCTGAAATGATGTAAATGCAAATGATAAAATTGAAAAACCTGATTACTCGTCGCATTTTGCTTTGATCGTTGATTTTAATTTTGAAATATACAGAGGAAAAGCCGTTCAACTATTACTGAATGATACAAGATAATTTTTAATTTCAAAAGTGATTCAAATCCAAAATCCATTACCGCTGAAAATCAAAACCCATGCAAAGGCGATTCTTTTTAAAGACAACGGGATTAGGCAGCTTAGGCATCGCGCTTGGTCGGTGCTCCGTATCAAGGGCCGGCACCATTGTCGAAAGCAACTATGATCTACTGAATTCGGATAAGTATTTGGGCCCAGTCAAGGTCGAAACCAGGATTCAAGATGCGAAAATATTTACGGAAGGCCCCGCCGTAGACCGTTTGGGCCATGTCTATTTCACGAATATACCAGTATCCAAAATCCTCAAATGGGATCCGATTAATAAAGAATTGACCGTATTTAGGACCGATTCTAACCAGGCAAACGGATTGCGCTTTGCACCTGATGGAGATTTGCTGATTTGTGAAGGAGGTACCGGGAGGGTGACTAAGATGAACCTGGAGACCGGAGAGAAATCTGTTTTGGCCGACCAATTTAACGGGAAAAACCTACAATCGCCCAATGACCTCGATTATGACAACAGAGGTCGAATTTACTTTTCATCTAGAACCGACAGTCCGGATCTTACCAAAGAGAATCAACGATCCCTTTATCGACTCGACCCCGACGGGAAAGTTCATCAACTGTTGACCGAGCCGGCGATTCACATGCCGAACGGAGTGGTCGTATCACCGGATCATAAAAGTCTTTATCTGATAGAAGCCCATGGAGGCATAGATCGCAACCGCAACATTCTCGCTTTCGATTTACTGGAAAACGGATCACTCGACAACCGCCGAACCCTTTTTGATTTTTACCCGGGACGAAGTGGCGACGGCATGTGCATTGATGCGAAAGGCAACTTATATGTCGCAGCAGGCCTACACAAAACCCGTGGTTCTTCCGAGACCTTGGACACCAGGCCCGGCATTCATGTGATTTCGCCAAAAGGGAAACTTCTGGCTTTCCGAGAAACGCCCGAAGATACCATAACCAATTGCACCTTTGGTGGAGCGGATCTGAAAACACTGTACATAACGGCGGGTTCTTATCTGCTCAGCATACGGACGATGATCCCGGGAAAAAGTTCTCTTACCTAATTTGGATTGAACCAAATCATCCTAATTTTAACGGTTTCGCAGTTGCTCTGTCAGCGACAGATTTCATTGATTTTTGCCTTAATATTTTTGACAAAATTCGGACTTGATACATATTTGGAGTAGAAGTCATTGTAGGCGGTCTTTTTGATCCCCGATTCTACCGCAAAGCTTTTTAGGTCGGCTAGTTGCAGTTGCCGTTGCAGAGATTTTTCGTATAGCTTTTTCAAGATTTCATCCATTGCCTCGACGCCGAACTCAATTTCCATGCACTTTAGGAGTAATGGCCCCAGGTTATATCGATACTTTTCATCGATTTCGTCCGATTTCCGGATGCGGTCCAGACTCACAAAGTTCTGCGACTTAATGTTTTTCAGCCGCTGCATCAACCTTTCTTTGTGACTGGCTTCGCCATTTAGTTTCAAGTCCACCCTGAAGGAACAATATTCGGGAATGGACTCCAGCCAAAACCATTTAAGAATGCCGGAATTAACATTGAATCCGAAATAGTTATGTGAAAGTTCATGCCCAAAGAAGCGATAGTTGTTTTGACTGATGTTTCCGGATGTGTCCACCATTTGGGCAAAGGAAATGCCGGTAAAAGCAAAGGTTGGATAAGTGTTGAATCCCCAACTACTTCCAGGTCTTCTTTTGTTGACGGCTTTGTGACTTATTAAAGTGACCGGGTCGCTGAAATCCTGGCCGAAGATATCAAAGAGTACGTTTTTGATCCTTGCAAGGTTTTCTCCGATTCGAACCGCCGATTCTGATGACACGGTATCGTTAAGAATATAATTGCCCTTGTTTTCGACAATCAAAAAGTCGCCGAGAAAGAGTAGGGGAGCAACGGGCTTTGTACTCACAAATCTACCTTTGCTAACGTGGCGGGGATTGGCACCATTGACGTAGATCGAGTTTCCCCCGACTATTTCTATGGCCAGATCGTAGGTGCATTTTACGTGTAATACGTCGCTTTTACGATCGTACAAGGTAGGGTACCACTTCGTTTGTTCGGCGGCTCTGAGCGTTTGGCCATTATTGGCGATGTAACCTTTGAAATCAAAAAGATTGTAGTCTCCATCGTAGACTGGAAAGGCTCCGAGGTATTCTACGGTAAAGGAATTCGGCAATTCCGATTTGCCCTTTCTATCCACAAAGTGATAGCATATGCCTTCCCCGAGGGTCTTTCCTTCGTAATAGCCCTTATAGCGGATCAATCCACCATCTTGTCCCTTGAAGTATTTGATGTTCATACCCTTGTTTAAGACGATTTCATAATCCTCTACATCGGGCAAATTCTGAACTTCGAGCTTACATTTAAATAAGCCGCTTTCCAGGTTGACATAGACTTTTCCAACCAGGTGTATTTGTGCTTGCAACATATTGGTCGTCAGTAGTAAAAACCAGAATGCGATGAGGTAGCTGGTTTTGGTGGAGCGCTTTTTCATAACGTCAAATTTTAACGACTCGTAAAAGTAACAGAAATCTTGGTGGTGTCTTCAACATCAGTCCGCTGAAAACTTATCAAAGAAAGACCGAAATTCCCTAACTCCTCCGGAAACTTTCAATTTTCCCGTCGCTAGTAAAGGCAGCGGTTTTCGAACACCCGCCGATAGTTCTTTCCACGTATTTGAAGTAGTGGTAATCGTTAGGTCCGGATCTTCCAATGCGAAAGGCTGTATTTCCGTAACGCCATTTCTTACCCAAACGGTCCATTGCTCATTGAGATCGGTGAATTGAAATAGCGCTTTTCTATTATAATCCAGGCATTTTTCCGGGACGATTCGGACGGCTAGTGAGTTAAAGATAGCAGGGATGGGAATGGAATGGATCATCTCGATCGGCCTTTTCACGTTGAGTTCCATGCTGCCGCCCTGGACTTCTAAGGCCTGGCTTAGAAAGTAGTTTCTGGCATTCGGGTTCGATTGTAGGGCTGCTAATTGCGTGAGACTTTCGTATCGAATGTCCTTGACTGCCGGATCATCGGGAGTCAGTCGCAATAAATGGTCCGTCAATTCCAGGGCCCATTGATACGCTTCTTCGGCAAGAGCAATCTGAGCATTTTTGAGCAGATTATCGGTTCCACCGGCCAACGTTGCCATCTTTTGCGCTTTCTCCATAGGGGGCAATGGCAACAGGGTAGAGGCGTTGCCATCAAACCAGCCCATATAGCCGTTAAAAATATTCTTGACCGACCAGTCTACCTGGCCGTAAAACTCCTTCAGGAAGGGCGAGTTACTCAAATGGGGAGGTAAAATGACCTTTTCTGCGATTTCATCGGGCGTAAAGCCCAAATTCATGTATCGGATCGTCTGGTCGTGCACAAACCGGACGCCGTCGGCATAATCCAGCAAGATCTTTTGGATCTCCTCTTCTCCGGTGATGGGCTGTGTATGACTAGGCACCAGGAACGCCGG
>JANQRV010000382.1 GCA_028284395.1 Saprospiraceae bacterium
AAGTCGAAGACAATTTTGGTTGCGTTTGGGAATCCAGTCTCACTTACGAAGGCTTACCACCCTCCCATCCGGACTGTATCGATTGCAATGAGGATTTGCTCAGTTCTCGCGATACCATTGTCTGCGAAGGAGCCGTCGTTCTTTTGGACGCCACTCCCCAAAACCTTCCCGAGCGATTCGAATTCCCCTTCAGCGATTTCGTTAAGCGGGATTTTGGCAAGGTACCATTTCCTCAGAATGAGGTCTTTCAGTCTTCAATACTCGTCAACAATGTAGCTCCGACCTTGATCACGGATGGGGCGACGGATATCATTTCAATCTGCATCGACGCCCAGATCGACGCCAATACGCCGGTAACCATCGAGGTGGAAAGTCCCTCCGGGGAGACCATCGTTTTGATGCGTCAAGACGAAAACCTGACCGGTAACTTCGGGAGTACCTGTTTCACTCCTGTCGCTACTGAAAGTTTGGCGTCGACCACTTCTCCTTTTACCGGAGACTTCCAACCTGCCGATCCGTGGAGTGATCTCGATGGCGCCTTGATCAACGGGGCATGGACCCTAAATATCTCCAGCCTCACCGGAGCAATCGATGCCGGGAATATTGACAATTGGTCGATTACATTTCAAGGGCAAAGCAATACGGTTTACCAGTGGACTCCATCGGACGGGCTCTCTTGTGATGATTGTCCCAACCCCGAAGCCAGTCCGGCCGATTCGCAACAATACATCGTTGAAGTCAGTAATGATTTCGGTTGTACCTATCGCGATACCATCGATATCAACATAGATTTTTCGGCGACGACACTTGCCATTGAATCCGTTACGACGGAACCCGCAGCCTGTTTTAGCGAAAATACGGGTTCTGCAGAAGTACAGGTCTCGGGTGGAGCCGGGAATTACACGTTTATCTGGAGTGATTCGTTGGGACAGATTTCTCAAAATGCCGTATTCCTCGAAGCGGGCACTTACACGGTGACCGTTACCGATGGCATGGGCTGTCGGGCTACGGCCGAAGCCATTGTTGAACAACCCGATTCTATTCTGGTCAACAGCACCATCGTCGATGCGCGATGCATGGGAGAAAATTCCGGGCAGATTACCATCGAACCTAGTGGTGGAACGGGTTCCTACACTGCCAGTTGGAGCAATGGTGCATCGGGATTGACCAATGATGCCCTGTCCGCAGGTTCCTATACGCTTACTCTGGTCGACGACAACGGTTGTGAGTTGACCGATCGATTTGACATTACGGAACCTCCGACCATGCTCGAATCCGCCATTGAACAGACCGTCCAAGGCTGTTTCGGAGCCAATGGTAACGAGTTGGTGGTCACCGCACAAGGAGGCACGGGAACGCAATACACCTTTGAATGGAGTGATGGCCAAACGGCAGCAACAGCTACAAATTTAGCCGCTACCAATCAGTCCGTTACGGTCACCGATGAAAACGGTTGCATCTCGGTGAGTGACTTCACCCCGATCGATCTAAACGAAATTGAATTCAACATCATACAGACCCGTCCAACGTGTTTCGGCGGAACCGATGGTCAATTGGGGGTCAACAATCTATCGGGTGGTGCGGGCGCCACCGCCACTGATTACAACATCGAATGGAGCACCGGTCAGACGGGCGATTTTGTCGATAATTTAGAGGGAGGTCAGACCTATTCCGTTACCGTTACCGATATTCAAGGTTGTGAAACGTCCAATGAACGGGTGCTGGATCAGCCAATCATGATCAGTTTTGATATCGACAAGAGAGATGTAAGTTGTTTTGGATTGACCGACGGTAGGGCTACCGTCATGGACATCCGCGGAGAAAACTCCATTTTTGGTTTTCAATGGACCGGCAATGGCGTTAGCGAAAATACAGCCACAGCCGACAACTTACCTCCCGGCAACTATTCTGTTGAGGTAAGCGATGACCGGGGCTGCACTGCTACCCAGGAGATCTTGATCACAGAACCGATGGAGATCAATCTAGACTTTGACATCACCGATAATGGATGTTTCGGGGAGAACACCGGAGCCATCGTGACCACTATTTCCGGAGGAGTACCGGAATACACGGCTATTTGGTCCAATGGAGCACTGACCAGTGACCTGTCAAATCTGGCTGCGGGAACCTATTCCGTGGCGATTACCGACAACAATGGTTGCATGACGGAAGGAGAAGCCCTTGTTGGAGAGCCCGAACCGGTTGACGTTCAACTTGACGGGATCGACCCGATCTGTTTCGGCGACCGAAACGGGCAATTGCTGGTATCTGCCAGCGGCGGCAGTTTACCCTATGAATACAGTATTGATGGCGTTAATTTTTCGAGTTCAAGCACCTTGATCGGCCTGACCTCCGGCAGCTATGTAGTGACTGTCAAAGATGCCAATCAATGTCAATATACCAGCGAGCTGTCCCTTTTTGACCCGCCGGAATTCTCCGTGAGTGTCGGCAGATCGGATTATACCATTGTTCTTGGCGACAGCCTTAAACTCTCTGCCTCTGCCAGCAACGCCCAGGGGGCCGTCGAATACCAATGGGTAGGACAATACGGTGGTACACTGGCCTGCGATTCTTGCCAGACCACCCTGGCCACGCCACTATATTCCATCCAATATCAATTGAATGGAGTGGATAGCAGAGGTTGTCAGGCGAGTGATATGCTGCGCGTATTTGTGGAAAAACTGAGGGCAGTTGCCGTGCCTACCGGCTTCACACCGAACAGCGACAACGTCAACGACCAGTTGGTTGTACACGGCCGACCTGGGACCATGATCAATACCTTCCGGGTTTTCGATCGTTGGGGCGAGCTTATTTTTGAAGAGAACAATTTTGAAGTAAATTCTTCGACGAACGGCTGGGATGGCACCTTCCGGGGCAGTCCATCCAATTCCGATACCTATCTTTGGGTACTTGAGGTACAATATGCAGACGGCAGTACAGAAATATTACGCGGACAGACGAACCTGATTCGATAGGAGGAATGACAACTTATTTGTTTGGCCACTTAATTTTTTGTTTATTTACGATGTATTTACCGAAAATAGCAATTACACCAACTCCAGCATTTTACTCTCTCATTTAAATTAGTTGACCGAACCCTTCGTTTTGCACCCTGGACATTAACAAAATTTTTCAAGTATCGATCACAATGTCGCATCTGGTGTGGTTTTTGAAACCAACACACCTGGACTTGATCAATGGAAATTGTTGTACAGCAAAGTAAAAACTAAAAAAATATGATGAGATTCTTTACCCTTTCCATCTTTCTAATTTTCACAATCCTCATTCTCCCAGAAACAAAAGCACAGGATGCTCGTTTTTCTCAAATTTATGCTTCTCCCCTTCAGCTGAATCCGGCTATGATGGGAATTTACTCCGGTAAGTTCCGTTTTGTCGCCAATTATCGCGAGTTGTATTCCAGCGTTTTGAAAAATACGGCCTTCAAGACCATTTCATCCAGTTTTGATATGCGGGTACCCGTACAGCGAGATGATTATGCCGCCTTTGGCATCAATGTCATGCGAGATGAGGTAGGTCTGGCTAATTTCAACCGCTTTCAAGCCAATGTTGGAGGTGCATTCATGAAACAATTGGATGCGCGTCGTCGTGGTTCGAGTCAGTTTTTGATTGTCGGTGGTCAAATTGGCGTCGGCCAACGGGGATATAGCTGGGACGGTTTGTGGTTTAGCCAACAGTATTCCGTTGAACAATCGGCAGTCGATCGGTCGCTCGACAATGGCGAAAACTTTTTGGCCGATAATACCGGCATTTACCTCAACTTTAATGCCGGTGTACTTTGGTATACGGTCCTGGACGACAACGCCAGTTTCTATGCCGGTGGTGCACTCCACCACATCAATACGCCCAATATTTCCTTTTTGGAAACCCAGGATGAAATACTTCACCGCCGCTGGGTAGGGCACCTCGGAGGAGAATTGCCCCTCAACAAACAACTGAGTATCCTACCGGCTGCTGCTTTTTTTAGTCAGCACACTTCCATGAGCACTACTGCCGGCGCCAACTTCAGGTACACCAACCGAGACTGGAAAGAAGTAGCGCTGCGAGCCGGTGGATTCCTTCATTTCTCGAACAAATTGGAAAGTGCATTCCTGATGGATGCTTTCATCGTCACCGCCGTGCTTGAAACAGAAAAATGGAATTTTGGTATTAGCTATGATATAACAACCTCTTCCTTGACCGATGCCAATAATGCCCGGGGAGCATTTGAGATTTCGCTGATCTATATTCATCCCGAGAAAAAGCGGTATCGATTGGAATGTCCAAAGTATTAGTTTTGGGGTTCGAGGTGTTTGAAAGGTTCCTGGTTCGTGATTTAAACAACACCTCGAACCTTTCAAACCTCAAACCTTTCAAACCAGGTACCCTTCGAACAATTCCCTCCCTCCCGACATTACTTTAAGAAGACAACCAAATGCAATTTCTTAAATGATGTTAGAAGACAAACCAAAGTTACCACAAAACGCACTCGAAATTAAAACCGGTGGTAGCGAGATCCAGATACTCGAAAATATTCTACCGCTCCATCTGACCATTCTTCCTTTGACGCAGCGGCCGGTATTTCCCGGCATCACGATTCCGATGACGTTTAGTGGTCCGGAAAAAATCAAGGCGCTGAAACGTGTCATGGAAGAAGAGGATGGCTATTTAGGGTTGGTATTCACCCGCGATTATCACGAAGAAGATTATACCGAATCTGAATTTTATGAGACCGGAACGGTTTATCAGATTTTGCGCATGAACCCGATTGCACCGGGCGTTGTCCAGGTGCTGGGACAAGGAGTCAACCGCTTTCGAAAAAAGTCAGTAGTGACCATCAAGCCAGAGGTGCGTTGGGAAGTCGATTATTTTCAACACCCAAAAGATCGACCCGACCAGGAGCTAAAGGCCTATATGATGGCCATCAGTTCTGAAATTAAGGACCTACTAAAGCTCAACCCGCTTTTCAAAGAGCAGGTCAACATGGTCGTCGCTCAATTGAATTATGACGATCCGGGCACCACCATGGACGTCATCAGCAACTTGCTTTCTGCCGATCCCGAATTGTTGCAGACTCTGCTGGAGACCTTCGATCTCCACGATCGGGCCAAAATGCTCCTCAAGTTGGTGAAGGAAGAGCTTGAAATTGCCAAGATCCAACAGAAGATCAGCCAGCAAATTGATGAAAAGGTTAGTAGTCAACAGAAAGAGTTTTTCTTGCGAGAGCAGTTGAAGGCCATCAAGAAGGAATTGGGAATTGAAAAAGATGAAAATGAATCGGAAGCAGAAAAGATAGAGCGAAAGTTAGCGGAATTGGACCTCCCGGAAGAAGCGCTCAAGGTCGTACAACAAGAATTGGAGAAACTGAAGACGCTGAATGCCCAATCGCCGGAGTTCAACGTTACGCGCACCTATTTGGAAAACATTGCGGACCTTCCCTGGGGCAAATACTCCGAAGATAATGCCGATATTAAAAAGGCGCGACAAATCCTGGACCAGGAACACTATGGCCTGGATGAGGTTAAAAACCTGATCCTGGAATTTCTCAGTAGTGTGATTAAACGCGGCAAGATTGCCGGATCCATCATTTGTCTGGTCGGTCCTCCCGGAGTTGGCAAAACTTCCATTGGAAGATCTGTCGCTCACGCCCTGGATCGCGAATTTTTCCGCTTTTCCGTAGGAGGTATGAGGGATGAAGCAGAAATTAAAGGGCATCGGCGTACTTACATTGGTGCCATGCCCGGTAAGATCATCCAGGCCCTGAAACGGGTGGGAACCTCCAACCCGGTGATCATGCTGGATGAAATCGATAAGATCGGCAGTAGTTTTCGGGGCGATCCGGCATCTGCCTTACTGGAGGTATTGGATCCGGAGCAAAACGGCACTTACCTGGATCACTATCTGGACATTCCGTATGATTTGTCGAACATTCTCTTCATCACCACCGCCAATCAGCTAGACACCATTCCCGGACCACTATTGGACCGGATGGAAGTCATCCGCCTGGCCGGTTACATCATGGAAGAGAAGGTGGAAATTGCCCAACAATACTTGGTACCCAAACAACTGCGGGAACACGGCTTCGAAGACGACGAATTATCGTTCACCAAAGAAGCTCTGGAGTTGGTTGTCGACAAATACGCTCGGGAAGCAGGGGTCCGGAATCTTGAAAAACAAATTCGAAAGATCATTCGCAAAGCGACCCTGAGATTGGCGGAGGAAGAAGAAGTCAACTTCACGATCGAAGCGGCTGATGTGAGCAACTACCTGGGGCAACCCGTATTCCGCACCGAAAAACTGTACGAAAAAGCAATACCTGGTGTCGTCCTCGGACTGGCCTATACTTCGATGGGAGGCGCGACGCTGTACATCGAGGCCCAAGGCATTAAGAATGCGGGAGCCGGATTCAAACAGACCGGGCAACTGGGCAGCGTCATGAAGGAATCCTCGGAGATCGCCTACAGTTACATTCGATCGATGATTGCCACCGAGGAAATAGATTTTTTCGACAATCATATCGTACATTTACACGTTCCGGCCGGCGCTACTCCGCAAGGTGGCCCCTCAGCCGGTATCACCATGGCGTTGGCATTGCATTCACTGGCGACCGACCAGGCTGTCCGGGACGGAATTGCCATGACCGGCGAATTGACATTGACCGGAAAAGTGTTGCCGATCGGCGGGGTAAAAGAAAAAACCATTGCGGCTCGCCGGGTAGGAATCAAAGAATTGATCTTCCCGGAAGATAATCGTCGGGATTTTGACGAACTACCCGACTACATCAAGGAAGGGATCAAGCCACACTTTGCCCGCTACTTTGAAGATGTGTTGAAAATTGCGTATGAGTCAGAAGAAAATCATCATTAGGAACAAGAAAAAAGCGGCCATCCAACGTTTCCATCCCTGGGTATTCTCGGGAGCCGTTAAACAAAAGGCCCCGAATCTGGAAGACGGAGAAATTGTGACCTTGTTGGACGAACAGGAGCATTTCCTCGCTGCCGGACACTACCAAAACGGCAGCATTACCGTGCGGGTCTTGTCCTTTGATTCGGACTTGATTGATCAGGCATTTTGGAACGACAAGATAGCACAGGCATTCCAATACCGGCAGCAATTGGGTCTCATCGGAAACGATCAGACGAATTGCTATCGACTCGTACACGCGGAAGGAGATGGATTACCGGGGCTCATCATCGACATCTATCACCAAACCGCCGTTGTCCAGTGTCATTCGATTGGCATGTACCGGTCGCGGCAACAAATTGTCAACGGACTGATCCATGTCTTTGGAACAAAACTCGAGGCGATTTACAATAAAAGCGGCAACACCCTCCCCGGGCTTTTCGCTTCCGAAGCCGAGGCGGATGGTTATTGGTTGGGAGAAAATAAAGGGTACGTCGTATTGGAAAACGGACACCGGTTTCACGCCAATTGGGAAGATGGGCAAAAGACGGGCTTTTTCCTGGATCAAAGGATCAATCGCCAATTGATAGCTGCTGATTATTGTCGGGGTAAAAAGGTATTAAACGGTTTTTGCTATACCGGAGGATTTTCGGTGTATGCGCTTCAAGCAGGCGCTTCGCACGTCGATTCTGTCGATATTTCGGGTGGTGCCATTGCATTGGCAGAACAAAATGTAGCACTGAATCAGTTGGATGCTGGTAAGCATCATTCCCATCGCGCAGATGTCTTACAATTTCTTTCCGAGTCGCGGGAGTACGACGTGGTGATCATTGATCCACCAGCATTTGCCAAAAGCCTGAAGAAGCGGCACAATGCCGTGCAGGGATACAAAAGACTCAACGCAAAAGCTATGAAGCGGGTAAAGCCCGGCGGTTTTCTGGCTACTTTTTCCTGTTCGCAAGTCATTGACCAGCCCCTCTTCCAACATACCATTGTGGCTGCCGCCCACGAAGCGAAACGACAGATCCGGATTGTCCGGCAATTGCAGCAGGGGCCCGATCATCCGGTCAATATATACCACCCCGAAGGAGCATATTTAAAAGGTTTGTTGCTGTACGTGTCCTGAATGTGGGCTAATCGACCCATCGTCTGGTGTTGATCATGGGTTTTGGGTAATCCGCTCCCAGGGTAAACTCCAATGCTTGCTGCTCCTCGACCGTCATTAAATCGGGTTGGTGAATACAGTGTCCTGGAAAACTATCCAGTTCGGGAATCCAAAGTCTGACATATTCACCTTTTGGGTCGTATCGTTTGGCCTGAGAAATGATGTTGAAATAACGATCCTCGCGGGGGTCACAACCCACGCCGGCGATGTAGTTCCAATTGCCCCAATTACTACAGGGGTCGTAATCAATCAACAATGATTCGAAGTATTCGGCTCCCATTTGCCAATTGACCATGAGGTCTTTTACCAGGAAGCTCGCCACGTTTTGCCGGCCGCGGTTCGACATGAAGCCCGTATGTTTCAACTCTCTCATATTGGCATCGATAAAGGGCACCCCGGTTCGGCCTTCTATCCACAATTCCAACAAGCGATAATCGTCTTTGAGGTCCTCTACCGGTTCGCCTTTCGTACCACTTTTGAGGAAAATCCGGTCGCCGTACTTCTTGCCGATGAAGCGAAAATAATCACGCCACATCAATTCGAAAATGAGCCAATAAGTGGATTTGTTGCTGCCAAATTCCTGTTCGTAAGCTTTGATTTCGTAGTAAATCTTTTTGGGAGATAAACAACCTTGGGAAAGCCAAGGAGAGAACTTGGAAGAATAATCACCGCCAATGAGCCCATTTCGACTCTCTTTGTAGGTGCGGATCAATCCCGAGTCCCAAAGATAGTATTTCAATCTTTCCAATGCGGCGGTCTCTCCCCCTTTGAAGTTCAATACACTTCTTTGGTCCGTGCCGGGTTCGGCCATACCTAAATCTTGGAGTGTAGGTATTTCGCCGACGTCAATATCTTCCGGCAGCGCCGGTAATCGGCTGGGGGTAGGTAGCGGCTTTCGGATGCTTACGTATCTTTCAACTTCTTTTCTAAATTGCGAAAAACTGTCGGGCGTATGCGTTACGGGAAATGGAAGGTCGGCAGTATAATAGAGCATCTTGCCGCGCGAAAAGCGAACTTCCTGGCCGATGGACCAAAGCCTTCTTTCCAATGCATCTTGCACTTCGACTTCTTCCCTGGTGCGCTCCCGATTGCAAAATACCCAGGACGTTTTAGCCTGTCGGGCCAGTTTGAAGATCTCTTCCTCCGGTTTGCCAATGCGAACAATGAGATCACTACCAATTGAACGGAGGTTATTTCGCAGGTCGATCACACTTTCCAAAATGAATTTGGCCCGAAAATTCCCCGTTTTAGGGAATCCGAATCGGGTATTTCCCAGGAAGACCCGTTCGTCGAATACATACACCGGCAAGATTCGTTGTGCACTTCCGATGGCGTCAAAGAGCGCTTCGTTATCGTGTAGTCTTAAGTCCTGCCGAAACCAGACGATGCCATTTCTCTTATTCATTGAGCTAGTATTCAGTTTCCGACCTCGACTATACGAGATCGCCAATTTTTCAAGTTAAACAATCCACCAGTTTTTATGTTCCGCCAAAAGAGTTTTTTGCGGTTCAATCGAAACAATATGGAACTACTATGACAATTACTGCGTTATCACATTGAAACATAGATTAAAAACAGACCATGCAAGAGGCATTGAACAAGGAGGTAAAATTGCGGATGTCCCGAAGCTCAGGAAGCGGCGGGCAACACGTCAATAAGGTCGCTACCAAAGTTGAGCTTATTTTTGATATTCCTCAGTCAAAGACATTGACCGAAGAACAAAAGGACCTTCTTCTAAAGCGATTGGCCTCCAGAGTAAACAAGGATGGAGAGCTATCGGTGGTTGTTCAGGAAAGTCGCTCGCAATTACTGAATCGGCGAGCGGCGTTCAAAAAATTCGAACAATTGATCCGGCAGGCGCTCACCCCGCCAAAAAAGAGAAAAGGGCCACCAAAACTGAAGGGAAACAAAGAACAAAGACTTAAGGCCAAAAGACTTGTATCGGAGAAGAAAAGTCTTCGCAAAAAAGTCATAATTTGACAGCAGAATTACTTTGTAAAGTTTCCACGCATGCACGGTTGGCGGCTACCCATAATTATTGCCTTGATTTTTATCGGTCTCTCACTATTTCACTGCCATCTTTCCGAAGATGAATTACCCGTCCTTAGTAAATCACCTATTCCTTCCTTTTCCTTTCTCAACCAAGACAGCATAAGGGTCAGCGAGCAGAGTTTCGCGGACAAATTATACGTTGCCGATTTCTTTTTCATCTCCTGCCCTACTATTTGTCCGTTGATGACCACCCAAATGAAACGGATCCACGACCACTTTCTGAAGGACGACCGCCTGTTGCTCCTCTCCCACTCTATCGACACCAAATACGACACGGTGGGAAGATTGAAAGAATACGCGGATAACCTGGGGGTCACTTCCGATAAATGGCATTTTGTTACCGGCCAAAGGGAAAACATCTTTTCCATTGCAGAAGCGTATTTTAACATCGTAGTAGAAGACGAATCCGTCCCGGGCGGCTACGACCATACGGGCAGATTCGTCTTGATCGACAAAAATCGTCAAGTCCGTGCCTTTTGCCAAGGTACGATTGAACAAGAGGTCGATAAATTCATTAAGAATATTGAAAAACTACTCGATGAAGCATACTAACTGGTTCTTTGGAAAATACGGTATCCTTGTCCTTTTCTCTTTACCATTGACGATCGCAACCCAATCGTGCGATGACAATCCCTACAAACACGGTGCCATCATGTACAGTAATTTCTGCGCTTCGTGCCACATGGAGGACGGTACGGGGCTCGGTGCCGAAATCCCGCCATTGGCCCAGGCCGACTATCTAAAAAACAACCCCGATAAGATCGTTTGTATCATCCGGAACGGCTTAAATGAAGAGATTGTCGTCAATGGTAAAACCTACAAGCAACCCATGGAAGGCAATCGAAAACTATCGGACGCTGAAATTACCAACATCATCAACTACATCAATACCTCCTGGGGCAATGACTTACCACTGATCACCATTGCTACTGTGCGAAAGCAGATGGAAGCGTGTCCATAGACTGCTTCGGCAACGGCCTGCCCTTCAGGCCAAAAAGCGGCCTCAACCAGCCAATCCTCCGGATCACGAATTCATACAACAGCCAGCTAATCACGAAAGTACCGAGGACCATGATCAAAAATTTGGATAAAAATCCCATGGACGAATCCATCAGGTAAAAGCCCAGGATGACGGTAACCGTCTGATGTAGGATGTAAAAAGGATAAACTGCGGTGTTGCAATAACTCAGCAAAGCACTTTTCCGATTCAGAAATTGTGCTGCATAGGCAAACAAAACCAGTATCCAGGACCAGGTATTGACAACTTTCACCAGTGCCTCCGTAAAATGAACGTAAATGTTATCTTCCAGCTGCCAGATAAGCGATAGCAGTATAAAGCTGAATATCCCTATTGCCAGAGCTTTGGTTTTAATTTGAGTTAAGGCCTTCCAAAACGCATCTTGAATCCTAATCAGCAAAAAGCCATAGAAAAACAGGATCATGTAATTAAAAAACGCAAACCAATCGCCCACCAGGCCGTGTGTGACGGGAAAAAAGGGTTCGAGCAGGGCTTCCGTAAAGTACAAAGGAATGATCAATACGTAAAGCCCCAATGGGCGACGGAGCGATTTTCTCAACCATTGCAGCAGTCTGGCCTGAGCATTGGATCGCAAGTACAAAAACACCGGAATCAAAAGCAGGGAATAAATCAATAGATACGGAAGAAACCAGAGGTGATGCCAACTGAAATTACCCGCCGGATAAATTCCGGAAAACGCAACAGTCGTGTAAAATGCGCCGTAATTTCCGCTAAATGCGCCACTGACCAATCGCTCAATGTAAACCTGAGGCGGAACAATGACCACCATGCCAAAGGCAAGAGGAAGCCATAATCTTTTCATGCGCTCCCATGCAAACTGCCGGCCATTGCGAAACGACAAGGCAAAACAAGTTCCCATGCCTGAAATAACAAAAAGGATGGAAAGTCGCCATTGATTGACAAAGAGCATTGGCCACTGTAACCAGTCGTAAATCACATTGTTTTTGATGTGCCATCCCCAGGGGACGAAAAACATGCCGACATGATAAAAGATCAACAAACCAAAAACGAGTACTCTCAACCAGTCTAAATCGTATCTACGAATTTTTTCTGTCATGATAATTATTTTTTGTTCACGACAAAAATGTGGGAATTAAAGCGGGAAGCGCCAATTCTTAAGTGGTTCAGAAGTTCGGAATTGCAATTTAGGACACCTTTTTAGCAGCCAGCATGTGGCCCTAGGAATTGGCACTACTTTTTTCTTTCGTTTTTTTCAAATACGCGGATGGTGTTGTTTGAGCGTGTTTTTTAAAGGAAGCATAAAAGGCAGACTTCGAATTAAAACCGACCGATTGGCCAATTCCGGCAATATTGAGGTGGGCATAATTTTCGTCTACCAGTCGCTTCTTAGCTTCCTCGATTCGATATTGATTGATGAAGTCATTGAAGTTTTGACCGGTTTGGGTGTTGATCGCCTGCGAAAGATAGTTGGGAGCGAGTTCTAATTGCTCGGCCAAATCTTTCAAAGATCCGTCGCTGTTCAGGTGGTAGGCTTCTTGCCGGATGTATTGAGCAGCTCTGGTAACGATCTGTTCCGCATCCGATTTCATACCGGAGGTCTCATATTTATCCGCGATCCAGGATTTCTCAAAAAAACGGGACTCGGACAGCATGAAAATACTAGTGCCATAGATCGCCAGGGAAAAAAAGATAGAAATATAGTGGTCTCCCAAATCATTTTCGAAATTCCAGAAAACCAGGAAAACAATGACAAAACCTACCAAGAACAGGAAAACCAGGTTCTTCGAAAAACCGTATTTATCCGTTTTCGCATCGAGCCAGAAATACCCATGAATCCTTTCGCCTTGTCGGTAGATAACCCGGGCCGATAGAAAAGCGTACCAAGAAAAACTGATCAACATAATGGCCCGCCAGTAGCTGCGAACCGAGAAACAAATGTTTGCAAGGATGCTCCTGGTCGGTTCTTCCACAAGGGGAAGATCAGGAAAATAGGCACTGATGTAACAATTGAGTTTGACGGAAATTGGTTGAAGAAAGAAGATCGTATGGATCATCATGTAAAATGCCGGCAATACAAAGTGTATCCAATGACTTCGAATCGTAATCCGCTCTCTGCTAAGTAGACTGATGAGAAAAAAATAGACCGAAGGCCCGAGGAGCAAAATGAAGACTTCGGTAGAATCGTTGGCCCAAAGCGTGTGCTTCATCAACCCGGTATAACACAAGTAAACATCCAAACCAATGATGGAAAGAAAAAACAAAAACCAACCGATTAAACGCATCGGCTGATTATCTTTATTGCTCCGAAAGGCGATGACCAGACTTAGGACAAAGCCCTGAACCAATCCACACAACATGATCATCGAAATCCCATTGTGCTGAATCGGGATTGTATCAATAATAGACTGAATATCAATTTTTTGCATTAATAGAGATTTGTCCGCTATCAAATATAAGTAAGTGGACCATTCAAGAATAAGAATTGAGACTTAAATTTAACTATGAAGATCATTTCACCGGTATTCGCATTACTATTCCTTCAAATCGCTTGCACCGATCCGGAAGATGCCCCTCCGTCAAGTGGCACGGTGGAGGTGTTCCAATCCGCACTCCAGACCATCTTGGATTCCGCTCAGGTCCATGGAACAATTCTCATCCACCCGGCCCACAGCGATACATTTTACTCCAATGATTTCCAATGGGCGCACAAGGGACAGCTACCTGCTTCGACGTACAAAATCCCCCATTCCATCATTGCTTTGGAAACCGGTGTTGTAGAGGACGATAGTACGCTATTTAAATGGGACGGTGAAGACCGGTGGCTGGATAGCTGGGAACAAGACCTGGTGTTCAAGGATGCCTTTCAACTTTCGTGCGTGCCTTGCTACCAGGAAATCGCTCGAAAAGTAGGCCTGCAGCGCATGCGTCTCAACCTGGATAAACTGCAGTATATGGGTATGGTATTTGACAGTAGTACCATCGACCGGTTCTGGCTCGGCGGCGCTTCCAGGATTACACCCTTCGAACAGATCGAGTTCCTGGACCGCCTTTACCATTCCGAACTCGCCATCAAAGCACGCTCCGTACAACTTCTGAAAAAGATCATGATACTGGAGGAAAGCTCACAGTATACCCTAAGCGGTAAGACGGGTTGGTCAATCCAAAATGAAATCAACAATGGTTGGTTTGTGGGCTTTTTGGAGAAGGGGGATGTGACCATTTTTTTTGCGACCAACATCAGCCCGAAAAAAACGTTTGATATGGATTTTTTTGGGGAAATACGGAAAACAGTGACTATGGAGGCGTTGCGGGCAATGAATTTTATTTGAGGTGAGCGGGGTTGCTATTGTTGCTGTGGATGCTATTGTTGCTGTGGTTGTTTTTGCTTCTTTTTCATGGTATCCTCGTAAAAAACCTTCAAATTGTCGTTCAGCAATTTCACCGCATCCTCTTCTCGATTTTCTTCTCCCAGAATGGTCGTACGTACGTAGTAGGGAAATGGATCTTTTAATTGTTTCAGGTTCTGGTCCATGACGATGAGGGCAGGCAGGCCGGCTCCATCTGCCGGAGGTTGAATATTGGCAAACTCAGCTGCCAGAAATTTTTTGCCTTCCCATAATTCTCGGGGAGCAGGAAGTAATTCCCTGTCCAAAATGACGCTGTCCAATCTCATTTCCCGGATTCTTCGGGAATGATGTGAATAGAAAAAATAAACCGGACAATGATCGAAGTGATCGCGAAAAGCTCTTAAGGTCTTGGCATTTTCTTTTTTCGTTCTCAATTTCAATCGATTGGCTTCGGTCCGCTGTCGACGTTGCCGAAGGATGGCGATCTGTTTATCGACATTGCGCAAGCGCACTAAGAGAAAACCATTTTCCAAATTTAGAATGTGATCGGTAGATTCTTCTTCGTTGATTACTGTCGGAGTGACACAACTACCTAAGAAAAGTAAGACAAGAATGGCAATCAGTATTCTTCCCATGTGTTTGATGTAGCGCTAATGTTTTGTAAACTCAAATAACCACTTAGAGAGGGCGAAATTATAAATTATAAATTATATCCATAACTCCAGGAAGGAATTCGTCAGCCATTGGCTAATAAACTGTGGGCCATCAAGAGATCACTAGGGCTCCTGCTCCCATGCGGATGAGTTCGGGTCTCGGTGTCGTACAATCGATAACGGTTGAAGGGACCTCACTGCTAATACCGGCGTCGATGATGATGTCGACAATTTTGTCGAATTCGTGAAAGAATTCCATGGGATCCGTTAAATATTCCGGCGTTTGTCCTTCGGCCCGCAAGGAGGCAGTCAGAATTGGCCTGCCCAATTCTTCGACGATCATACGCGGAATTTTATGGTCTGGAATGCGCACACCGATGGTTTTTTTGTTGTTCTTAAACAATTTGGGCACCTTATTATTCGATTTCAAAACGAAAGTGAAAGGTCCGGGCAAATTCTGCTTTAACAAGCGGAAGACAGCATTATCAATCGGCTTAGCAAATTGTGCAATCTGGCTGATGGATTCGCAAATAAAGGACAGCCTTGCTTTTTTAGGATTGAGTTTACGCAATTTGCAAATTCGTTCGACCGCTTGTTGATTGAAGATGTCACATCCCAGTCCATAAACGGTATCGGTAGGATAAATAATGACCCCTCCATTCTGGAGTGTTTCAATTACTTGGTGGATCTTACGAGCTTGAGGACGATCAGGATGAATATTTAACAACATGTTGCGCAGCAAAATTAATTGCGGCAAATCTACTCAAAATCCTCAAAATTTTCGTCTCGAAACATATCGGCCAAAACATCTCTGAAAGAAAGGCTATTTGACAGAATATCCTTGCTGATTACATTAAACTCTGACAAGCCATGGAGCACCAACTCCATATAGATGTACAGGTCGTCGTCAGATAGGTCTTTGACTTTGGATTCTACGAGCTTTCTCAGTCCGGAGACCCCATCCAGCGCCTTGCGATAATCCTTATCCGTGGAGTCGTTGATGATATCTGCCACATTTCCACCGGAAAACCAAGCTCTGATGGTGCCGTAAGGATCGCGTTCCACTCCTTTTTTCAGTTTATCCGGATTTGGGAAGATATCGAGGAAATTCTTCTTCATGGAACGCCCCATCAGTGCCATCGCAACATTAAAAGGACCTTCTTGTTCTCCTTCGTACACCAACTCAACCTTTCCGGTAATGGCCGGAACAATACCCCAGAAGTCTGACACCCGGGCAACGGTTTTCTTTTCTCCGTTGACCAACATTCTTCGCTCCGCAGTACTAACGAGGTTTTCATAGGCTGAAATACTGAGGCGGGCCGACACCCCACTTTTATCATCGATGAATTCGCTCTCTCTTGCTTCGAACGAGATCTGCTCCAGGAAGTACTGGAGTATTTCCGGAACCTTTACCGCTTTTTTCTGAGCATCGGCAAGTCTGGCCTCCTGCATAGTGATTTGGCGGGCAATGTCGATGGTCTTTGGGTAGTGGGTCAAAACCTGACTTTCGATGCGGTCCTTCAAAGGAGTAATGATGCTACCCCGGTTGGTATAATCTTCTGGATTCGCCGTAAACAAAAATTCGATGTCCAGTGGCAAACGCAGTTTGAAGCCACGGATCTGCATATCCCCTTCCTGTAAGATATTGAATAACGAGACCTGGATCCTGGCTTGTAGATCTGGTAATTCATTGATTACAAAAATGCTGCGATGCGCTCGGGGTATCAATCCAAAATGGATCACCCGTTCGTCAGAATAGGGTAGTTTCATGGTAGCAGCTTTGATCGGATCTACGTCGCCCACCAGGTCGGCGATGCTCACATCCGGCGTCGCCAATTTTTCTACGTACCGGTCATCTCTACTCATCCATTCCACTGGTGTTTCATCACCCATTTCAGCGATTAAGTCAATGGCATACTTAGAAATCGGCTCCAGCGGATCATCATTTAGCTCGCTTCCCGCAACTACTGGAATGCGCTCATCCAACAGACTGATCAACAAGCGGGCAATTCTCGTCTTGGCCTGACCCCGTAATCCAAGTAAAAGAATATTGTGCCGCGAAAGAATGGCTCTTTCTATATCTGGCAAGACGGTGTCATCAAAACCAATGATGCCTTCGAATACCTTTTGCTTGCGCTTTAGCTTTTCGATCAGATTCGCTCTCAATTCTTCTTTGATCGACCGTGGCTGGTAACCACTGGCTTTCAAAGCACCCAAAGTATTAATCCCCTTTTCAGTTTTTACCATAATCTGCAGTTCAATTTATAACCAACCATTCAAACAGTTAAAACGGATGATGGTTTACGGAATTTGATTATCCAGATAATTTTACAAATATTGCCCCCAAGAAAAGCAAAAATTTCCATGAAAAAAATAACCATTCTGTTTCTTGTGGTTTGCATGACCACTTTTACGAGTTGCTTGAATCTGATTGAAGAATTGACACTGAACAAGAACGGTTCGGGCAAGTACACCATTACCTTTGACATGGGCAGTATGTTTACCGATCCGATGATGAAAGGTATGATTCAAGAAGCAATTAAGCAGCAAAGTGGTTCCGTAGACAATCTTTTCTCCGAAATGGATACCGTCATCTATTTTAAGGATGCGCCGCAGATCAAAAACGGCAAAATCGAACGACCGGAGTTTTGGAACAAGGTAAAAATGAACATGAAGATCAGCGAGGCTACCCGGGAAATGATTTCCACCCTCCAGATCGATTTTGAAAGCGTAGAAGACATCGATTATTTCTACAAGAATCTGGACAAATTAGAAAGCGACGACAGCATGGGGCCTTCCCTCATGGGGTCTACCGGTAGTTTTTTGCCCAAAGGTGCGTTGTTCGTGCTGAAAAACAAGCAGTTCAGCCGCCTTCCGACGGATCGCAAAGAAGACTTGGTAAACAGCGAAGAAATGCAATTTGCAAAAATGCTATTCGCCAACGCCAAATACACCACGATTTACAACTTGCCCGGCAAGATCAAGAAGACTTCCATTCCCGGTGGTAAAGTAGATGGAAAGACGATAAAAGCAGAATATTCTTTTCTAGATATTCTGGAAGGGAAGGCCAAAATGGAGGGAGACATTAAATTTAAGTAGGCATGATAGATAAGTTAAAGAAAGCCCTCCAGGAGGCTACCGACTTAATCAAGGAACAAGCTTCCAACCTGGGAGAGGGTGCCAAGGAGCGAAGTTATCAACTAATCGAGGAATGGCTGAAGGTTTTTCCAAAACTGGAGATTTACGGCCTCGAAATCACTAGTTTTGCCTTAAGTGTGGCTCTTAGTCCGGCCCTGGAAGTGGAATTGAAGGGAGATCATAAGGATTTCTCCATGGAGCGGCTGAATGAAATCATTGCGGAAAACAGAGGTAGTACTGCTTTCATCTCGGTCTTCAATACTATTAGAATGACCTATACTCTTCACCGGAAAGTATATGCGACCCTTACTGAACCTCTGATTGTAAAAATTAAGATCCGTTTGTCGCCTGAAATCAAGGTCTACATCGGAAAACCATTGATTGAATAGGACATCAGTTCAAAATTGAATTCAAAAAAATTGCTCACTTTAAAACCAACTTGCCCTATGGGACTCCCTTTCAAGATCTCCTGCCTTGCACTGTTTATATCCCTCGTAAACCTGGGAATTGCGCAATCAGAACTCCGGGTCACTCCGGACGAAATCAAACTCAAGGTTGGAGAAACCGCCCAAATACAAGCCGTAGTCATGGATGATAACGGCGAACCACTGCTCCATGAAAAAGTGTACTACTACGCCAGTAAGGCCAGAATTGCAGAAGCCGACAGCACGGGCAAAGTAACGGCCAACAGCCCCGGTAAAGCGATGATCTTTGTCATTAAGCCACACC
Source organism: Saprospiraceae bacterium (assembly GCA_028284395.1). GTDB lineage: Bacteria > Bacteroidota > Bacteroidia > Chitinophagales > Saprospiraceae > JANQRV01. The sequence continues at coordinate 18,985 of JANQRV010000382.1, forward strand.
CAGATGGAAAGTATTTGCGCAAGAATATCTCCGTAGATGTAGCTTTCCCTCCGGTCGCTAAAGTCGAGTTTGTCGATCTGCCCAAGGTATTGTATACGGATGTTCCCACCACCATCGAAACCAAGGTCTTAGATGAGATGGGCTTCGAAAGGGAAGATGTCCAGGTGAAATTCAGCACCCAAAATCAAAAAATAGCCTCCTTCGACGGTTTTAACAACCTGATTCCCTATCAGAAGGGAAAAGTAAAGATTACCGCCGAGGCGGATGGTATCCAATCTACTCAAACCATCGACGTACGGATCAACCCGGTTGAGGCCATTGAAATGTCCGCCTCTTTGGACAATGCACTAACCGGCGATGTCATCCAATTGAAGGTAACAACTCGAAATAAGGCCGGGAAGGTGATCAAAAACATTCCCGTTTCCTATAGTTTTCGTGGAAAATCCGATGATGTTATGGAATTTGCGACCGGCATGATCCAGGACGACGGCAGGTTTGTCGCCTATCAGTCCGGCACTTACATCGTTACAGCTTCTTGTGGCAAGAATGCAGCGCATAAAACCATTGTTGTTTCGCCCCGGGCCGATGTGATCAAGCGCGATATCGATCTGGTCGGTCGCGGTTCGGTATCCGACAAACACACTTCCGATCTTTGGGTCTGGGAAGGCGTTGACGGGCGGGATTATGCGGTAACGGGTACCTGGGGAGCAGACGGCGAAGCCTTTTTCTGGGACGTCACCGATCCCGCTAATATCTATGGGATTGACACCGTTAAAGTCGATGCCAGAACCGTCAATGATGTGAAGGTTTCTGCTGACGGACGCATCTGTGTCATCAGTCGGGAAGGTGCTTCCAATCGCAAAAACGGCATCATTATTCTCGACGTTACCGATCCGCGAAGTGTCAAATTATTAGCCGAGTTCACTGAAGGCTTGACCGGCGGGGTTCACAATCTCTTTATCTACGAAGACCACGTCTATGCCCTCAGCAATGGCGAGCGGTACGACATCATCAACATCGAAGATCCCACCCATCCCGTCAAAGTGGGCTCGTTCGAACTGGATACTCCCGGCCATTCCATTCACGATGTTTGGGTAATGGACGGCATTGCCTATTCTTCTAACTGGCACGATGGTGTCCAGGTTGTTGACGTAGGTAATGGTATTGCTGGTGGCTCCCCCTCCAATCCGGTAAAAATCAGCAGTTATGCCTATCCCAGCGGTTGGAATCACGCGGCCTTCCCGTACAAAAGCAAATCTACCGGCAAGGTGTACGTTATTGCCGGAGACGAAGCCTTCCCCTATGGACTCCACATTAGAGATAAGCCCACCAAGGCAGCCGGGTGGCTCCACGTGATCGACTTTACCGATCCGAACAACCCGATGGAGGTTGCGAAGTACGAAGTTCCAGGTGCCGGCTCCCACAACTTTTGGATTGATGGAGATATCCTGTATGTAGGCAATTACAACGCCGGCCTTCGGGTTGTCGACCTCTCCGGTGATCTGATGGGGGATCTCTACAAACAAGGGCGAGAAATTGGCTGGTTCATTCCGACCGATTCCAAAGGGGTGATTCCAAATGCGCCGATGACCTGGGGGCCCCAGCCTCACAAAGGTCACATTTTCTTTTCGGACTGGAATTCCGGACTTTGGTCGGTAAAACTGAAAGAACAAAAGGTTACCAATTGATTTTGTCGGGCCATTACTTTAGTTTTTCCCCCAACACTGATATCCTGGTCAGCCATTTGTTTCGGAAGTCGAAACTTGAACCCTTGATGGGAGCGATGTAGGTGATCTTGACCGGACTGATACCGCTAAACATCAAGGTTCCCTTTTTGAATTGATTCAAGGCAGGGCTTTTCATGAATAAGGAATCATACCACCTAGGGGTATCAGCGGTCATGATGATCCTCGCTGTTTTACCTTTTAACAGCTTTTTTGGCAATGCCTTGCCTTCGATCGACTGAAAGGCAATACCCGGTAGAAAAGTGCGGTCGATGAACCCTTTCATTATTGCCGGGTAACCGTACCACCACATGGGAAAGACCCAGACCAGGTGGTCCGATCTTTTTATTTTTTCAATCGCATCCATTAGATCGGGTTCCAATTCCATTCTTTTCCGGTAACCGAATTCAAGATTGGGGTTAAATTCCAAGTCCGTAATGTTGATTTGTGAGACCGTGGCACCTGCGTTACTTGTGCCGGCTCTATATGCTTCTGCTAAAGCATGGTTAAAGCTCTCCGGATCGGGATGTCCGTTGATTATTAGGATTTGCTTCATTTCTCTTTTGCTTTTCACAAAAGTAGAAGTCGTAAAATTTTAAGGAAAGGACATTTGTCTAATTCGTTATCGCCTTGCGGATTCTGCTAAGATGTCTTTGTGTGATTCCCAGATATGAAGACAAATAGCTCAATGGTATCAATTGCAAAAATTCGGGATGGTTTTGCAATAGATCTTCATATCGTTTTTCAGCAGATTCTTTTTGCAATAGAAAGATCCTCTTTTCCATTTTGATGTATTCCTGTTCGGCCAGCAACTTAAAAAGTTTCAGCCAATTGACACTCGATTGTTCCAACCGCAAGATTTCATCCCGGGATATGCAGTAAAGCTCCACATCCATGAGAGCCTGAATGTTCTCGGAGGTTTTCGTCTGAGATAGAAACGAAGAATAGGCAGCAATAAAGGAATTGGAGAAAGTAAAGCAATACGTAACCTCTTCTCCATTCGAATTGTAGTAATAAGATCTAAAAAACCCCGAAGCTACAAATCCTACTTCTCTGGATATCTTGCCTTCCCGGATAAAGAAATCTCCCTTCCTAAGTCTCCGCGCAGATACCAAAGTCTCAAAGGATTCAATCTCGCGATCGGTAAGGATGTTAAATGATTTCAAGTAATCTCTCATATACTAAGCCACGCTATTAAATGTCGAATGAACACAACAAGATCCCGAAAACCAATTGAGCTACAAAGTTTTTCTCTTGCTTTATGTGTAAAACATTTACAAATTTACTTGATATATCAAATAAATGTTGTAATTTTGATTGATATATCAAATAATATGAATTTTAATACTCCTACGACAACGGTCCTTTACTCCATTGAAGAGACCATCAAGACCTACCGAAGGCTCTGCCAGAAGAATATCTCGGCGGTAGCGCCCAACATCACGGTAGATCAGGCTTTAATACTCCTCATCATCAAGGAGGATGCCTGGACGCAATCCGAAATCTCCGACTTGGTTTTCAAGGATTATGCATCGATGACCCGGATCATCAAACTGATGATCGACAAGGGTTACCTGACTAAAACAACCGATGCGGAAGATCGCCGAAAAGCAAAGTTGAGGATCACTCAGGAAGGAAAGCAGCTAGTAGCAAAGCTAAAGCCATGTGTTCAACAAAACAGGGATACTGCGTTGCTCAATATCTCCGAAGAAGAGCAAAATCAACTATTTACCATTCTGAAGAAAATTACTCAAAACTGTAAACAAGACTTATCATGAAAGCGCTATTGTACCTATCCTTGCCCGTCATTCTCTTGTGCTTCTGGTTTAATTACGCTGATGCCCAGGAGTCCGACGACAAAAGCAGACAATTGACAGAAATGGCTCAGAAAATCAGAGAATACTACATCTTCGAGCGTGTAGCCCAAAAGCTTGCCACAAAGTTGGAATCGGCGAGAGATCGTGGGGTTTTTGAGCATCTTTCCCAGCAGGAATTCGCAGATTCTCTGTCGTCTTTCCTCGTAATGCACAGTGATGATCGACATTTCAATGTCATCTATAACCCGAACCACCGTCAAGAACCACAGGATGAAAAGGACCTCTTGAGGGCTGCTGATGAGATCAACCGGCGATGGAATTATGGATTTGAGCAGGTCAGTCGTCTGGCAGGCAACATTGGTTACATAGAATACACCGGTTTCCCGCAGGGCAATAAATCCGCCCGCCGTATTCTTGACGCCACCATGAACTTCGTATCAAACACCAATGCATTGATCATTGATTTAAGAGACAATCGCGGCGGAGATGGTAGGATGGTCCGGCTTTTTCTAAGTTATTTTTTCGAAGAAAAAGTCCCATTGAGCGAATCTTATACCAGGCATAATAAAAAGACCAAAAAATCATCTACATGGGGAAAGGTCAAAGGTTTAAAGTATCTGCATAAACCCGTCTATATCCTGGTGAACAACCAAACCATTTCGGCGGCAGAAGCACTGGCCTATGAACTCCAATGCAGAATCGGGGCGACGGTGATCGGAGAAACCACTTATGGTGCTGCCAATCCAATCAAGGTATTCTTTATCGACAACACTTATGCCTTGTTTATACCGATTACACAAATTCGCAACACAGTAACCAATACCAACTGGGAGCATACCGGAGTACCGATCGATGTACCGATAGAATCGGGCAATGCCCTTACCAAAGCACATGTGATGGCATTGAAAAAACTACTACAGAACCGAATTGCGATGGAATTGACCACCGATGAGGTAAAGAAAAAAATGGGGGCATTGAAAATGCAGCTGAAGCCGTAATTACGGACATAAATGCCCCTAGTTTTGAGGATTTTTTCCGAACTTGAATACAAGTATCAGATCTACCCAAAATGAAACATTCTTTCTTATTATTCCTCTTGTGGGTTTGTGCCCTGACGCTGTGCGGACAAAACGAAGGCCCGAATGAAAAGGTCGTCATTACCTCCAGCGGGGGGAAAACCCAGGCCAACATCGACGCAGATGGGGTGCTACAAGTCAATGTTTCCCAAGAGGAAGTCCAGCGGTTGAAAGCCCAAGAATCGGTCCGTTACAGTGATTTCGGCGCCATTGGCGATGGAAAGTCCGATGACATCGCTGCGATCGCTGCGACCCACGCTTTCGCCAATCAACACGACCTTCCGGTGCAGGCCGATGAGGGAGTCTCTTACTACATTGGAGGAGGGGAACGCACGGCAGTGATCCAAACCGATACCGATTTTGGTACCGCGACCTTCATCATTGATGATACCAACGTACAAAACCGAAATGCCGCCATTTTTGTCGTCCGGTCCGGTCTGCGGCCTTTCGAGTTGGACTCGATTTCATCCCTGAAAAGAAACCAATCGAAAATCGAGGTTACCTTGCCCGGCACCTGTCTGGTGACGGTTACCAATTCGAACGTCAAGCACTACATTCGATTTGGGTTGAATCAAAACAAAGGATCTTCCCAGACCGACATCTTTATCGTCGACAGGGACGGCCAGGTAGATATGAATGCTCCGATTATCTGGGATTTCGACCAAATCACAGAGATCACGGCTCTCCCCATCGATGAGCAAGAGCTAAGGATCACCGGCGGACGTTTCATCACCATCGCCAACAAAGCACCCTCTAAATATACCTATTACAGTCGCAACATCGCCATTCGGCGCTCCAATGTCGTTGTCAGCGGAATGGAACACCGCATCAAAGGTGAGGGCGATCACGGTGCCCCTTATGGCGGTTTTCTCAACATCGCCGACTGTTCTTACGTAACGGTCAAAAACACCACTTTGACCGGCCACAAAACTTACCGTACCATTGGTGCAGCTGGAAAGCCCGTCTCTATGGGCTCTTACGATATCTCGATCAACCGCGCTCTGAATATATCTTTTGTCAACTGCAAGCAGACCAATGACATCGACGATCGCACCTATTGGGGCATACTTGGTTCGAACTACTGTAAGAATCTCCTTTATGATAAGTGCACTTTTTCCAGATTCGACGCCCACAAGGGAGTTGCCAATGCCACGATTCGCAATTCAACCCTGGGACACATGGGCATCAATGCCATTGGCAGCGGTACCTTGACCGTAGAAAACACTACGATTCGGGGCCGGAGTCTGGTCAACCTGCGCTCCGACTACGGTAGTACCTGGCAGGGCGTTTTCATTATCCGCAATTGCACATTCGTGCCTGCCGGTGGCAAAACAAATAGTCCTATTCTGATCGGTGGCGCCTACTCCGGTCAACATGACTTTGGCTACACTTGTTACATGCCCGAACGCATTGTTATTGAAAACCTGCACATTGACGACTCCAATCACCCCGAGAACTATCCGGGGCCGGCTATATTTCGGGACTTCAACCCACAAATGACCGACGATACCTATCGGGAAGAGTTCCCCTACGTCAAAACCAAAGAAGTCTTGCTCAAAAACGTAACGACGGCCAGTGGCAAAGAACTGAGAGTCAGTGACAATCCATTTATGTTTAAGGAAGTAAAGATCCGGGTTGAATCTGAATCTTCGAAGAAATGAGTTAATGCCAACTCGGCTACCGTCGCATCGTTAGTTTTCGAGGATGGTCCCATCGCCCATTTCTATGATGCGATCGGTTTTTTTCGCAAAATCCATATCGTGGGTTACGATGAGCATCGACATTTCTTGCTGATTGCCTAACGCTCGCAGGATGTTGAAAACATTCTCCGAGTTTTTACTATCCAGATTACCCGTAGGTTCGTCTCCGATGATCAGTAAAGGATCGTTAATCAGGGCACGAGCAATGGATACCCTTTGCTTTTGTCCGCCAGAAATTCTAAATGCTTTTTTGTACGCCTGATCGGCCACTCCCAGGATCTCTAGTTTCTCAAGGGCCTTTTTCTTAATAGTACTTTCTTTTTCCCGGCCCAATTTAAGTGCCGGCAACATCACATTCTTCAACACTGAAAAATCGGATAGTAGGTAGTGAAATTGGAAGATAAAGCCGATTTTTCCATTGCGTATTCTTGCCAATTCATCGTTGCTAAGTTCTGACATGTGTTGTCCGTCAATGATGAGATCACCTTGATAGTCCGTATCCATGGTCGAAAGAATGTACAACAGGGTCGATTTTCCACAACCGGATTTTCCCATAATGGAGACAAATTCGCCTTGCTGAACCTGAAGGGAGATGTCCTTCAGAACATGAAATTCAACGGGCTCTAAAAAGAATTTATTGATATTTTTTGTTTCCAAAACCGGTCTCATATCTCCTTCTTTATTGGCCTCTAATGATTTCTACCGGATCGATTCTTTTGGCCTTTAAAGCCGGCAAATAACCAGCCAAAAAAGTAAAGACCAGAGCAAAGGCAATACCAGTGAAATAAAAAACGGGGTCAAAGTTTATGGGGTAAGTAGTGATGGTTGGTAAGGCCTCCGTTACAAAGGGAATGTTGTCGATGACAACGGAAACTCCATGACCAAGCGCTAAGCCCAACATTCCCCCTATCGTACCGATTACCAAGGCTTGGATGATAAATATCAATAGGACATCCGTACCCGTAAAACCGGTTGCTTTTAGAATAGCGATGTCGTTCATTTTTTCATAGATAAACATATTGAGGATGTTGTAAATACCAAAACCTGCTACGACCAGGATGGTCATCGACACTGCATAAGAAATCAGGGTTCTAATATCAGAACCGGTATCAAATTGAGCATTGGCTGTCTTTATATCTAAGGCTTCAATATCGTATAAATTTTCAATCGTTTCCGACATCGGTCCGGCATCTTCCATATCGTGAAGTTTTACGTGAATACGGCTGATGTAATTATTCCCAACCCCCAGTAACTGTTGCGCCATTTTCAGACTGACGTAGCTTTGTACATCATCTACTTCTGCCAACCCGCTTTGAAAAATCCCTTCAACTGATAAAGAGTAATTGACCCCATTGGTATTCATGACCTGCAATTTATCTCCTACCGAAAGGGATAGTTTTTTGGCAATTCCCGCGCCCAACAAAACACTATTTTTCTTCTTTTTCAGACTATAGACATCGCCATCGGTAATGTAATCACTGAAATTGAACAGCCGGATCTCTTCATGTACATCGATGCCATTGATCACGCCATTTAGATTGTTGGTGCCAGCTCGGTAGAATACTTTACAGGTGGTCTGAGGAGTAGCTCCATTGACTTTACGATGGTCTTTTAGTTGAGATAAAATAGGCAAAGCGTTGGGAATGCGCTCCAACCGACTTTTGGGTTTGATGGAATGAATGAAATTGGTATGCTCCCATAGGCTTTCCATTTTGCTGACCGGCTGGATCTCAGAAGGATCACTCTTGGTAAAAAGCTGAATATGAGGAGTTCTATTCAAAACCAAACCATCCAGCAACCCATTGAGTCCGGTCATAAAACTCATCATGATGATATACATTCCAATTCCAAAAGTAACGCCAAGCATGGCCACGACCGTTTGCTTTACCTTAGAAAGCAAATGGGTCTTCGAAATGTCCATCAAGAGCAGTAATCGACTCATCATCTGCCGGGTTTAATCAATAAAGAGGAAGTATCGATGCCGGAAATAATCTCTACAAACTCCATATTTTTCACGCCAACGGTGACGTTTTGTTCCCCTTCATTTGTCTGTACTTTATTGCCTTTCAGCAAGTATTCGGAAGGAATGACCATTGCATTTTTTCGTTTATCGACGATGATGTTCGCCTCTCCCGCCAAACCGTTGTATAGTTTTGATGGTCCTCTCAAAAAAGTACTTTCTACCCGGAAGGTTTGAGTGGTCTCATCCTTTTTGGGAAGCAGTTTACTTACTTGAGCAATGAAAACATCATTTGCATAAGCATCCAGCGTAATGGCGACGGTATCTCCAATGTTTATTTTAGTAATGTCTTCTTCGTCAATATCCATTTCAATGACAAAATCGTCGGCGCTACCAATTTCTGCCAAACGCTCTTGAGCACTGATAAGCTCTCCTTCCTCTTTATAGAGGGCATAGACCAAACCATTGATCGTCGAACGGAGGGCAAAATCTTCTAATTGGGTCTGTTCCGCTTCTGCCAGGTCCCGGGCTTTTTTATACTGATTCTCTAAGTTATTGAGTGTTTGTGCTCTTTTCTTCAACAAGATTTCGTATTTGTTTTGAGTGGCAACGTACGCTAATTCATACCTTTCAAGATCTATTTTCTTCCCTATATTTTGTGCCCACAGTTCTTTTTGACGAAAGTAATTGATCGAATCTAACGACAATTCCTCCCTCAGCGTTTTCAATTCCAGCTCTATATTAAGTAGTAAGTTGTTCTCACCCACAAAGTTCTCTTTTGCTTCCTGTAGGTTTATATTGGCACTGCTGACTCTGTTTTTCACATCTGCAGTAGGAGAAATCTTGATCAACAATTGTCCTTTCTTGACTTGTTCACCTTCCTCCACAAAAACTTCTTTAATAATGCCAGAACGGATCGGCTGTGGAAAATAGGATACTTTGGGCCGAATGAACACGGACGCATATACTGATTCTGTAATGTCAGTTACAGCTGGCCTTAGCATTTCACCGTCATGATTTGGATTGCAGGAAAGCGCTGCCAAGAGTGCTGTCAATAAGATGTGTTTCGTCATGGTTCGATTTGCACGGAGATTTTGCAGCAAGTTTGGCATAAAAAAATTCGGATCCATTGATAAAAGTCACTGCAGAAACCGACTTTTGACAGAACACTTTGGCAGGACTAGCTTAAGAACTCCTAAAACGCATTCTGGGCCCAGTCTTCCAATGAGGGCAACTCAACCCCAAGCAGCTTTCTGATGGCTTCTGTATTCGGATTAAGCAAGGAAGCACCTTCTGTATCCTGCCATCGGTAAAATTGTGCATAGTCTCTGGCTATCTCCTCGCCCATGATCGGCGTTAGTATTTCCTCCAATTGTTGGTGGGTAACGGGTACGTAGGTCGCTAAGTCCTTACAGGATAAGTAGTTGACGGGAATCGACACTCCGGATCCCCACGTATGACTGTGGTACAGTACTGCTTATCACAAATACAGTTTTGGGGGTTCCAACAAATCGGATGGCTTCCATACTGTGCTGAGCAATTTCAATCATCCGGTCAGGAATGATGGCTGCCGGAATTTGCAAAAGCTGTTCCCTGTGAGCCCGTGGCATTAAACAACAGAATTCGATCCATGATCCATTTAATTTGTAGCATTTAAGCAGGTGATCTAATTGATTAGCAGCACAAAACTAGGTATCTTTAGTATCAAAAGTATAACAGTATACATTTGTATACCAGTATTAAAAAGTATACTTAAACGTGTCAAATGAATCAGAAATCAGAAATAACAAAAAAGCTCTTACCGGTGATGGATACCATGGAGTTGTTAAACGGCCGCTGGAAGATCGTCATTATGACGACTTTGTACTTGGGAGGCACCATGCGATTCAATGAGATTAAGAATAGCATTCCGAGAATAACCGGCAGGGTTCTATCAAAAGATTTAAAGTTTCTGGAAAGTCACCAGATCGTGTCTCGGACGGTAAAGGACACCTCCCCTATTACGGTCGAATACGAATTGACCGAATACGGAAAGACTTTGGATTCTGTATTTAGAGCCCTCACAGAATGGGGGATCCAGCATCGGAAAAGAATTATCCGCAAATAGTTTGACGCTCCTTATGGCAGACCGATCGCACATGTCCGATGAATCACTGAATGCAATGCTCGCTCAATACGGATTGGGAGAATTGGTCGAACAAAAGGCATTTTCGACTGGTACCGTACAAGAGAATATACTCGTTAAATCTGAGCAGGGTATACAGGTACTGAAACACTATAAGACTCGCTCGAGAGCCTACGTTGAATTTGAAATAGCATTGATTGAATATCTGATTCAAAACGATTTTTGCTGTCCAGGAATTTATAAAAACAAGCAAGGAGAGCAATACCTTTTGAGAGATAATAGAGTCATTGTGTTCTATGAATATGTGGAAGGAGAGCACAAAGAAGCGCTTAATGATGATGAGCTTAGCCAGCTCATTGAGAAAATAGCTGAATTGCACATACTTACTCGGAGCCTAAATATCAAAGGATATGAAAATCGCTGGAACTATGGCATAGACTTTTGCAGGAATTACATCAAAAGCATACGGAGTAGCGATCGGGAAAAGAGGGACTGGTTCCTCAGGGAATTGAACCAGTTAGATTTGCCAACAGCAATTGCCAAAGGAGTCATCCACGGAGATTTAGATAAGTCCAACCTCTTATTCAAAAATGGAGAATTAGTAGCAATTATTGATTTTGATGACTCCAATTACAGCTATTTGTTATTGGATATCATCAGTCTAATCAACAATAAATGTGAAAACTTTCTTGAGGACGAATACTTCCATGCTGCGGGTGGCATCATCAGGAGATATTCAAAAATCAGAAAGTTAGAACCAAAAGAGCGACAACACCTATTTGATGTTTTAAGGCTTTCCATTCTCATCGACTGTCTTTGGTTCTTTGAACGAGGTCATTATCCGCACTTTAAAGAAAAGGAAAAAATGGATCGCTTAAATAAGCTCGGCCGGGATAACTATTACAATCGGATCTTCTCATCTAGTTAGTCCACCTGATGCGGACTGACATTGATCATAAGGTCAAATGACAAGGGTCATCCTAAGGATCAGAAATTTCCCCGAAGTTGGACCTGAGTTTAGATTTGGCCCCCGTTGTTGCTTTTTTCATCTATTAATGCATCTTATGGTATGGCATCTTGAACCGATATTAAAGCCGGAGTCTTTCGTTTGTCCTGCGTGTCTTGGCAAAACACAAATGACGTCCGTTGGGGAAGACACCTTGTTTGCCGACATCGCTGTCGAGCAATCACTCTGGAATGCCGGAGTGTTATGGGGCGTTTGTGCTTCCTGCTCAGAAGAGCTGTATCAGGTCAAAATCAGCATTGCCTCCAATGGCATCCCACATCAAAGGCCAGACAATCGGTACCTAAAAGACGCGCGATCAAAATCTGCCTTTAGCTTCTTTTGGGCAAACCCCAAAAAGTGGACTTGGAAGGGCCTGCGCATTCCCAACTATACAAAATGGGAACTTCAACATCACGTCGGAGTCCCTTACGGTGCCGGACAAGAAGTGAAATGGGTGGATTGTCATTTGTTTCCGGCATTCCACCAGCTCCGGTTCGATCCATTTGTGTACGCCCAAGGACTCGCCCATAAGATGATCCCCCAGTTGGTAGCGGCCAAGCTTTGGGACTAAGAATGGTTGTTGGGAGAAAGCAGGTCAATCGGAAATCACGGGAATCAGCAAATTCGAATCGTATTGGCCTCCTGCATGTATTGAATGTTTTCCTCTATTTACAGAATAATGATGTCCCATAGCAGGATGCATAAAGAAATCTTTTCCTTGCACGACTAATTGAAGTACTTCCCCTTCTTTAAACAAGGTGCTACTGGGAAGTATTTCAATTTCGACCGGTACGATTTCATTCCTGGCTATTTTCTGAGTATTCTGATGGCTTAAAACGGGTTGCCACGCCGTCGATCTTTCCTCATCCAATTCACGCTCGGAAACACGCAACCACCCCATGGAAACCGGCCCTTTCAGATAGCCCGTTTTTGCGTAGAATTGAACTTCTTCCCCTTCCCTATTGAGTTTTTTGATCGCTACAAAGAGATCCATGTCCGAACCTTTGCTGGTAGAAACCCAAAGTTTGAGTCTCATATTACCGCTCAACTCGGTGTCGGTCTCGAACCGATGGACAAAGCTGGCATGATCCTTCATCGGCTTGTATTGAACGGTTGCCGAATTACTTACGGGACTGGTTTGCAATACATGGGTACTGGTATTCAGAAACAGTTGCCGGTAAACCGTGCGCTTGATCGGCCAGGAGTCTTCATATCGAACGCGGTAGGTATCCAGGCTTTCCCGTACTTCCAGGCGAACGGATTTGGTGGTATCGAAACCATTTTCCAGTCCTTTTAGAAAGTAGTCGAAAAAACCTTTTTGAAAGTGCAGTGCTTCATCGCTGTAATAGACAGCCCATTTCTGACGACCGTGGGTAAATAGCCATTTGTTTTCCGAAGAGATTTGTTTATAGCCTTCAAAAGCCCCACGTGCATGCAGTCCCTGATCCGACCAGGTCGCGCAGATAAGAGCCGGAACATTGATGGTCTCCAGCTGAATTTGGGGTGGTTTCTGGATCTTTTGCAAAAGCCGCGGGTTTTTATGCCCCAGCTGAAACAAATAAAATGGGGGAACCGGTTTTTGCTCATTTGCGCAATTCCTTACCCGATTTACCCAGAAATGCGTAAATACTGTTTCCGGTATTCCACCGTGATAAAGTACTTCTCGAAAGCTATCCGTATTGCCCTCCCAAGGTATGATTGCCTTTAGATGCGAAGGGGGATTTTGCGATGCTGCCACCCATTGAGCGATGGCCAGGTAGGATACCCCATTCAGCCCGACATTTCCATTGCTCCAGGGCTGGGTACCGGCCCAAGTGATGGTTTCGTGAAAGTCCCTGACATTCTGCTCATCAAAAAGGCTGGCATCTCCTTCTGATTTGAAGTATCCTCGGGTATCTACCTGCACTACAGCATATCCTTGAGTGACCCAAAAAGCGGGATCGGGAGCTTCCCACATGGTCCATGGGCTGACCTGAAAGGTCCCCAGGTTGAAATCAGGAAGATACGATGCGTTCAAAGGAGGAGGATAAGCCTCGGGGCCTTTATCTTTATCATAAGCAGTAAAAGACAATACCACAGGATAATTGCCTTCTTCTTTAGGCCGGAATACGTTGGCGGACAGTTTTACCCCATCTTTCATCTCAATGGAAAGCCCTTTTTCGATGAGGACATCTTCCTTTAAAGAATCAATGCTCGATACGGAAACGGGATAACCCCCCTGGTCGGTGGGTACTATGTCTTCAAATGCGATTCGATCACCCGGCTTTAAGTTTTCATAAGGCCGCAGTAGTCGATAATAGGCAATCCCCAAGACGATCATCAACAGTAAAAAAGTATAGATAAGTATGGATGCAAACTTCTTCATGTCTATCCATTTCGGCCTGTCAAAAAACGACCCACAGCTCCCAACACCAAAACTACCAGCAGGACAATCACCGTCGTTACAATGGCATCGTCACCGGGATAGTCTTCCGTTTGACGCCGGACCAAGATGGCCGTAAAAGCCCAGACTACCACCGCGGCATAGGCCCAGTCTTTCCGGGTCCACAACACTGCGAGCGTAATCAATGTAGCAATGATGAGCATGGTGATGGTCCAGATTACTTCGGACAAACCAAATCCATTCCATTCGAATGCTACCATTAAGGCGGTGATGTTGGCGACGGTTGCAATCGTAATCCACCCAAGGTATACGCTAAACGCCAATCGGACCGGCCACGGAACCAGCGTCGTGGCCTGACCAATTCCCAATCGCAGATAAATCGTTAGGAGGCAGCCCAGTAACAGGAGCATCAACATTACCGACAACGGTAGCAATAGGTAGTGCCAGGCAAACAGCCAGCCCACATTGGCCAGGCAAGAAATGAAAAACCACCAGCCAATGCGCTGCACGTACTCCGGTGCCTCCTCCGCCCTTGCAAATAGCCCTTTTGCCTGTAGTACCACAAAAATGAGCAGCAGGACATAGATCAGTCCCCATATGGAAAAAGCATAAGCTGCCGGTACGAATAAGTTGTCGTACATCTGGGATACTTCGCCCGTGTTGCGCCCGCCAAAAGACAAGATATTGGCCAGGGCATTGAAAGTGATTACCGATAAAAGTCCGATGATGTTGGCAATCTGAAGTACTCGGGAATTCGTGTTATTCATAAAGAAAAGTTTAGTCTTAGCGCTAGTTCTTAAGAACTGGCAAATCTTAAGGTTTGCCAGTTCTAAGGAAGCTTTCCGTAAGTCATCATTTCGGAGGTGGGTTCGAAATCCAGCATGTCATCTGGCATGGCATCCAAGACTTCAAAGGTGTGGGACTCATTGACTTGCCAACGTTCGGCAAACAAGGGCAGCCATTTGGAGTGAATCGTGTTGGCGGGCACGGAGGGCAGTACAACCGGCATGGAAGCACATCCGACGAGGGCCAAGGCTTTCCTTCTGTTCATAAGCTTGAGGTTTTTGTAGTAAGATACGGATAAACCACTAAGATCTTACCAGCCAAATGCCTAAATTTAGGT
>JANQRV010000393.1 GCA_028284395.1 Saprospiraceae bacterium
TAAATCCAGTTATTCGAATAATACGCCCACATCGCACCGGACAAACCTTCATCTTCAATGGCGCCGGTGGTCTTCGAGCCCGATAGCATCCAGAAAGCGTTGATCTGTTGTGTTGGCCGGAAAAAGCCATCTACGGTAAGCGTTGTATTGGCGGTAGACTTACCAGTGGTCGCATCGGCTTCGTCCAATCGGAAAGTAGCCATTCCCCCAATGCGATTCTGCCCGGATAAATTGCGGGAATAACGGGCAACGGCAAAATTGGAAGCGGGTCTCTCCTCTTCCGCACTTTGCCGAATAAGCAAGGCCCCAATACTTTGCTTGGGAGTGCGATTGGTGAACCTGGCCCCGGTTTGGATGGGCACCGGGCTTCCGTTGTCATCAAGACCAATGCGACGGCTAAAGAACGGCTGTAAATTATCCCAGGCAGCCATGTAATAAATCTCATTTCCTTCTAAAAAAAATTGCCTCCTTTCTGGAAACAACACCGAAAATCGCGTCAGATTCACCACTTGTCGGTCTACATCCGCCTGGGCAAAATCTGTGTTGATGGTCAAATCCAATACCGAACTAGGGCCAATGGCCCACTTCACTTCACCGCCAGGTTTTATTTCCGTGTTTTCATTTAGGGTTATACCGTCTTTCTTCTCGGTAGAAAAATTCACCAAAGCATACGGATTTACCTGGATATTAATCGTCGGTGGAGGAGGCTCAATACCCGTTAAAATGGCTTCGTAAGGCATTCGATATACCGTGAAAGCTCTCGGTACCGCTGGGAAAGAAGCATATTCGTTGTTGAGTCGAATGTTGCGGCTCAAGATAATGCCGATTTGCCTACAACCGTCCGGATACCGAAGCGTTTTCCATGGAATTGCCATCTCCGCTGTCCATCCGGAATCGGTTATTTGGGTACGTACTTTCCAAAGTCCCGACCACTCCCGATTGAAAATTTGGTCATCCATTACCAATATTTCACGCTGCGCCCCATAGGGGTTAGTTTGAAACACCAGGCAATTGCGCTTGTCCAGAAAACCGTCAATGGCAATGCCAAACAAATCATTCTGAAAATAGTTAAAATCACGCTGCAAGTTCTGTACTCGAATGTCCTGTCGTCCTTTTTCGGTATGGCAAAAAGCACCGACGTACAAGTAGTCCCTGTCAAATAGTATTTTCACCTCGGTTGGCATACTGATTGAATCACCCTGTACGGGGTCTTTCTGAACAAAGGCGCTAATAGCTTCTACCTCCGCCCAATCCTGTTCGTCCAATTGACCGTCCACTTGAATTGGGATGAAAGTCTGGGTAGCTTTTATGTAAACCGGTGTAGCTGGTGGCTCGAAGGTTTCTTGAGCATGGGATAAAGACACTACTGCTAAACATAGGATAGCCATTACTGGGGAAGCAGATACTTTCAGGCTACCAATAACCTTAATCCTGGCAAATTTGTTAACGAACGAATGTCGGCAAGTCAGCATACACTTAGAGATAAGTCTGAGAGAAAAAGACATTAGCATTTAAATTTATGAAACACTGTTGCAAAATACATTCATTTGTAGAAATTAAAAAGCATATTGAAAACTCTTAATAGTTGTATCAAATACAGTCCAACAGGTATGTTGGCTCAGGAAAGACCGGTCGCCGGGTAGTCGAAGGACTTAAGCAACTTGGTCACAATGTAAGAATCGGGGACAGGAGCAGTAACCCTGCTTTTGACTGGGATGATCCTTCTACTTATTCACAAGCCCTCAAAGTATGCAACTGCTTACGGACCACATCAGCGATCCGTCTTGGAAGTCGACTTTTGTTTTCCGTGCAATCTTGTTTTAAGCAATGTAATCCTGGAGATAAAGGTACTTTTGTGTCATGTCTGAAATTCCGGCGAATAGCAAAACGGGCGTATGGCCATGTTTTTACTGTTTTTGCAGTACGGCACCTTTGCGTACACGGTTTTGCTGAGCTATCATGCGCTTCTTACCATTTCAGGAAGCTTGTGCGTATGGTTTTTGAACCGATTCGCTCAGGAGTGCATGCTACAATCCCGCCTGGAGTCGAACAAGATAACTTCAGACCAATATCTCCTTAATCACTTTCCCATGCACATCCGTCAATCGATAATCCCTTCCCTGAAAGGCATAGGTAAATCGCTCGTGATCGATGCCCAGCAAGTGGAGAATGGTGGCCTGCAAATCGTGAACATGGGTTCGGTCTTTAACTCCGGTGTAACCAATGGCATCGGTTTCTCCAAAAGAAAAACCTTTTTTCAATCCTCCGCCAGCCATCCAAATGGTAAAGGCCTCCGCATGATGGTCCCTGCCTTTGTACCGCATGACCTGTCCTCCACGATTTTCACGCATGGGAGTACGGCCAAATTCTCCGCCCCAGACTACGAGGGTATCGTCCATTAATCCCCGTTGCTTTAGGTCCTGCAGCAGGGCGGAAACCGGACGGTCGATTAGGCGGCATTTTTCGGTCATCCCTATGCCCAAGTCCTCTGAGACCTGGGTGCCATGCATATCCCAGCCCCAATCATACAGTTGAACAAAGCGGACACCCTGTTCGACCAGGCGGCGCGCCAACAGGCAGTTATTGGCAAAGGAAGCTTTGCCCGGATCTGTGCCATACAGGTCGTGAATGTACTGCGGCTCTTTGGAAATGTCCATCACTTCCGGCACGGACACCTGCATCTTGAAAGCCATTTCGTATTGAGCAATACGCGATAAAGTTTCCGGATCCCCCATGGCCTCGTGTTCGATCTTATTTAGATGATTGATGG
>JANQRV010000400.1 GCA_028284395.1 Saprospiraceae bacterium
CGCGCCGTAGTTTTTGTCGCTTTTTCTTCCCCCCTCCGGAAAGACGGGCCATGGTAGCCTTGATTTTTTCTTCAATTTCCTTCTTGGAAACTTCTTTTACTTCATCGCGGCGGCTAGGCCCTCTGTTGTCTCCACGCCTTCTATTGCGCTGATTATTATTGTTTCCTCTAGATTGCTGAGGAATCGTTGATATGGTTTTTCTTTTCCTTTTTCTCTTTTGCCTGGCTTCTGCCGAATTAGCAGATTCATTGCCAGTGCCTTCTTTTTTCTTACCATCGGCATTTTTCTTGCCGTCAGTGGACTTGCTTTGGCCGTCCCTTTCTTGGCCGCCCCGATTACCCGCTGGTTTGGGGGCGGGCTTCTCTTTCTTCTTCTTTTTCGGCTTGGCAAATTTTTCGGTATCGATTTTACCCAAAATCTTCAGACCCCTTAGTTCTGGAGTCTGTGCTCTGACAAGCCGCTCTGGCTGGTCTGTTCCTGCTTTTTCGCCTTTCTCTTCCTTATTTGCTTTAGGTTGAGCAGATGCGGCGGCAGGTATGGTTTCTTTATCTTGTGTTTCAGTCACTGGGGTGGCGGTCTTTGGAGGCTCTTCTTTTGTTGTAAGTTCCTCTTCTTGTTTGGGAGGAGTTGGCTCTTCCTTTTTTGCTTCTTTTTTGGCTGCTTCAACAACCGGTTCTTCTTTGGGTTCTTTTACTTTTTCTTTTCCTTTCGATTTCTGTTCCTCTTTTTGCGAGACTGGTTCTTCTATTTTTTCCTTTGTCTCTTTTTTCTCTGTGACCGGCTTTTCCTCTTCTTTTTTGCTTTTTGACTTTTGGTCTAGATCAATCTTTCCAACAACTTTGAGTTGTGGTTTGGCTGCCGCAGTTCTAGGTTCTGGCTCTTCGGCTTTCTTTTCCGGTTCTGGTGCTGGTTTAGGTGGTGCGGGAGGTTCAGACTTAGCGGCAGGTTTAGGAGGAGCAGGAGGAGGTGTGGTCTTTGTCACCGGAGGTTCAGCTACTGAAGTTTCTGGGACGGAGTTCGCTGGAGTATGAACTTCTTCCTTTTTAGCGGCGGGACGAGTTCCAATAATTAGTTGATCTGCTTTTTCCTTAATAGCAATCGACTTCTGAAACTCCTTCAAAAGCTCATTGTACATTTCGTCAGATACCTTCGCCGTTGGTTTGTTCTCGATCTCGAAACCATTATTGGTAAGGTGTTCCACGATAGTGGCTGTGCCTACATTCAACTCTTTAGCTATCTTAACTAAACGTTTGGACATTATTAAATTTTAGTGACAAATGCAACGTTTACAGGTAGACAAAACTACTACTTAAATGATCACTTTCTTTTCACATCTTTTCATTCATTTTGATTAGAAAATAAAAGGTTTCATAAGAAATAGTCTCGTCTAAGGATACTGTTTTTCATCAAAAATATCCATACCTCGTTATATTTTTCTTACAATTTTGCAAAGATAACAGTATTCACGGTTTTGCGTAATACTTTCTTAGAAAAACGGACCTCTGACGCCTTGCCGGCAATATTATTTGTCGACATTCATACTTGCGATTTTATCGGAGGCCGATATAAAATACAAAAAAATCCAAAAAATCGTTCCATCAACATTGAAGACCTGTGAAAATACCATCCATTTGGAGTGACAAACTTTCACAGGTCTTTCTTGTCGACAGTAGTATCAATCATCAAATTCTGCTTCCAGAATTTTTATAATTTCGTCTACGGTTTCTTCTTCAAGGTCCGTTCTACGTAATATCTCTTCCTTATTTAAAGCAAGAACACTCCGAGCTGTATCGCAACCGATAGATTTAAAACTATCGATAACCCAGCTTTCAATTTCATCTGCGAATTCGTCCAAGTCGACATCGTCGATTTCGATCTCCTGCACATTTCTGAATACGTCGATTTCCATGCCGGTCAATTGACTGGCCAACTTAATATTGGTACCACCTTTACCGATGGCGAGCGAAACCTGATCGGGTTCTAGATAAACTGCAGCGTGTTTATTTTCCATGTTTAAGTTGATGGAGGAGACTTTCGCTGGAGTAAGTGCCCTTTGGATAAACAGACTGGAATTATTTGTGAAATTGACAATATCTATATTCTCATTGCGCAATTCACGAACGATACCGTGAATTCTGGATCCTTTCATACCGACGCACGCACCTACCGGATCAATCCTGTCATCATACGATTCGACCGCTACTTTTGCGCGTTCTCCGGGAATCCGAACAATCTTACGAACCGTGATGAGACCGTCCTCTATTTCCGGTACTTCCTGTTCCAATAGCTTTTCCAAGAACTCTGGTGCTGTTCTCGAAACAATAACAACGGGGTTATTGTTTTTCATTTCCACTCTTTTGATGATGCCTTTCACGATGTCGCCTTTCCGGAAAAAATCTCCTTTGATCAATTCGTTTCGTGGAATGATCAACTCATTTCCCGTCGCATCATCCAAAATTAATATTTCTCTTTTGAGAATTTGATGAACTTCTCCCAACACAATGTCGGTAATCCGCTCCATGTAACGCTTGTAGATTTCATCTTTCTCAAGTTCCATGATTCTCGAGATCAATGTTTGGCGAGCTGCCATAATGGCTCTTCGGCCAAAATCTTTGAGCTGGAGCTGCTGATAACATTCCTCTCCGATCTCATAGTCTTCATCAATGGACAGTGCTTCGGAAATAGAAACCTGACTCCGGTCATCTGTCACCTCGCCATCCGGCACAATTTCGCGAACCCGCCACAGTTCAAGGTCTCCTTTGGTGGTGTTGACAATGACGTCGAAGTTTTCGTCAGAGCCGTATTTTTTGCGGATTAAGGTGCGAAATACATCTTCAAGGACCCTTACCATTGTGGGTCGATCAATATTTTTTCCCGCTTTAAATTCCGAGAAAGTATCTACGAGATTCATATTTGTTTCATTTTAAGAAATGATATTTTTAGTGGCCGGAACAATTGCTTTTGATCAAATTGTTCCGCATTTTGTTTTATGTCAAAAGGAGGCCTTGACAATGGCCTTCTTAATTTTTTCGAATGGTATTGCCTGTTGTACGATTTCCGTTTTCTTCTTTTTACCTTCCTTGAACTTTCTCACTTGTTCAAGTGTGATTTCCTGGTCACGAACTTCGATTAACTTACCTTTTTCAGTGGTGTCCGATTCTTTGATCTGGATTTCCATTTGTCGGCCAATATTTTTGAGGTATTGCCTCCTGAGTTTGAGAGGGCGTCCAATTCCCGGCGAGGAAACTTCCAGTGTATACCGTTCACCTAACCACAATTCAGCGTCCAAATATTGCTCTAGGTGACGGCTGATCCGTTTACATTTTTGAAAGGTAACACCTGAGTCGCTGTCTACGTATATCGATAATTTGTTGCTGGCGCTCAAACGAATTTCGATTAAAAAACAATCAACAAAATCCTCTTCCTTGAATTTTTCTTCTAATAACGCCGCGATTTTGCCTTCGATTTTCACTTTTCCTTGGTGTATTTAGACAAAAAAAGAGGAAACTTTTTGCTTCCTCTTTCATTACCTTAGTCCATTGTTGTCGCAAAAGTAAGTATTTTTTTGTAAATATGCTAGTCGAGTCGCTGGCCTGCCAGCTTTATAAAAAGCCTGCTACTAAATTGCAATTTATTTCAAAACATTCTGAAAGAACTGAATGTTTATTAATGGAGGTTAGACACGATTTGCTAAATTGTTTTCAAACGATTTGATCATGAGAAGTAGCGAACTGTTACAACGAGCATTGAATAGAGAGTTTCTGTCGGCAGAGGAAGGGGTGTATTTATTGGAACAGGCTTCCACTGGAGAGTTAATGTATACGGCCAACAAACTGCGGCAGATTCATGTTCCGGGCGATGTTGTGACCTGGATCATAGACCGAAATTCCAATACAACAAACGTATGTATTGCAAATTGTAAGTTCTGTAACTTTTACCGGAGGCCCGGGCACGAGGAATCATACATCACTTCCATCGAGGAATACAAGACAAAAATCGAAGAACTTTTCCGTTTTGGAGGAGAGCAATTGTTGTTGCAAGGCGGACATCACCCTGATTTAGGGCTTGAGTATTACTGTCAACTATTTCGTGAACTCAAGTCACTCTATCCCAACTTGAAGCTACATGCTTTGGGGCCGCCTGAAATTGCGCATGTCACTAAACTGGAGAAATCCACTCATCGGGAGGTTTTGTTGGCGCTGAAAGAGGCTGGTCTGGATTCATTACCGGGGGCAGGTGCTGAAATTCTAAGTGATCGAGTACGGCGATTGATTTCCAAGGGAAAATGCGGGTCTAAAGAATGGTTGGATATTATGCGGGCAGCACACCAGATCGGACTGACGACTTCTGCGACAATGATGTTTGGTCACATCGAGACAAATTTGGAGCGGATGCAGCATCTAGTGGATATCCGACAGGTTCAGTCAGAAAAACCTGAAGGCGCCAAAGGCTTCATTGCTTTCATACCGTGGCCGTTTCAGGATGAAGATACCATACTCAAACGGCTCAAAAGAGCGCGAAATACCTGTACCGGCGACGAGTATGTCCGAATGATTGCTCTGAGCAGAATCATGTTGCCAAACGTGCAGAACATTCAGGCGTCCTGGCTTACAGTCGGAAAGCAAATAGCTCAAGTCTGCCTTCACTCAGGTGCCAATGACTTTGGGAGTATTATGATTGAAGAAAATGTCGTATCAGCAGCAGGAGCTAATTTTCGCTTCACTGCTGCAGGTATTCAGCAGGCCATTAGAGATGCTGGTTTCGTTCCACAGCTTCGCAATCAGCAATATGAGTTTCGGGAATTACCAGCCAATATTTTACAACAACAATTGGATCATTCCACTATGGAAGTCGATTAGCAAGCACAATTCAGACGAGCATGATTTTTGAAAATGCAGAAGAAGCAGCCGGTTATGTCCGATCAATCTTAGATTTCGAGCCTCAGGTCGGCATTGTATTAGGAACCGGCCTCGGAAATCTGGTTTCGGAAATAGAAATAGAAAGAGAGATACCTTATAAAAATATCCCTCATTTCTCTTTAACTACCGTCGAAGGGCATAGTGGAAAACTAATTCTGGGGCACCTTTCCGGGAAAAGAGTAATTGGGCTTGCCGGCCGCTTTCACTACTATGAAGGTCGGACCATGCAAGAAGTTACCTTTCCCATTCGGGTGTTAAAGCTTTTGGGAGTGGAATTACTGATTATTTCAAATGCTGCTGGAAGTACCAACGCAAAAATTGGGGTTGGGGATTTAGTTTTTATCAGAGATCACATCAATTTCCATGCCGAAAACCCCCTTCGGGGTGAGAACGAGGATCGGTTCGGACCCCGTTTTCCCGATATGTTGAACACTTACAGCAAAAGGCTCAATGACAACGCAATGTCCATTGCCAAGTCTCTAAAAATTAAGGCACACACTGGTGTATATTTTGGTCTGTCTGGCCCCAGTCTGGAAACACCCGCCGAATATCGTATGATCAATATACTTGGAGGAGACGTCGTGGGGATGTCAACGGTGCCGGAAGTCATTGTCGCTCAACATATGGGTATGGAAATCTTTGTGGTGTCGGTAGCCACTAATAAATGTTTCCCCATCAAGTTGATCCGCCCCACTACGCTCGACGAAGTCATCGAAGTAGCAAATAGTGCGGAACCTAAATTGACGGCCATTGTCAAAAAGATGTTAAGTGAATTGTAGCGCTTCTTTACATTCTTCAGTGGTGAAAAATTGTTTTCTTTTCATACGGGTCTTTTATTGCTTTTGACATTTCATTAAGAATGAAGGAAAAAGATTCAGATTGCTATCGAGGAAACCGTATTTCATATCTGACCTTCTTTAGATACACAACTTTAAAAAAATTTTGTAATTTGCACTCTTTACGCTATCCTCCGCTGAAATTAGGCAAGATCGACTGGCATGAAGGTGCTGAATCAGATATTAGAAAAAAGCATTTTATGTCTTTAAAGGGAAAAATATATGACCTAGACAATATTTCGTAAACTTATTTCGCTTTAAACTGTTGTTTACGAGTTGATAATATATTTTAAACCTGATTTTTCCTAAACCTATGATTACCTGATACATTATAATCCAATACCTTCCGAATGCTGCAAACATTGGTCTTTCTATTGATAAGAGAGTCCTCGACCTTAAAAAGCTATTTGAATTAACGTACAAAATCTGCAACCCCTTCGACCAAATTCTTTTGAGATCATAAAAGATCGAAAAAGTCGTCAAACTTATGTATTTTAGTATACTGCATGAGTTTGACGATTAATGCACTAATAGGTTTCAATGAAAAGAGCTGTTCTTTGATTACATAGGGAGGCTCTACTTGTTTTTTGGAATGATCTATGATAGATCATTGGTGTGTTTATGGGTTTAAAATAAAACCTTTATTACATTCAGGCGACTTCGGATGGTATAAATTCTAAGCGTGTTGCGTAAATGAATCGTCGTTTTATTGCTGAAATTCGGTTGATTTATTAATAAAAACATTTATTTAAAAATGATTGGTGATTTAGAACAAGACATTGAGTTGAATGTCATGACAAAGGCATACAAGCTCATCAAAAAACTCGGAGATGAAGAACAAGGACGAGTAATTCAATGGTTGGCGGGAAAATTTGGTGTGCCGCAAACCGGTTTGTCAGGCCGCATTGATAATGTTAGTTTAGGGGGAAGTACGATCAATGCAGCTTTAAGTGGATCCGGAAGTGCTAAACTGGGACGTAGAAGTTCTGTGGAGGCCGTTGGTAATGTCGAAGCCATTGTCACTGAGCTGACCAACTACAGCATTCAAGGTCTTTTCGAACGTGTAAAAACAAAGACTGATGTAGCGAGAGTTTTGCTCGTTGCAGCTTACTTGCAAGAGCGGACGAAGGGAGAAGAATTGGGCAGTCGTGCCATCAATAAAGAGTTGAAAAGTGTGGGAAGAGGAATTAAAAACATTACCCAAACTATCAATTCATTACTGAAAAAAGAGCCCTCTTTATTGGTAATTACACAAAAAACTACGACAAGTCAACAAGGTAAGAAAAAATGCAGGGTGACTCCAATCGGACTCGAAAAAGTGAAAGAGTCGCTCGTAAGCGGTGTTCTGAAAGTTTGATCTCTTTTCGAAATAATGGGATGGAATGTTGCTTAAAGAAACTCAGTTTCCCTCTTAGGAAGAAAGAAGTCCCCCCTTCTCTTCTTCCTTAAAAAATATAAAAAGTAATAGAAAAGCAAACATTCCTACCGCTGATGGATACCACCAGATGGTTTCCCAGTCCCGTAGTCCCTCTTCCGAAAGGTGATGGTTGACAACAAACCCTGCTATGACGGAGCCGAGCAATACACCAAATCCAAGAGTCACCAAAGTGATGAAGCCCTGTGCTGTACTTCTCAGATGAGCGGGAACACACCTATCGGTGTAAATCTGGCCAAGAAGAAAGGTGAAGTTGAAGGCAATTCCGTGTAATAACACCCCCCCATAAAGTGGATAGGCCATCTGACCCTGTCCATCCAGCGCGAACAGCGCGTACCTAACACTCCAACACAATGTTCCAAGTAATAATACATTCCTGATCCCAAACTTTAGCAGAAAGAGCGGAAGCAGTAACATGAAAATCACTTCAGATATTTGCCCAAAGGACATGAGTCCAGCTGCATTACCAATGCCGACTTCGTTTAAGAATGCATTGGTAAATGAGTAATAAAAGGCCGATGGAATGCACGTTAAAGTCAGCCCAATGATCAAAGTGATAAAAGATGGCCGTCCAAGTATTTTTAGCAATTCTGGACTTAGAATTGTCCGTTGGCCAGTAGTAGAACCATCAGGGGCCGTATGTGGCAAGGTCAGGCAGTAAAATGCTTGCAATAAGGAAGCGCCCGCCGATATTTGCATGGGAGTTTTGGTATACTCCAACTCGAGCCCTCCAACTACAAATCCAATAAAAATCCAGCCAATTGCCCCCCAGACACGGATCCGGGTGAAATCCTTGGTATTATTAGTATAGCGAAAGGTAATCGAATTCGTGAGAGCAAAAGTAGGAAGGTACAAAAAGGTATACAACAGTAAGAGTGGGTACAGGATCTTAAATTCAGTGGCGAACGAAAGGATATACATGATGATGCCACCGGAAAGATGGAGTGCAAACAACATTTTTTCGATGGAGAACCACTGGTCTGCCAATCGACCCGCTAAAAATGGTGTTATGATGGCCGCAATAGCGGTGGTTCCATAGGCCAGTCCCACATGATGGCCATTCATGTTTAGGCTGTTCAGCATGTAATTGCCTAATGTTACAAACCAGGCCCCCCAGATAACAAATTGCATAAACATTAAAATGGAGAGGCACAGGTTAATTTTGTTTAGCTTTGAGCGCCAGATCATAATTTTGTAGCCTTAAGTTTACTTCTTTTGCAGTAAGTATTTATGAGAGTTGTCGAAAAAGAGCCTGAAATTAATCAATAGATCATTGTGATTTAGCGCTTCTGTTGATAAATATTGTTTCGATTTGAAAACCGCGCGCGGACTACAAGTGTTGAAACTTGACAAGAATAAATGAATAATGGGTAAAAAAAAACAAATAATTGAAAATTCATTGACCCAAGACTACATTCAAGTAGTCGGGGCCAAAGAACACAACCTCAAAAATATAGATATTGACATTCCGCGAAATAAGATGGTGGTAATCACCGGAATCAGTGGAAGCGGAAAATCGTCTCTTGCATTTGATACCATCTATGCGGAAGGACAGCGACGTTATATGGAGACTTTCTCTGCTTACGCCCGCCAATTTATTGGCGAGATGGAACGTCCCGAAGTTGAACAAATAACCGGCCTGAGCCCTGTGATCTCTATCGAACAGAAGACCACCAGTCGAAACCCAAGGTCGACCGTAGGGACCGTTACGGAAATCTATGATTTTCTCAGACTGTTATTTGCACGTGCCAGCGACGCATACTCCTATGAGACGGGGTTGCAGATGATCAAATACACGGATGAACAGATTCGGGAAGAAATTATGAATCAGTTTGCCAACGAGAAAATTTCCATTCTTGCTCCCCTGGTCCGTGGTCGGAAAGGGCATTACCGAGAGTTGTTTGACCAAATTCGAAAGCAGGGTTACATGAAGGCTCGTGTAGATGGAGAAGTGGTAGATATCGTACCTGGGATGCAGATTGATCGCTACAAAGTACACGATATCGAAGCGGTGGTGGACCGCTTGAAGGTAAGTCCGGACCGGCTGGATCGAATCAATGCGTCCATTCAGGCTGCCATGAAGATGGGGAATGGACTGGTGTTTATCGAGTCATTGGATCAAGGTGTCATTGCCCCATTCAGTAAACATTTAATGGACCCCGAGAGCGGTATTTCTTACGAAGAACCGTCACCAAATTCTTTTTCTTTCAATTCTCCGTACGGCGCTTGTCCCACTTGCAAAGGTTTGGGATATGTCAATCGAGTAGATCTGAACAAAGTGATTCCAGATTATGAAAAGAGCATCAATGACGGAGGGATCCTGCCGCTGGGTGAAGTGCGCGATAATTATACCTTTAAGCAGCTTCGGGCACTCGCCAAAAAACACAAGTTTTCGTTTGCGACACCCTTAAAGGACATTCCCGAAAAAGCCATGAAAATCATCTTGGAAGGAGGCGAAACTATGGAAATTAAAACCAGTTACGCCAATAGTGATTTTTCCTATAATCTTGCCTACGACGGGTTGATCAAAATGTTGGAAAACTGGTATGAAAACTCCGGATCGGAGAAAATCCGACGGTGGGCGGAAAATTTCATGATTGTAGACGTTTGCGATCAATGCAATGGCCATCGCTTGAAAAAAGAATCTTTGCATTTTAAGGTGGGAGGCCGCCACATTGGTGAATTGGCCGAACTGGATATCGTTGCACTGAACGACTGGGTAGCTGGGTTGGAAGATGGAATGTCTGATCGGAAATTACACATTGCGAAGGAAGTCCTCAAGGAAATAAAGTTGCGTTTGGGCTTTCTGCTTCATGTGGGGTTGGATTATCTGAGTTTAAACCGGCCCGCAAGGACGCTCTCGGGCGGGGAATCACAGCGGATTCGTCTAGCCACTCAAATCGGATCGCAGTTGACTGGCGTGACCTATATCTTGGACGAACCCAGTATTGGTTTACATCAGCGTGATAATCAGAAGTTAATCGAAGCCCTGCGTGAATTATCGGATATTGGGAACACTGTTTTGGTCGTGGAACACGATAAAGATATCATGTTGGCGTCAGATTACCTGATTGATTTGGGGCCCGGGGCAGGAAAACACGGAGGAGAAATTGTGGCTCAGGGTGATCCAAAATTGTTCATCGGAAAGGATACGATTACCTCTGATTATTTGAATGGGAAGCGGAAAATTGAGTTGCCGGCTAAACGAAGACCGTCTACCAACTTGCATCTGGAGCTGAAAGGTGCGATCGGAAACAATCTCAAAAAAGTTGATCTAAAAATCCCGCTAGGAGTATTTTGCTGCGTGACGGGGGTTTCGGGGAGTGGTAAATCTTCCTTGATCAATGAAACATTGTACCCGATTTTGCGACAGCATTTCTATAAGAGTTTGAAGAAGCCCCTTCCTTATGATACCATCTCCGGCCTGGAGCACATTGACAAAGTGATTGAAATCGATCAATCGCCTATCGGCCGTACGCCCCGCTCGAACCCAGCAACCTATACCAATGTATTTACAGATATTCGCAAATTGTTTACGGGTCTGCCGGAGGCGAAGATTCGGGGTTATAAACCCGGCCGTTTTTCCTTTAATGTGAAGGGAGGCCGATGTGAAACCTGCCAGGGGTCGGGGATGCGGGTAATTGAAATGAATTTCTTGCCCGACGTTTACATTGAATGTGAAACTTGTTTGGGCCGACGGTACAATCGCGAAACACTGGAGGTACTTTACAAAGGTAAATCCATCAATGATGTTTTGGAGATGACGGTCACCGAAGCGGTCGAGTTTTTTAAGAACATCCCCAAGATCTACCGCAAATTAAAGACCCTTGAAGAAGTGGGCCTGGGTTATATAACCCTTGGACAACAGGCGACAACCCTTTCCGGGGGAGAAGCTCAAAGGGTCAAATTGGCCGAGGAGTTGTCTAAAAGGGATACCGGGAGCACATTCTACATTTTGGACGAACCTACTACCGGCTTACATTTTGAAGATATCCGTCATCTACTATCCGTATTGAATAGATTGGTGGATAAGGGGAACACGATCGTCGTGATCGAGCATAACTTAGATGTTGTGAAGGTAGCAGATTATATCATCGATATTGGGCCGGAGGGTGGTCGCAATGGTGGGACGATTGTTTGTTCGGGTTCTCCCGAAGAAGTCGCCCGACACCCGGACAGCCATACTGGTCGTTTCCTGAAAAAGGAATTGGAAGAGACGCTGACAAAAGGATAATAGCGGCGGCCATTTTAGACAGTGCAAGAAATTTCATGAGACAATTAATTCGAGTTCCGGGATAATTTTCGGAATTTAGTAATGAACTATGCAAGGTGGTAAAGTTTTACAGCTCAAATTTCGAACCGTCAAGACTATGATGTCAACCGGATCAGGTGTCTGGCCAGCTTTATGAGAAAACAAGTAAACCAAATATTAAAATGGTATCATCGGAAGAGGTACCGTAGGATTCAACAATTCATGGATCACCCCAAGGTGTATCAGGAACGACTCTTGAAGACATTGTTGAAGTCTGCCTCCTGGACCGAATGGGGGCGAATGCATCAGTTCAATAAGATCCGAACTCCCGAAGGTTTTTCTCAAGCCGTCAATATACAGGATTATAGTAGCTTAGAACCATTCATTGAAAGGATGATGCACGGTGAAAGAGACGTACTATGGCATGGCCAGGTAAGGTGGTTTTCAAAATCTTCAGGAACCACTAACGGGAAAAGTAAGTTTATTCCCGTCACTTCTCAGAATCTGAAATCATGCCATATTAGGGGCACCTGGGATACCATGACCATGTTTTATCACAACCGACCGGATGCCCGGCAGTTTGAGTGTAAGAGCTTGGTAATGGGAGGGAGCCTGCAGCGATTCGAATCTTATCCGAAGTCTTTTGTGGGGGATGTTTCCGCCATCATGATTCACTCCATGCCATACATCGGGCGACCGTTTTATACGCCGGATTTCAAAACGGCACTACTGCCGGATTTTGAAGAAAAACTGGAACGGTTAGCAGAGATCTGCAGCCGGGAAAGAAACATTGTTATGATCGGAGGCGTGCCAACCTGGACAGTTGTACTGTTGAGAAAAATTTTGGACCGGACCGGTAGGTCTAATATGTTGGAAGTATGGCCTCATTTTCAAGGATACATTCATGGAGGCGTTAGTTTTGTTCCCTATCGAAAGCAGTTTCAAGAATTTTTTCCATCCGAAAAAATCAGTTATCAGGAGATTTACAATGCTTCTGAGGGGTATTTCGGCATTCAGAATGACTTTGGTAGTGACGATCTCCTACTCCTGCTGGATAATGGAGTGTATTACGAATTTATTCCAACGGAAGAATGGAATCAACCGGATCCGCAAGCGATTCCACTGTGGGAAGTAGAAAAAGACAGAAATTATGCCCTGGTTATTTCAACCAATTCGGGCCTATGGCGCTATATGCCAGGTGACACCGTTAAATTTACTTCTACAAGCCCTTACAAGATCAAGATTACCGGGCGTACCAAACAATTCATTAATGCATTTGGTGAAGAAGTTATTGTAGAAAATGCAGAAATGGCACTCGCCATGACTTGCGGCAATACCGGAGCATTGGTTTCTGAATATACAGTTGCACCAATTTACCTGGCAGGAAATGGAAAAGGAGGTCATCAATGGATTATTGAGTTTGAAAAAGAACCGAGCGATCTAAGCACTTTCGCTACTTTACTGGACCGTAATCTACAGAAATTAAACTCGGATTATGAGGCCAAACGCTTTAAGGATTTGGCATTAGAAAATCTGGTTGTGAAGCCGGTTCCGGTCGGCTCTTTCCATAATTGGCTAAAATCTAAAGGTAAGTTGGGCGGGCAAAGCAAAGTGCCTCGGCTCGCCAATCACCGTCGGTATGCAGAGGATATCCTATCCTTTGTCAGCAAAACTGTCTAGGTTCAATCCTACCGTCTACTTTAAGACAATCATAATACTTTTTGTTAAAATCACATTAAAACGTGGTTTAGATTAGAATTATTTGCCGGTCTCAGTTGTTGAAAGAATAAACAAGGCAAAGAATAAAAGAATAAGGTTAGTTAATAGGGTTTTAGGTGTTTATGAGGCCGGTGCTTGTCACCGGCCTTTTTATGAAAGTCCCTTAATGAAGGCGAGGTGAAATTAAGTTGGCATGATTTTTTATTATAATATATTAAATGTTGTTTTTCAGTTTTTGGCTGCATTAAAAAAAAGAAGCCTGAGCGCACATTTGCGACAGGCTACCAAAACCAACTTCAAAAGGGGGTTAGCGTGATTCTTAAATCCCCTATTTATCTTAAAACAATGCAGATTAAAAATCCTGGACTTACAAGTCCGTTAAGAGTTTTAGGTAATCCACATTGGAACTTTTACATCCAACAGTATTTAAAGGAACAACATCGTTTTAGCTAGAATGTCAAAGGAAGTCAGAATGAAGGTCGTTTAGGTCGAGACATGCTCTTGATAACGAGTATCAAAGCTAATGTTTAGTGATAGTTGCTAACTGCTTCCTTAATCAAGATATCCTTAAATAGAACACTTCCTGGTTGAGGGGGGAGAAGTATTCCTTTTTCTACATTCAATTTTTATGCCAAAAATTTAACTAAAACTTAAGTTAGGTAAGCGGTACTTAAAGTGGTGGTGTTTTCTATTGATTTTCTGCATATCGAATGGCGTTTTCCAATTCGTCGTAAAATGCTTCCCCAAATTTTCGGATTAATCCCTTTTTTACAAATTGGTAAACCGGAATTTTTTCTTTTTTACCGCGTTTGCACGCTGCCGAACAGATGTCCCAACGATCGTAATTCAGGGCGACAAAACCGGTTTTTTCGTTTTCTTTTACTCTGACCGGGTACAGATGGCAAGAAACTGGCTTGATGAAAGCGGTGGCACCGGCTCGATGAGCTTGTTCGATCCCGCAATGGGCAATGCCGTTATTATCTCGAGTCATATATACACAGGCGCCGTTATCTAATAAAGTGGTTCCGTAATCCTTGGCCTCCTTAAAGTACGTGAAGAGCCCCTCTTGTTCAATTTTGTCAATACCTTCTGGAGTAAGGAAGGGTTTAATGTCTTCGTAAATCTCTTCTAAGATGTGGAGTTCTTTCGTTTCGAGTGGTGCACCAAAATCCCCTTCCCAACAACAAGCACCTTTGCAGGCGCTGAGATTACAGGCGAATTCTTCTTTTGCTACGTCATCACTAATCAATATTTCCTGGACTAAAAACATTGGCTACAGCTTTTCAAAAAAAATAATGATGGTCACGAAACCTCTAATTTCGGATGCTGGCATCAATTAAACAAATCCTCGAGATTGGAAGCCACCCCTATTAATACACCGAAGTCCTGGTATTTTCCATCTTGAAAAGAAAATGCGGCTTCCAATCTGAAAAACCGGAAGATGTTATCGATAGAATACCCCAGTTCAAGATAATTCTGGGAGGATGGAGTAGCCAGGTAATTGGTAAAGATATTCTCCTTGATGCCAATTAACCATACTTCCGGAATTTGTGTTACTAGGAATTTTCGGAATTGATAATGCAAATGAAGGGTCAGGTATTTGTCTGCGGTACTGTATCGGTAATAGTCGAGGAGGCGAAAACTGCCTACCGGGTCGGTGGTGACAATGGGGAGTCGGTTGCCGGTGAAATGCTTGTAATCTACGAAGCCCAGGCTGTTGTTGTTCAAGAAAATTCCGGTCGTGCCCTTGAAATTAATGAGGCCCCGTGCACCCATTCGGAATTTATGACGAAAAGCAAATTCCAGAAAATCATAGTCGACTTCGCTATCGAGGACATTCTTGATTCCCTTCCGATAGCCAAAAGTTAGGATTGGTGAAGAGTCCTCAATGGGGTTCTTCTTCCCGTTCCGGATACGATATTTTTGCCAGGGCTCCGCTTCCACCTCGAAACCGACCGTAAAGGCTTTTTGTTCTAGGGTCAGGGGCAACACAGTCTCTGCGTTCACTGGTATATTAGAAGCATAGGAACGGCTATCATTGGTGAACCAAGCCTGTGAGGTATTGTTGAAAAGTGTGCTTCGATTGGCAAATTCGAAGGCAGTTCGGAGTTTTACTTTTTCACTGATGGCGGTCAACGACGACAACTTGGCGTAGTCTTTCTCGTAGAGCCTGATGTAGTTTCTTTCAGAAAATAGATTGACGAAAGCACTGACATGCGGGTCAATTGGGTTATTTTCATTGTATTGGAAAATGTAGCGTCCTCCTTCCAGAATAATATTGCTTCTTCTAAGCCTGGGACCATAACGATAGGTCATATCCCCCTTCAGGGAAAAAGCTTTTCTTGCAAAGGCATATCTCGGTGTAGCCGTTATTGAAAAAGACCGGTCCTCTTTTCGACTCCGGTATCTTAAATTGTTATGAATACTAAATCCTTCTACCGGATTGAAAAGTATTTTGTCGAGAAACGAGGAATGTGATAAGTACTTTTTCTCCCCAATTTTATAACTGTCTCCGGTGATGAGGTATCCTGGACTCCAACCCTTTTTTTTGCTTTTTACGGAACCTCCTTCTCCCTTTTCCTCCTGTCTTTGCTTTTCAGCTTTGGCGATGCTATCTGACTTCTCGTAACCTCGTACTTCATAATTGGTAAGGGGAACGGGTCTTATATTGACCCAATACATGGAATCGCGTTTGTTGGCGGAGGAGTCAACTGCAAAAGTGTAATCACCGATAACTTCTGGTTCTTCCTGCTCTTTTTGCTCCTGCTTTTCATACTCCCTGATGATCTTTCTCAACTCCTTTCGAGTGATCTCTTTTCCAGAAGACAGTTTTTCCAGAGTAGATTCGTCCTTTCCGGAATCTTTTTTTGCGGCTTCCGCCAACTCCTTTGCTAATTCTTTATTGAGTTTTTCGTCAATAACCTGAAATTCTTCTTTCAATTCCGGATTCAATTCGATTTTGTAATCACTGACGGTTGCTAAGTAATCGAAAACGAAAGCGAATCCGAATATTTTTCCGGTTACATCGAATTTGTGACTGACTGGGAGCCATACATTTTCTTGAATGGGGGCATAAACCTGATCGATCTGGAATTGAATACCAAACTTGTAGGTCTTCAGGGAGGTTCCGTAGATACTCCAGAGGTCCTCCACAATGTAGATGTAGCCTTCGAATATATTTTCTCCTCGGCTCCTAGGAATTACCTGTATTTTGTTGACACCAAAGCCACGATCTACAAAAAAACCCTCCAACTTAAATTTGTAATAAGCAAATGCTTTGGTAGACAGGGGAGAAATGGCATCGGCGATCTCGGGTTCATAGAAACTGCCATTTACGTAGGCGTTGGGGCTGGTAGAGTATCCGTCTCCACTTTCATAAACGGATATAACGGTTTCCTTGAAGGTATTCGGCCTTTTGTATTCAAACTTGCTGACCGACTCCGACGTGTAGGCCGTGCTGGTGTCCACTCCTTCTTTTTCCAGCATCTTCTTAAAAATCCGCGGTGCCTTTTTGAGCCTTCCCGTCCCCTTGATGTAAACCTGGCATTCATAACTATCCAGTTGTTGCCGGTGATAACTTGCTTTGGCAATTGCTTTTCGCATCACCGTATAGGCGGGATCTTCACGGCCATCGTAAATATCTACTGGTTTGAGATCTACTGCCTGTGTAGGGAGCACGACATTCAAGGTCTTAGTGAGTTCTCCGATACTTACCTTTTCGATTTTGGTCTCATGGCCAATAAATTGAAAGATGATGGTGTAATCGCCGGGAGTGAGCATAAGTTTGTAGTTCCCGTTTACA
>JANQRV010000389.1 GCA_028284395.1 Saprospiraceae bacterium
ATCCTCATTATACTTAGGCATAACTCCGGTTTTGGCGCCTTGCCTAACACAAACTTGTCTGACTGACCAGGCAGGAATGCAGCTCATATTATTCAAAAACTCAATTTTAACAGCTTCTTAGAAACAGCAAAAATAGTTGATTGTAATGAATAAGGTACTGATGAACCCAACGGCAGATCAGATGATAGCAGCTGGTATATCGCTCATTCTGCTTCTTTTGATTTTCTTGGCTAAACTAATGCTGCAACGCAATAGATATAGGGCCAGTCTTCTTCAAAAAGAATTCGAATTAAAGGAATCCGAGCACTCTATCCGACAGTTAGAGGATTCCCTTTCTCTGGCTTCACATGATTTGAAGACCCCTCTTCGCAATATCATTGGATTTTCCCAGCTGCTCCAACGCCAATTGGGGGAAAGAGCAACCAAAACTCAAAATGAATGCATAGAGTATATGGTTAGAAGTACGCGTGATATGTCGCTGCTTATTGAAGAAATGTTGGAATATTCCAGTGTCCGACACGCTTCTCTGCAAATTGTCCCCATACACATTCCTTCTCTATTACAAGAGGTGGTCGATACCCTCGGCCAATTAATTTTGAAATGCAATGCTCAGATTGATCTAAAGTCCAGTTCTTCCATCCTCTATGGCGATCACAGAAAACTGAGGCAAGTATTGCAAAATCTCATTTTCAATGGTATCAAATACCAGCAACGGGGCAATGAACCTAACATTAAAGTCACAGTTACAGAACATCAGGATCACTGGTTGTTTCGAGTAGCGGACAATGGAATTGGTATTGACCCTGTGAACCAGGATCAAATTTTCCAAATCTTCAAACGGCTGCACAGCAAAAATGAGTACGAAGGCTCGGGTATCGGCTTGGCCATTTGTCAGAGGATTATAAAACAACACCAAGGGGCCATTTGGGTGGAATCGGAAAAAGGAGGCGGCAGTCGGTTTTATTTTACGATTGATAAAAATCTATCCGCATCGTCCAGGAAGCAGCAACCCAAAGCAACAAATTCCGTAAAAAGAATTCGGGTTTCTCCCTTGGTGCAACTGCTGAGTTAAAGGATCGATGGCGGTCTCCTTAACTTCATTTACAATACATGCGATACTGGTTTTCAGCTATTAATTAAGTAATTTTGTAATACAAGGGTAATTTTTATCCCTTTTACGAGATAAACAACCATCAGCCAACTATCTAACATCCTCAGGCGGTGAGGTTTGCATTGCTAATCGGCACCGCCTTGAAGCTAACATCAATAATATGCTAAACGAAAATGACGGTTTAAAAGAAGAACCGGATTCCTCTGATTGGTCGGATCGGGTTCCTGGTCCGGCCGGCGACTCTGCCAACCAGCCAGTCCAGCCAAACGAGAAAACTTCTATCCAACGAATTCTCGAAGAAGATCATTCTTTTTTAAAGACACTGGATGGAATTCCTGATGTACCTGCATTCAAAAAAAAGCGAAAGAGAAAAGTATTACCACTCCGGACATTTTTGATATACAGTGGCCTCATTACCATCGCAATTCTGGCGCTCATCCAACTCAATCCGGATTTTAAAGATTGGATCATTGCACAAAATAAGCAGACCATTTCCGGTCAAGAGGGACAGGTGACTGAAGTTATTCTGGACGACGGTACATTGGTGAAACTAAACACTGACAGCCACATACAATTGGCAGAAAGTTTTGGTCAACTCAACACCAGAAAAGTTTTTGTGGATGGCGAGGTATATCTCAGCATTTCAAAACACATCGAGAAACCTTTTGTTATTGAAACAGACCATGCCACCATTAAAACATTGGGAGCTACCCTCAATCTACGTGTTTCCGACCAAGGAGAAACCGCACTGATTGTGATGAAGGGCGATGTTGTTTTTGAACACATAGATCAACTTCCCTCTGTCGATCTCCACTCTAATCAAGGAGCCATTTTTTCCAGTTCCAAAAGGACAATTATTACCAAGGGAGGAAATCTTGAAAATTATTTGAGTTGGTGGACCGATAACTTACAATATGAAAATACGCCATTGTGGATCATTACTCGTCAACTTCACAATTTGTACGGTGTCGAATTTGAGCTGGACAGTGAAGACTTGAAGCAACAGCGTTTTTCTGGCCAACTTGATAATACTTCCCTGGAAATCATCCTCGATAAATTATCCGAAGAACTGAATTTCTATTATCAATTTGAGGAGGAAACCAATAAATACACCCTAGAGGCCTTATAACTTCTCGGTTGCTGCAAAAGTGTCTAATCTTCCTTTGAACACCTGAATTCGTTTGTAATTGGAAATCATTTTTTAAATTACAAGGATTTTCAATTAACAATCATGAGAATGAATCACAAGTCCCCGGCAATAAATATGATTAAGATTACTTACCGCTCAATTACCAGTACCCTTCTACTCCTTTTTTTATATGGCATGCCTTTGACAGCACAGATTACGGATCCCTACCCTCCGGGCCCCTCACCTGACCGTGTCATATTGACCTGGAGTGACAGCCCCGACACTACCCAATCTGTATCCTGGAGAACAGATGTTTCCGTGATCAATCCTGTCGCTCAAATTGCCGAAGCGGGAGGAAGTCCAGATTTTGCTATGACCCCTTTAGAAATAGCTGCCACTACAGAGACGATTACCAGTAGTAAAAATGTAGCTTTCTATCACAGCGTCACATTTAAAGACCTAAAACCCAACACGATGTATGCGTACCGGGTAGGTTCTAAACGCAACTGGAGCGAATGGTTTCAATTCGAAACGGCTTCCTCTGAAGAAGAGCCTTTTTCATTCCTGTATTTTGGAGATGCTCAAAACAACATCAAATCGATGTGGTCGCGCTGTATCCGGCAGGCATTTATGACCATGCCGGATATCGATTTCATGATCCACGCCGGCGATCTCGTAAACATTGCCAATGAAGATAGCGAGTGGGGCGAGTGGTTTCACGCTGGTGGATGGCTCTACGGCACCAAAGCACACATTGCCTGTCCGGGAAATCACGAATACTACAAAAGCAGCACTGAAGTGCGAGCTCTCTCCAATTTGTGGAAGCCGACCTTCACCTTTCCGCAAAATGGTCCGGAAGGCTTGGAAGAAACCGTTTTTTACATCGACTACCAAGGTACACGTATCATCGCTCTGAATACTATGAGTGTATACGCAAAGCGGGAAAACCTCGAAAAACAAAAGACCTGGCTAAAGAAAGTGTTGAAAGAAAATCCGAATAAGTGGACGATTGTCACTCATCATCATCCAATTTATTCTACCAAGTTCGGGCGGGATAATCCAGAAATACGTGCTGCTTTTCAGCCATTGTACGAGAAATATGGTGTCGACATTGTTTTGCAGGGACACGATCATTCCTATGGCCGGGGTCATAATGTAGAATTCGGCCAAAAAGAATCTCACCAAGGCCCTATTTATGTCGTTTCTGTGAGCGGTCCAAAAATGTATGATCTTGGTTTTGACGAATGGCTCGAACGCGCAGCAGCCAACACGCAATTGTACCAACTGATTACAGTAGATGATAACAAACTGAAATTCGAAGCTTACACCGCGATCGGCGAACTATACGATGCATTCACACTTCAAAAGGAGTCTAATGGCACCAATACCTTCATCGATGAGGCTCCGGAAGGAATGGAAGAATTGATCGATCTACCTGAAAGAGTCTACGAAAACATGTCAGAAGAAGAAGTGACCAAGTTTCGTACGAGGCTGGAGGCTTACAA
The DNA here is from genome assembly GCA_028284395.1 of Saprospiraceae bacterium. GTDB lineage: Bacteria > Bacteroidota > Bacteroidia > Chitinophagales > Saprospiraceae > JANQRV01. Next base: position 3,746 of record JANQRV010000389.1, read on the forward strand.
AGAGAGAAGGGCCAATGGGAAACAATAAGTACGTGCGATGCCAGGGTCTGTCTGAAAAACACCCTAATCTTCCATTCGAATCTCTAATGTCAACTCCGGGTGTGTATTGGCAGCAGTCAGTGCGTTCAATACTTCGAAAACCATAGAGAACTCCTTCAGGTCCACCAATGTTTTTACTTGCAAGTCAACCGTTTGATGAGTGGGAATCTCTATGACATCGCCGTGATTGTGAAACTTAAAATCCGACAAATTCCTCAATAGGAAGTTGGCATCAGAATTGTTTTCAATAGAAACCACCGCAATCTGGGAAGTTCCGAGATAACTAGACTTACTGACTTTCAGAGAGCTTTTCAGCAGGGGCCCCAGATATTCTGGTTTCCCTACCAGTAGGTTATTAAACCAAGCCACCGTACGGCCTGCTTTGACCGCTTCTTCGATTGCTTCTTCTGTTCGTTCAGAGGCAAATACTAGCGTAATCGGGCGGTGACCACCTTCGGCAACCTTAAATTGCCAATCTATCAAACCGTGAATATCTGAAGTTCCAATCACTACAAGATCATTTTCGATTGCCAGTTGAAATGCTTCATCCGAATAAGTAACATCGTTCGCGACTTCAATACCGTGCAGTAATTTTTCCCGGATCAAAAGACGATGCATGTCTTCCAACTGAGCAATTCCATCCGAACGTTGAGCCACCCAGTTGGGGTGATTCCAAAAAACAAAAGCGCCTTGTCGATTAGCCTCACGAAAGGCTTCGAGCGAATCTTCCATCATGATCTTATTGGCATCTTCAACAAAAATAGCATTGTGGTGCCCGGGTGGCATACGGCGCGTAATTTCTACTCCACTGATGACGATCAATTCGAAGGCCTTTGCAAACTGGCTAGCTATTTCATAGGAACGATTGCGGTCCGGATGCGGGATATCTGCTCCATGAGGCTGGTATTCCAAGTGTTCGGTCATTGCAATGGCATCCAGGCCATCTCGAAGGGCTTCCTCCACGCGAATACTGGGCCAGACATTACCATCGGAGAAAACAGTATGGATATGAAAGTCACATTTCAAAGTCCGATAGTCAGGGATATCCGGAAAAACAATCTTTCTTCCGTGGCTGTGACCGTGATCTTCTTGTTGGGCTAAAGTTGCAAAGCTGAGGAACAATAGGCAGACGGCAAGTAAGTTTTTCATGAAATGGTTGGATAGATTTAACAATGGGCTGGTTCACTTCAGAAAGATACCAACGCAGGATCAATTGAAAGTTAATTCTTCCTTATCTTATGTAGATCTCTACACGCCGGTTCAGGGCACGCCCTTGTTCGGTATCATTTTCGGAGAGTGGCTGGCTCGATCCAAGTCCTGCTACCAGCATCCGATTTTCCTCGAGGCCCAAATCGTGGAGAAAGGCTTTGACCGCCATCGCTCTTTTTTGAGAAAGTTCTTGGTTCTTAGACTGAGTGCCGGTATCATCTGTATGGCCGACAATCTCCAATTTCAAGTCTTTCCGGTCTTTAACATATTTGAAAACTCTTTCCAATGCTTCGAAAACCGTTGTATCCAATTGAGCAGCTCCCGTTTCAAAATCAATCCCCGGCAGCGGTATCGGTTCCTCCTTCACGATTACTTCACCAATGGTCTTGATCTCAAAAGAATCTACTTTAACGTGCCCCGCTTCATCGTGTAAACTATCCAGTCGGATAATCTGGTTACCAGAAATAACAAAGGGATCATTAAACCGAAGCTCCAAGTGATCTAAACTGTCCTTAAACACTATGGTTTGTATATTCCCAAGTGAGTCTGGGCTAACCGATGCCAGTATTTTTTTGGTCTCTGGATGAATCAATTGAATCTCAGTTTGGGAGGAAATACCGACACCTTGCACATTCAGTCGCAAAAGCTCCATTTTCTCCGGTCGGGCAAAGGACGGGATTTTTGTAAAGTAAAGGTCGCTCTGTTCAGTGACTCCAATATCATCCGAAGATAAGTATGCCACGTTCCCACCCGTATTAACCGACAGGTTATAGCCCCAATCATTTTCTAAGGAGTTGACCTCTTTGCCCAAGTTGATAGGTTCACTCCACCGGGTCCAGGTGTCGTCGAGTCGCTTGGTCACAAATACGTCCACACCTCCCAGGCCAGGATGACCATCGGAGCTGAAGTAGAGGGTTCGATTGTCCGGATGTAGAAACGGAGACCTCTCTTGCTTCGGAGTATTGATGGCAGGTCCGACCGAAAACGGTGGTTGCCATTTGCCTGTGCTATCTTTTCTCGATAGGTAAATATTGATATCTGGATCATAAAAGCTCTCCAGCGCATCGTAAGATGCCGAGAATATAAGCGTTTGGCCATCCGGAGAGAGAACCGCCCGACCCATCCAGGGAAAGTTATTGATAGTCGGCGGTAATAATTCTGGCTTAGACCAATCATTAGCGATCCGATTGCTGATGAAGAGTTGGCCATCATTAAAAAGCAAAAGTTGATTGCCATCTGCGGTCAAAGATAATGGTGCTTGCTTTCCCGGGCCAGATAACTGACTCAGCTTTCGGGCAGTTCCCCACTTTTTCAAATCCAAGTCGTACTGGGTGACAAAAACATCTTCATTGGCTCGGCCTGTCCCTCGATTATTGGCAGCAAAATAAAGGATATTACCATCTAAAGAAATGACCGGCGAAAATTCATCTCCTGCATTGGTATTAACTTCTCTTAGTGGTTTGAGTACAATATTCTGAGTTGGCTGCTCCAGAATTGGAATTACAGTTTTAAACCAGGACTCTTTTGCACTGTAGAAATAGTAGTTGGCATCGCAGTCCGGCGGTTGAGTATCCGGAAATAGTGGTTGTGCATATTTGACCAATTCTAATGCTTGATCCCATTTCTTATTCGTCATTAACCATTGTAGTGCGTCCTGCATCAGCATGTAGGAGCGACGCGAGGGAGCAGTATTTTTGAGATAGGTCTTGAGTTGCTGAAAAAACTGCCTCTTAGGGTTATTGGTATAAATCGCTTCCCACAAATCAACCCCCATCAACACTTCTTTGAGCTTTGTAGAATCCACTGTAGTGAGTGCCGGATCGGCAATCTCCTCCATACGGTTGACAATTTCATATTGGGCACGAATATCGAAAATTGTCAGTGGATAGTTGTCCAAAAAATGCAAGAGGGCTCCAACTCCAGGGGTATTATAAGCACTTACAAATTCACTTAGCCAGCAATCAATAGATGCCCAATGTTTTGGATGGTCCCGTGCAAAATAACGAAGATTATTATAACCTTTTTCATCAACAAAACTCTTGTAAAGTCGGTTGTCGACAACATTCCGAAATTTCAGGCTATTCTTGATCAATAGATCTCCATGCCTTTGGACCAATGATGTTAACGAACCATAATCGATAAAATCCAGACTATCCAGCAGTGATTGTACCGTATGTCTACGAAAAGCTTCCATGGGTTTCAACAAGTCTTCACTCACTGGTGAAAAGTCGCTTTTAAAGTCATCGAAAGCGACAATAGATCCGGAGTGAACTACCCCATCAAAAGCCAAGTGTTGTATCCTTCTTCGCAGGCCTTTAAATGCTCCAGGCCCGATTTTTAGTTTTTTGAGCTGCTCAACCGTTTTTTCATTAGCTACCGCAAAAGCCTTTTGCGCAGATGACAGATGTTCGAGTGCTGCAAGCAACTGTTGGTCATCTGCAGGTCGTTTCCGACGCTGTCTTTTTTCATCCTCATAATAGGTTCTTGCCAACCCAAAGTGGGCAGCGATGAGTTGTTTTTGGTTGTTCAATGCCTTCGAAAAAGAAGCGTGAGCACCTTGATAATCACGGAACCGCAATTGTTCATACCCCTTTTTGACCTGCCCGAAAGCAGGGATTACAGATAATAGCAAAAGTATAAGCAGTGCTTGGGGGGTATACTTCATACATCGAATACTTTTAAATTCTCAAAATGATATGCCATGTGGTTTGATCCACTAGCCGGTCGAGCTTTTGGAATTATCGGGAAAGTTTCATGATATGGAACCGAAGAATGGTCCAGCAATAGACTGAAAGTCCTATCTTTCGACTTTCGTTATTATAAAACTTTAATCGAACAATTGCAATCGTTTGACCGACTAATTTTGAAATTAAATTGAATCTAGGTGGGGCTTGTACTACATAGAATGAGGCAGATGGATCATCGTTTTGACTTAAGTATTACTGGGACGCATTTGAATTGATAAAAGCCGGGGAAGCAGAATGACCTTGTTTGAATGGTTTTTCAGTGAAGTTTAATCTCTGCCAGATAACTGTATTTTTGGAAGCAATATTGCCTCACTATAATAAATTTTCACGATTTAACAAATCGCTTGACCAAGCCTCTCTTTATCCACTGAAATTAATTTTATCGGCTTCTATATTTATCGTGCATTCCCTCGCCATTGAGAATTTTCCCAATACTTTTTTCAATCCTTGAAATACGTGTTTTGGACTGTTTAGGAGCTGAAAAGTAAAGGATGTATCCTCGGCGGCGGCCAGGTGTTAAAGCCTCAAATGCCGTCTTTAGAATAGGGTCTTCTTCGAGTTTAAGTTCTAATTCTACGGGGATGGGTTCCGGGTTTTTCTTGAATTTCACCTTTAAGCCCACTTTTTCTATTTCGATAGCCTCCTGTACGTAGGCCTTGATATCACCTTCCAACTCCTTGATTCTCTCACAATTTGTAAATTTGAGGAGTCGAGCAGCCTGAGAATTTTTCCCCGGTTTTTCTAAAATTTTTTTGACATCTTTTAATAATGCTCCCTTGAAAAAGCTGATGGCACAGTAATTCTTCAAAGCGCTTACCATCAACACGTTTTTATGCTGAAATGTATAACAGGGGACGCTCCATTTCAGCTCTTCGGTTAATCCGCAGTCAACCACGATCATTCGCAACAATTGCAATTCTTGCGTCCAATTATGAACTTTACAATCTGGGGTACTACCAAGTGGACAGCGTCCACAACCTTCTATCAAGTAGTTGTCAATTTTCGGATTCATCTTTCTTCTTTTCATCAAAATTAGCAACTCTTTTTATAGTGCTGTGCTTTTCTCCTCGGTCATCTGTCCAACAGGTTCTCCCAAAGTTATATTTTGCACTGATCGGGTAGGTGCGGCCATTCTCCATCTAAAACGTAAATTTCATGCAGTCAGAATTTTTTTTTGGACACAAAATCGATTGCCTCAACCAGGCCTTCGGAAGGACTCGTAAAAATAACATCGGCAGCCAAATGAACGACTCCGATGATCTCCATTGATTATACGCAATGTAGTCGTGCACTTTTGCAATTTTGTAGATATTGAAAACAAAAATTCATGCCCGCGAATAAGAATGCATTGATTCGGTACCGTCGAATTGACCAGTGCCTTTGTAACAGAAATCGCAAATGGACACTCCCGGATTTGATTCGATCCTGTAGTGAGGCACTGCGCGAATATGAAGGTAGTCCACAAGAAGTTTCCCGACGAACCATTCAATTAGATCTTCAGAATTTGCGGAGTGGAAAGCTAGGTCACGAAGCGCCCATCGTCGTGGTCGATAAGAAGTACTATACCTACAGCGACCCCGACTTCAGTCTTTTTGATCTTCCGATTTCCTCCACAGAATTGGGCCGATTAGTAGAAGTGGTTGACCTTCTCAAGCAGTTTGGCGGATTCACACAATTTCAGGAAATCGAAAGTATTGTTCAAAAATTAAAAGACAAGATCGCCGTTGTCCGTCAAAACCGCAGGCCCGTCATTGATTTAGATCAGGGGGAACAAACTGCAGGATTGGAGTTCATCCAAGCTGCTTATGATGGCATAACTCAAAAAAAGGCGCTATCGATTCACTATCACCCATTTTTTCGAGAGGTTCCAATCCGTATTATTATCCATCCTTACTTGTTGAAGGAATATAATAAAAGATGGTATCTGGTCGGATTCAGTACCCGGCGGCACAGAATTACGACTTTAGCCCTTGATCGATTCAAAAGTTGCATGGTGATTCCAACTGAGGCCTTCATAAAAAATAACTTCTTTAACCCGGCCAATTACTTTCGGGATGTCATAGGAATAACGGTCAACCTAGAAAATCCCGTTGAAGAGATTATCCTAAAGATTTACCCCGAAATGATCCCTTATGTATTAACAAAACCAATTCATCACTCCCAGGTAGTCCTCAACCAGCAGTCGAAATTCTTAATGGTAAGTATTCGGGTAAGAATAAACAATGAGCTCCTGGAAGTCATCCGTGGAATGGGAAAACATATAGAAGTATTAAGCCCGGAACACCTGCGTTCTCAAATGAAAATAGACTTAGAGGCAACACTGAATCGCTACTGAAAGATCAGTGCACCACTAGGGGCGGCTTTGCAATTTTAGAAGCCGAACAACTTCTTGATACTTTTTAAGCCCGTGAATAGAAGTCAGACCTTTTTCATTTTCCAGCCAATCCAGATCTTGGAAACCCAGAGAAACAGCCTTTTCTAATTGTTTGACTGCTTTATTGCCTTTTCCACTCAACGTGTGGTAAAGCATCCAATTTCGAAAGGTGGCGGGGTGTTTTGGAAACATTTGCTCATAATGGGCAAAAATCGCCTCCGCTTTATCCATTTGCTGATTTCTAGCATAAGCTAAACCAATGTTTGCCCCATCTATAGAGCTTTGAAGTTTGGGGTTTAGTTGCAATGCCTTTTGATAAAAGGAAATGGCTTTCCCATCATTATTAAGGGCATAGTGGGCTCTTCCCAAATTCCAATAACGAGCGGCAATTTGTTTTTGAATGTTTACCTTCTGCTCTACCTCCAATGCTTTTTCAAAAAATTCCAATGCTTTAACGGGATCGTGGTAAAGGAACAAATCGCCTAAATTGCTGTAAATGGATGCAATCTGAGAATGTGTTTCTCCGAATGTTGAAATAGCAATGTGCAGTGACTTGTAATAACATTCAGCCGCTTCATTGAGAGATCCTTTACTCTTGTAAGCAGCTCCCAAATTATTATACCGGACCCCTACTATGGAGTGATTTTCCCCCGAAAAAGCAATGTTGATTTCCAGAGCCTTTTGGATGTATTCGATCGCCAAATCACTTTCACCTTTTTGGAGAAATAGGTCGCCCATATTATTGTAGATCATTGCAATGTCGGGGTGCGCATCTCCTTTAACCGCTAGATTAATTTGCAAAGCTTTGGTAAGGTATTCAAAGGCTTCATCGTAAGAACGGTTTTGGAGATTGGCCTCCCCTATATGATTGTAGATACCAGCCACTTTAGGGTGTTGATGCCCAAACATTTCTAAAGCAATACTTAAGGATTTGTGATAGTATTCCAAGGCATTCGTCCAGGATTCTTTAGCGGCGTGGTTCACTCCCAAATTGACATAAATTTCCAAAATGCTGATGTGACTCTCTCCAAGACGTGGAAGAAAGATTTGTAAACTTTTGGTGTAATTTTCAATAGCTAAATCATAGTTGCCAACCGCATGGTATAATGTGCCTAAGTTAATGTAACCATAAGCAACACTTTGATGTAATTCACCAAAGGCCTTTACATTTACAGTTACAGAGCGCTTGAAAAAATCCAAAGCGTCGTCCATTTTGCCCTTTTGTTGATGGACCAGTCCCAGACTGTGGTAAATACTTGCTAGCCTTGCATGTTCCTGGCCATATATTTCTTCGAAGATGGAGCCTGCCAATTTGAAATATTCCAAAGCTTTCTCATAATCTCCCTGCTTTAGATACAGACTGGCGATGTAATTGAATCCGGAAGCAGCGAAATGGTGATTGGGTCCAAATTCTGCAGTTATAATGTTTAATGCCTTTTGAAAATGAATCAACGCATTTTGAAAATCTCTCTGAGCTTGATAGATCGAACCGAGATGAGTATAGTTAACAGCGGTATTTGGATGTTTTTCGCCGTGTAAAGACAAATTCACCCTCAAGGCCTGCTGCATGTACTTTAACGCTTTAGGGTATTCACCTTTTGCCTTGTGAGCCAAACTCAGGTTATAGAGATTGGTACTAACGAATCGATGTGTTTCGCCAAAATCTTTTATATTGATATTCAACGCTTTGATCAACATTCCAATGGCGCGATCCGGCGCATTCTTCCGCAAAAATGCTTCCCCGATATGGTTGAGTCGAACGCCAATCCCCCCTTGCTTGGATTCCTGGCTCGCCAAAGCCTTCATAGAGGAACGAAATTGACCAATAGCATCATCGTGTCGATGGACGGTCAGTAAATTTTGGCCATATCTCAATGCGTACTCACTGTTCTTGCGATCGAGCGATGCAGCTTTATGGTAGTATTCAGTGGCATCCGCAAATTTAAGGTTAATCTCTTTAATCAAGCCAGTCTGAAATTGGAGTACCCCATCATCGGTCGTGCTGCCAAAAGTGGCTTGTACCATCAGTTCCTCAACCGATTCAAATGCCCCCTTATTCAGCAGAGACAATGCCTTTTCAGCCACTTTCTCAGAGTGGGCGCGGGAGGTCAATTTTTCGGACAGCAGATTGAATTTTTCGACTTGTTGGTTCAACTGTTGCTGGAAAGCCTCGATCGAAGTCTTGTTCTTTTTCAGAATTTGCCAAAGGCCTTTAAATGCAGCTGAGCCAATGCCGTACCAGATCTTACCTCCCGTACTTGAAGAAGCGGTAATTGGACTTTTATTCCCTTGCCAAGAAAGAAAAAGGTCATAGTTAAGGATATCTATGATTTCTGATCGGCTCTCAATACCAAGACTAGCCAGTTCGGAATTAGTAAGTTCTGCGGAAGACGGTTTTAATTTTTTGTATTGATAAAGTAATTTTTCAACAGCGGTCTCACGTTCGGTCAAGGAAAGTCCATTTCGCTGATACACCTTCAATAGCTCCTCTGTGATGCCAATGGAAACCCCATAAGAAAGCTGAATGCGTTCGGTAAAAGTAACGGGATTGCTCTCGTGGAAAATAACGTCTTCATAACTGATATAGGAAATATCAGCAGGAATGTCCTGCGCAGGGAGCAACGGGGGTATCAATAGCGTAAGCAGGAGGGTAACAGTTATTCTCATAGTTGTGAAATGTTTAATGTTGCTATCGGTTTTTGCTTTCTTTAAAGAGAAAAGGGTGTGTTACAAAAAGAGTGTTAGCTAGAAAGAAAATACATTAAAATAGTGGGAACTCACGCCTATGATTGGGACTACGACTAGGTTTGTCTACATTTTGAAGTTGGTAAGAATCTTGTTACACCAAAGTTACAAAAGATAAATAGGATTATCAAATGTATGATATCAAGATTCATCCCCTATTCGAAAAACTGCGGTCTTTACTGCCTTGACAATGCCTTGATTCGGTACCTCTCGTTCCAAAATAAGAGACTGTGCTATGGGAAGTTCGAATACTTCTCTCATATTTCGCACGATACCCACGGGGACCTGTCTAGCCTTGAATCGTTTCATTATCTCATCTTTGGACAATTGACCAACTCTTTCCTGAATAAGCTGGACCAGGGTCGGCCGGTTCCGAACCCGCACCCTATTGGAACAAAACCTTTCATCTTCCGGCAGGTGATTCAGCTCAATTGCCTGGCAAAGTCGGCGGAAGTGTTTTTCAGTTCCGATGGCCAGGACAAAACGGCAATCATCAGAGGTCGTAAACAAATCTCCGTAGGGTGCAATATTGGGGTGTGTCGTTCCCATTTGCTGGGGAACAAAACCGACATTAAGCCAATTAGATGCCTGGTTGGCTAGAGAAGCGATGGCCGATTCCGCCAGAGAAACTGAGGTATAACAACCCCGGCCAGTCCGCTCTCTTTGCAACAGAGCGATGAGCACGGCCTCCTTCATTTGGTGACCCGAGAGCAGGTCGATCAAAGCAACGGGCATTCGAGCCACAGGGCCCCCAACATGGCCTGTCATGAAAAGGTATCCCGTTTCAGCCTGCAAAACGATGTCAAAAGCAGGGGTCGGGTCTTCCTCCCCAAACCCAGTCAAATTAACCTGAATCAATCTTGGATTACTGGATTTTAGATTTTGGTAATCCATTCCTAATTTTGCAGCGGAGCCTTTCCTAAAATTGGTTATCAAAACATCAGCCTCGCGGATGTATTTCAATGTCATTGCTCGATCTTCCGACTTCCTTAGATCTAGTAGCACCGATTTTTTACCCCAGTTAATGCTATGGTAATAAGCAGAGTAAGGGCTATCGGGGTCTTCCATCGCCCCCTTCCAGCGTCTTGTCACATCTCCATTAGTTCGGGCATTCTCAATCTTGAGTACTTCCGCTCCTAATTCTGCAAAAAACATTCCGACGGCAGGTCCCGCCAATACACTCGCCAACTCGACGACTTTCAGTCCTTTAAATGGTTCTTTTTGCATATTGATTGCTACAGTTGGTTGTGTTGCAATGGTCGACGAAAACGCTTTGATTGTTCAAAGCGTACGCGCTTAGGCTTGATCAGTCACATAACATTGCAAAAAAGATAAATTATTTATTATTTTAATACTATATTTTCCTATCTTTACTGGCATGCTAATTCTGCAGTCAGTATTCGGTGAATTGAACTGCCATCTCCTTAGCACAACAAATCACGAGTAGCTCAAACCTTTATTCCTCCCGCTGCAACGCCACATTTACATTGATTTACAGTTATCAATTTAAGAAGGCCTGTAAAGGTTTATCACAGTTTTTATAAACGCACCAGAAATGAAAATTCAGAAATTCTATCTTTTCATGGTCATCACCGTGATCTTTTTTTCATGTAAAAAAGAGACTGACCTAGAAGAGACCCTCGACAACAAGTTGGAAAATGTATTGGCGGAAGTCGCCAACGGCAAGGGTATAACTCATTTTATAATGCCTGAAAGTGATGACTTTGCCAGCATTCCTCAAGATCCGAAAAACCCTTTGACACAAGAGAAAGTAGCTCTTGGGAAACTTCTTTATCATGAAACAGGTTTGGCTCTGGCACCGATGCGTTCGATTGGCAAAGGTACTTATTCTTGTGCTTCTTGTCATTTTGCTTCAGCGGGATTCCAAGCGGGGCGACACCAAGGTATATCGGAGGGTGGCAGAGGATTTGGCAACAATGGTGAAGGACGAGATATCATTGCAGCTTACCCGGAGGCGGAACTAGATGTGCAACCGGTCCGGACACCATCGGCGATGAATGGGGCTTATCAAGAGTTGATGCTTTGGAATGGTCAGTTCGGAGCCACCGGGGCCAATACTGAGACATACGAACAATGGGATGTGGGTAGTCCGAAAGAGACCAATGAACTGGGGTTTCAAGGATTAGAAACACAAGCCATCGCTGGCATGAAGGTCCATCGATTAAGTGTGACGAATGAGTTCATTGAAAGCACTGGCTATAAAGAACTTTTTGATCAAGCATTTCCGGAGGTATCAGAAGAACAAAGGTACGGACGGGAACAGGCAGGATTGGCAATAGCTGCATACGAGCGAACACTTCTAGCCAATAAAGCTCCATTTCAGGAGTGGTTGCGAGGAAATGCTTCGGCGATGACTAACGCTGAAAAGCGCGGTGCCATTCTCTTCTTCGAAAAAGGGCAATGCGGCAGTTGTCATACCGGACCAGTACTCAATACGATGGCGTTTCACGCATATGGCATGAATGATCTACACGAATGTTCTGAACCTACTTTCAAATCGCCCTTTGGCGATCCGTCGAGTTTAGGGCGTGGCGGCTTCACAAAAGAAGAAGACGATATGTATAAGTTTAAGGTACCACAATTGTATAACCTAGCGGATTCTCCATTTTACGGCCATGGCAGCAGTATGCGTTCGATCCGCGAAGTAGTGGCCTACAAAAATGCAGGTATTGCAGAAAACCCCTCCGTACCTGAAGAACAATTGGCTGATGCCTTTCAACCATTAGGTTTGACCGAATCTGAAATCAATGACATTACCACGTTTTTGGAAACGGCACTGCGAGATCCAAGCTTAGAACGGTACGTACCAAATACAGTTCTCTCGGGGCAGTGTTTCCCCAATAACGATGACATCTCAAAAAGAGATCTTGGATGCAATTGATTTTGTCCATTTGTTTAAAAAATACGTAGTCGGCACAAAGGCGCTGCACTCCGGAAAGAGTTAGGGGAAGGATACGGAAACTTCATTTCATTTCAGGGAATAACCAATTGCTTTAGAAAGACTCTGAGCGGCTATCTTAAAACATTTACCGACAAAGCGAAACAGTTTTCCCATAAATCGAGCCTTCCCCTATTTTTTCTTTTTGAGCGCCAATCAAAACAAGCAGTCAAATAAAACCCTACAAATCAACCACTTAAGTCGAATATTTTTTTTCAAACTATATTTTTATTGGAAAAAAGGCAATAACAAGGCCTTAAAATTCAAAATCTTTTAATTTTCCTATCCCAGACTACCTTCCAATTAAGAATATTCTATTTTTTTGCTAAAATTTCATTAAACAGTTGCTTTCGTTTAAAAATTTATCGTTTTTTGCCCTGAATTGATTGAAAATTTTTAAAGAACAAGATCATGTGTGGAATTTTTGGCTACATTGGAAAGAACAAAACAATGCCGGAATTGGCCCCCTTTTTCGAGAAAATTCAACATCGGGGGCCGGATTATTCTGAAATCAGAGAAGTAGGAAACGGAGTAACCTTTGGGTTTCATCGTCTGGCCATCAATGGCCTTAACAGTGCAAGTAATCAACCGATGCACTTCCAGGATTGTTGGCTCATAGCTAATGCGGAAATCTACAATTGTAATGACCTGGCGAAAAAATACGGCTTTCAATATGAAACGGAGAGCGATTGTGAATCGATCATCCACATGTACCGCAAATTTGGTATTGAAAGAACCGTCAAAGAATTGGATGCAGAATTTGCCTTCGTTCTCTTCGACGAACTATCGGGAGAAATATATGCAGCCCGTGACCATTTGGGGGTAAGAGGTATGTATATCGGAACCGATACAGATGGCAAAAGCATCGGTATTGCAAGCGAGGCCAAGGCATTAACCTTTCTCGAAAAAATGGACCAGTTTCCGACTTCCTGCTGGTGGAAGGCTTCTACTCCCAACGAATTTTATCCCTATTACTTCTTCGATTACCCGATTCAGGTAACAGAAGAAAGTGATGACATGTACATTCAAATCCGCGATCTGCTGGTTGATGCCGTCAAAAAGAGAATGATGTCTGATCGACCGGTTGGGAGCTTACTTAGTGGGGGGCTTGACTCTTCGCTGGTCTCCGCTATTGCCAATCGCTACCGAACCTCCGAAAAGCCAATAGAAACCTTTTCGATTGGCATGGAAGGATCTCCAGATTTATCGGCAGCGCAGGAAGTAGCTGATTATATTGGCTCTGATCATCACAGTGTGCTGGTCGAAGAAGCAGACTTTCTCAACGCACTGAGAGAAACGGTTTATACGACCGGCTCCTTCGACGTGACAACCATCCGCGCTTCTGTTGGTCATATGTTGATCTCACATTATGTGAGAGACCATTCCGATGTGAAAGTCTTGTATACGGGAGAGACCATTGATGAAATGGGAAGTTATCTCTATTTCCAGCAAGCACCTTCCGCTCAGGCTTTCCAAGATGAAGCCATTCGCTTATTGAAAGACATCCATTTTTTCGATATGCTAAGGGGCGACCGCAGTATTTCTTCTGCCGGCCTGGAAGCCCGAGTACCTTTTAGCGATAAGGCCTTCATGAAATATTATATGGGCCTGGCTCCGAAGATCAGGATGTTTGATGGCAAAAAAATCGAGAAACTACCTTTGCGGCAGGCATTCGCCAATGAAAAGTTGATTCCCGATTCTGTACTATGGCGCCGCAAAAATGGTTTTTCCGATTCTGTAAGTAGTAAAAAACGTTCCTGGTACGAAATCGCTCAGGAATACATCAATAAAGTGATTTCGGACTCTGAATTTATGCGCTGTAAGGATGACTTTACGCATGATGCGCCGAAAACGAAAGAAGCTTACTTTTATCGGAAAGTCTTTACCGAATTTTATGGCCATCATCAAACCCTGACTCCATACCAATGGTTACCCAAATGGTGTGGCAACGTCATCGATCCATCCGCAAGGGTGTTAACGATCTACGAAGCCGACTAGATCCAAAATTAAAGACAGCATTGAAGAATAGCAGCCGGCGATTTTCACGATAATCATCGATTTGAATGAAATCGCCGGCTGCTGTTGTCTTCGCAATCCGGTTGCTGTTAAACAAGTCGTCGGTCCCAATTGAAAAACCAAACCGATCGCTGGCCACTTGCAAGTCCAATTGAAAACCCGCTATTAAAAGAGGATCTAGTGTTCCTTGTGGCGTATTGACTTTTCCTCGATGGGTACCAGTAAATTTAAAGGTCGCCTGTTCCCAAAGGTTAGCGCCAAGTTCCCATTCATTCTGCCAGCTCCATAGATTATTGGTAAACCCAATTTCAGGATCTTCTACTACCAGTCGGCGATTGAAAAACTGGCTGGTAAGTTGACCCTCGACGATCTTAGCAAATTTAAATTGCAAATGAACTTCCAAACCCAAATCTTTCCTGGCCTTGATATTCTTAAAATGCAACAAGGCAATATTTGGCGGCGCTACTTGAAGAATACTCAGAACTGCATTTTGTGTAGATTCGTAATAAAGCGACCCCGTCACCTTCTGCTCCTCCCAATGTCTTTCATAGGATGCTTTTAAGAGGTTTTTGGTCTGAGGAAACAAAAAAGGGTCTCCCGACTTTAGGTAAAATAGGTTTGTAAAGTCGATAAAGGGATTTAACTCCTCCTGGGTCGGTCGCAAAAGCTCACGATGAAATTTGATGAAGAGTTTGGTCTTGTTCTTCAGAGGATAGGAAACCTGTATGGTAGGCAAAAGATTGAAAAAGTTACGTTCCATACCGGGATCCACTGAAGCGGTAGTGAATGCTGTGTTCAACTGTTCCGTCTCCAATCGGAGCAGCAATTCAAATTCCCGAAAAGGCAAAATGATACTGCTGTAAAAGCTGTGGACCTGCTCTTTGTAACGATATCGATTATTGAGCGGCGGCACTTCAAAGAACATGTCTGAAAAATAGTTGAAATTAAAGCGGTTAAAATTGCTGCCGAATCTCCGTTCCGAACTCTTCCAGCCAAACTCCAAAAAGCCCTCCCCTCTTCTGAATGGTTGCAAATAATTCAATTCGAAACGCAATCCCATGTGATCGCCTAAAATGTGGCTTTGACTGAGGTCCAGAATCTCCAATAATGTCAGCCCGTCCATATCAAACGTTGCATTCTGAAAGTTCAGCAATTGATCCACCTTACCGCTTTCGTAGGCTACTCCAGCGGAAACACGATGCCGGGCAGAGGAAAAAACCTTATCGAACCAAAGGCCAGAACGCCAGTCCCTATCTCGGCTATCCAGATTGGTAATGCGTTGATCCTGGATCCGGGCAACTGATCCCGTTTTATTGAGAATCTCAGAATCTGTAGTTGTCGTTCTCTCCACCCATGGCTGATGATAAGTGGATTCAAAAGATAGACTGGTATTAGCATTCGGCTTGTAAGTCAAATTGAGGTCAAAAATCCGCTCAAAGTTGATTTGGTCATGGCGGTACTCTTGATCAATCGTTGTATGAACGCTGGTCGTATCCTCCCATCGATACAGCTTACCGTATCCATCTAAGTGAATTCGGGAAACCCTCAAACCGGAATTTAGTATAAATTTCTTGGAATTGTAGTTGATTTCAAACCCTGTTCGATGGCGGTTCTCACCTGCATATCCCAGATCAAATACACCATTCCAACCGATCTTATTGTCTCTTAAACTTACATTCACAATGCCACTCAGGTCCGCCGACTGATAGTCGGTTCTGGGACTTGTTGAAACCTGAATCCTCTTTATGGATGGAGTGGATGGCTCTTGAAATAGAGACATCAGATTTTGGTCCGTAAGATTGGACAATTTTCCATCTACTAAGAAACGTACCCTGGAATTACCCCACAAAGATACGTTGTTGCTTCGATCGAGATAAAACCCAGGAATCGATCGCAATAATTCAGGCAAAGGATGATGGGGGTTATCTGATAATTGACGAGGATAATAAACCTGGTGATCTACAGAAAGCGTCTTGCCGCCACTAGTAGCGACACCTTCATTTTCATAACGACGTTTTTTAGGTATCAAAGCTAACTTTCCGAGATCAATTGATCGTTTTACTGATTGACCATGGGAGATTTTTTTCGCTACGAAACCCAGTGCCTGCACTTCGATTTCAATACCGGTCAGAGGCAGGCCTTTCAGCGTGAAACGGCCGCTACCGTTGGTAATTTCCTCCATTAAAAGCTCACCGCTGCCAGATTTTCGAGCTTTGACGACCGCATACTTAAGCGGTTTTTTACTACTGCCATCGATGATTCTACCCTGAAGGTTTTGAAGGTTAACTTTATCAGAAGATTTGGTTTTATGGGAAGAGACAAAAGTTTGAGCCCGAAGAATAGAGAAAGAAATAGCCACATAAAGGAGCAGCGTTAAAAGTAGGCGGCAATACTTTAACATAAGGATCAGGATTTGTGAAAGAATAATTGTGAAAATTTCAGTGTTTGATCCAGTAGTTTTTATAAAGTATTGTCACAGTGAAAGTTAAGTAAGTGATCAATTTAATTTACCTAATTCTGATGGGCTCTTTTTTCCTTTGACGGTGTTACAAAAATCCTCATTATGCTCTGGCATAACTCCGGTTTTTGCGCCTTGTCAAAGAAAAAAA
>JANQRV010000429.1 GCA_028284395.1 Saprospiraceae bacterium
ACCTCAAAACGGCTTTTTTTATCACCGTAGCGCTGCTATGCAGAGAAAAAAACCAGTTCTGAGAACCATTAATCTAAATTTTTCACTTCGAAACAGAAATTTTGAACAACTTCACTAATTTCCGAACAAAAATACAACGAAATGAAGAACTGGTCGAGGAAGATTCAATGGACTCCCCAGTTGGTTGCCTACCCTAAGACGGAGCAAGAAGTCCGGGACCTGGTCAAATCCGCTTACCAAAAAAATCAAAAGGTGAGAATCATCGGCAGCGGTCATTCCTTCAATCCACTCTGGGTAACCGATCAAGTTCTGATTAGTTTGGACGAATACCAGGGATTGATTTCCGCTGACCCGGTCACCATGACGGCGACTGTAAAGGCAGGCACGAAGCTCTATCAACTGGGCGATCTTCTCTTCGAACAAGGGATGGCAATGGAAAACCTCGGTGACATTGACCGACAATCTCTTGGCGGAACCATTGGCACGGGAACCCACGGCACTGGTATGGATTTTGGAACCATCAGCACCCAGGTGATCGCTCTTCACTTAGTCAATGGTAAGGGAGAACTGGTGAAATGTTCGGAAACCGAAAACCGGGAGCTTTTTAAAGCAGCGCAGGTATCTCTTGGAGCACTGGGAATAATTACTTCGATCACATTACAATGTGTTCCGGCATACAAATTGGAACTTTGGAACCGCAAAGAAGACCTCGAAGACGTGTTAACCACCTTTACAGACCGGATCCAACAAAACCGGAACTTCGAATTCTACTGGTTTCCCCATGCTAACAAGGTATGGACAAAGACCTCCAATATTGCAACCGATCAGCCCGATAAAGTGAGTCTGACCAATTATCTTTCGGAATACGTTCTGGAAAATTATGTCTTCAAAATCCTTTGTGAACTGGCACGCCTGGCTCCGTCCTTGAATCCTGCTGTTTCTAAAATATCGGTCGGATCCATTCCCAATATCCGAAAAGTGTTTCACAGCCATAAAGTCTATGCAACGCAACGACTCGTGCGATTCAATGAAATGGAGTATAATGTCCCTTTGAAAACTCACGGCGAGGTATTGCGCGACATCATTAAGACGGTCAATAAGGGGAAATTTGCCGTTCATTTTCCCATTGAAAACCGGGTGGTGAAGAAAGACGACATCTATTTGAGTCCCGCCTACGAAAGGGATTCGGCTTATATTGCCTGTCATGTTTACAATAAGAAGGACCATCGGCCCTATTTCAAAGCGCTTGAAGAAATCTTTTTAGCTTATGGAGGCCGACCGCACTGGGGCAAAATGCACACCCTTAAAAGCGATCGGCTTCGCGACCTATACCCAAAGTTTTCTGAATTCAATGAGCATCGACAGGCTCAAGATCCAAAAGGTTTATTCCTGAACGATTATTTGACAGACCTCTTTCTATAACCTCAAAGCGTGGGTAATCAATCACTAGAGATGGATACTGCAGAAGAATATTTCGGAGACGTCAATCTCCAACTGAAACAATACAAACGGACCATACCTGCTCTTTTGATCGATCTTGACCGATTGGATCACAATCTTGGCGTATTAAACAAGTCACTGCAGGCAAAGACCCATTTTCGTATTGTTGTAAAATCGCTCCCTTCTTATGAGTTGGTCCAATACGTGATGGAACGTTCAAACTCCAGTCGGTTAATGGTCTTCCACCAGCCCTTTCTATCGGATCTTTCCGGACTTTTGGATCAAAAGGTTGATATACTGCTGGGCAAACCAATGCCCATTAAAACTGCCCGGTATTACTTCGAAAACATTCCGGATAATCCGCGCTTCGATCCATACAAACAGATTCAGTGGCTGATGGATACCAGTTTGAGAATTGAAGAATACATTGCCCTTGCCAAACAGTTAGGGCGGAAGATCAGGCTTAATTTAGAGATCGATGTAGGTCTTCATAGGGGAGGGTTTGGAGACTTAGAGGGTTTGAAGAAGGCGCTGTCCCTGATCCGCGAAAACCAGGAATACGTGATTTTCAGTGGTTTCATGGGCTACGATCCTCATGTCGTTAAGCTTCCCAAGTTCATACTATCGGAAGACCAAGCCTTTGCCAAGGCCTGTCAATACTATAAAGATTGCATCGAACTCTTGCAGAACAATTATCCGGAATTAAACCGTGAAGATCTGACCTTTAACGGCGGCGGCAGCCCAACCCTATCCTTGCATAATACCGATCAATCTCCCATTAATGATCTATCGGCAGGATCTTGCCTGCTTATGCCTACAGACTTTGATATCCCTTCGCTCACAAAATTTATCCCGGCCTGTTACATTGCTACTCCGGTATTGAAAATCCAATCGAAGACGAATTTACCGGGGCTCAAGCCCAACAGTTGGCTCAAGCGATTGATCAATGGCAAAGACCTTCCGGCTGCCTTTATTTATGGCGGCTACTGGAAAGCTGACTTTTGCTATCCTGCGGGTACGAAAGTAAATAAATTGTATGGTCAGAGCACCAATCAAAGCATGGTAAACTTCCCCATCTTCCGTCAATTGAAAGTTGATGATCACGTCTTTCTAAGGCCCCGTCAAAGTGAGTCTGTGTTGCTGCAATTTGGCGTCCTACTGGTACTTCGAGGCAGGAAAATACAGCGAGAATGGTCACTGCTCCGAAATTGCTGACCACCAAAAGCAGTCGCCAAAATAGCACATTATACACCTGATAATCATTAAGATCCCACTTTGCCTGACCGCAATTTACTGCCGCATCTTGGACAGTAATGCACAATCTCAATTGGCCCCGAAGGTGTTACTTCTACTACTATCTACACAAATGTAAAATCGGGTAAGCGCTTTATCTCTCCCCCGGCCATCGCCGATTCATGCGCCAAAATCCCGACACAAGTGATATTAGCAGACTGCGCCGCATTCGGATATGGCTCGCGTTCTTCGACCAAAGCCATTAAAATCTCGTGACAAAGATGGGGATGAGACCCACCGTGGCCGGCTCCCTGGATAAAGGATAAGTGCTGATTGTCATCGGAATCATAGACACCGCCAGTCGTAAACGGAGCAATCTCTTTGGGTAACAGATGGGCATAATCCGGGATGGTGACCCGTTCGGGTACCTCACCCGTATGGATAACCGAAGGCTCGTGTTCAATCAAGGTCCATTCAAAAGATTTCTTGGATCCGTAGACATCAAAGCTTTCCCGGTATTGACGTGCGGTATTAAATAGCGATCTGGTGATCTCCGCCGCTAAGTCTGAATCTTTAAATTTGATGTGGCAGGTTTCGATGGCAAAGGGCGAGCCGTATTTGGGGATTAAATGTTCATCAATGCGTCCGGACCCAAAGCAGGAGACGTACTCCGCCTGGCCCTTTGGCAGCGCCAGCACCGGACCAACACAATGTGTGGCGTAATGCATTGGGGGTAACCCTTCCCAGTACCCGGGCCAACCGGCCATTTCCTGTTGATGAGAGGCGCGCAAAAACTGGATCCTGCCTAATTCTCCCGTTTCGTACATTTCCTTGACAAACAAGAATTCACGGCTGTAGACCACCGTTTCCATCATCATGTAAGTCAAGCCGGTCTCTTTGACCAATTCAACGATCTGTCGGCATTCTTCAACGGTAGTGGCCATAGGAACCGTACAGGCTACATGTTTGCCCGCCTTCAATGCCGCAATAGATTGCTCGGCATGGGCACCGATCGGCGAGTTAATGTGAACGAGATCGATGTTATCATCTTTCAATAGTTCATTGTAGTCACTGTAACGAACGTCAACACCAAAAGTATCGCCAATTTCATCCAACTTGGATTGTGTGCGTTGGCAAATGGCATACATCTCGGCATTCTTATGCTTCTGATAAATCGGTATAAATTCTGCGCCAAAGCCCAAACCAACGATGGCGACTCTAATTTTCTTATTTTCCATATTAATTTGATGATTTTTCATATTCAAGCGCCAGGCCTAAGCCCATCTTCTCAGTCTTTGAAAAGTGCCTTTAAGAAGGCCAGGCCTTCCTCGGCAAAGCCATCTTGTGAAGGCGCCAGTGTTTTCCAGATGCAAACTGCACCGGCCAATTCCTGCACATGAGGCGTAAAGCTTTCGATCGATACAACTCCTCTGTAATCGATTGCCTGCAGTCCTCTTTTGATGGCGTCCCAGTTGGTTTGTCCGGTTCCGGGTGTTCCCCGATAATTCTCGGAGACCTGAACGTGGATCAAGCGATCACCGGCCAAGCGAATGGCTGTTTCTAAGTCGGCTTCTTCGATGGTCATATGAAAACCGTCCAACAATATTTTTGCCGCAGGGTGATTGATGTCGTTGATTAGCCGCACAACATCCTCCGCCGTATTGATCAGATCCGATTCAAACCTGTTCAGCGGTTCCAGGGCAATTTCAAGGTTGCGATCGGCAGCCATTTGACAAACAATTTGCAGATTTTCGACCGCTCTGTTCCATTCCGTATTTCTTTGTTCCGGCGGTATTAATCGCGCTTTACCAACGGCAGAATACATGGGGCCCGCCAGGAACTTTGCATCCAAAACCAGGCACATATCCAGGCAATTGGATATGTATTCAAAACACTGTCGATGTACTTCGGGGTCTTCGTGGGTCAAATCTCGGGTTGGCCCGAAAGCGCCACAAGCGATGGCTTCCAATCCGCTGTCTCTCAACGCCGATGCCACAATTTCCGCATCGATGAGGTCAGGGTCTTCAATGGGAATTTCCACATGACTGAACCCCATGGATTTTATCTTTGGAAATAGAGAAATTGTATTGGTATCGAATGGGGAAGTCCATAACCAGGTGCTAACGCCAAAGTCAATTTTCATTCTGCTGTGTTGATGGTAGTCATCCTTTAAAGCTACTAAGATAAGAAACCTTATTTCAACTTTGCGATATTGAAATTGGAAGAGTTGTTCACACCCGTGGGAAAGTTTAAGAAAGAAGAAATGCAAGAAATATTAGCTCTGACGGAAGTTTCTAATGATTGACTATGATCTTGCGAGCAGTAGTCTGTCCCTTTTCTCCTTTTAAGACAACGTAATAGGTTCCATTGGAGAAATCAGACAGGTCTATTTTTTGCCGGTATTGACCGATGTCCTTTGATCTTACAAAATGGTTCCATATCTCTCTCCCATTCAAATCCACCATGGTCAATTGTACTTTTGCGGGGGTCTTCAATTCCCACTCAACGTAGATCCAATTTTTAGTCGGATTTGGATAAATCTCCGTCAAAACCAACTCACTCCCCAGTTGTTGCCAACCATCAATACTGGTGATTTGAGCATCTTCCAAAGACACTTTGCTGGTAAAAACCTTCACTTCTCCATTGTTTAAACGGCCATCCGCCCAAAACGGGAGGGCATACTGATGCGTGCTGATCACCTGGGTATACTCGCCCACACCAAAACCGCTGTTGGCTGTCCCAATTTTCGAAAAATCGGAAGGCTGAGTGCTCACCGGAAATTGATGCTCGAAAGAGCGGCCGCCATCCGTTGAATAGGCCAGGTAATAATGTGTTTGTGCATTGGCCGGATCTACCCGCTGATCGTACCAGGACAAAATTACAACACCAGTCGGAGATACCTCAATCACGGGATTAAATTGGTGGATAGCAGGGTCCTTATCGTCATTTACGATCACGGGCGTACTCCATTGTAGGCCGCCATCAGAAGAATGAGCAAAGAAGACGTCGAAACCGGTAGTTGCATCTTCTCCGGTACCTTGCGCCATCCAAACCGCATACAAGCGGTCGCGGTAAATCCCGGAAGAGTGGTCGATTCCGAGATGAAGGCTGGGATATATGCGTTCGACTCCCTCGATCGGAGACGGAAATGTAGTAGCATTCAACGGCTTAGGAAAAGAAAGGTCGGTAATTTTGATTTCCTCGCGAAAGCTTGTTGCCCCATCGGTCGATTGCGTATGATACAATGCGTAATGTGCACCATCCAGGGTAGCCCAAAAAATAATGTGTATTACTCCCTTGGTGTCCACCTCTACATTGGCGAAATGGATATCGCGGTAATTATTGGTATTGACTTGAGTGGACTGGGAGGAGAAGTTGACTGCAGTCCGTCTTTTACGCGCACAACGAATGCTGGCAATGGTATCTCCGGATACATCCAACTGATAATAGCTCATATACAAATTATCCCGAAATGCGCCATCCGTCTGATCGATCGCGAGCCAGGGTTTGTCGAGATAACGATCAGTTGCCACAATATCTGTGGTTCCTTCTTGCAACTTCAATTCTCCGACAACCGCCGGCGCAGGAGGCTGCTCCCAAGTAATGCCTTGATCGTCGGTATTGGCATAATGCAGTCCGATCTCTCCGGTGCCGGTCAATGAATTAAAAGTGAGCAGAAGCCATACCAGATGTACACGCCCCCCGGAATCGTATACGATCACCGGATCACCGCCACCAGCTACAGCACTATTGTTTGCGGTCGTACCTCTGAAGGGACTTAAAAACCAATTGCGGCCGAAGTCGCTGGTGGAGTAAAATGAAAAACTAAGTGAATTACCATTAAGAATGGGATCGCGTCGCATCACTGCTACCATCATGCGGCTGGAGTCGGCGGGGTCTATTGCTGCATGGATCTCGGATTCGGGTTTCTGAGTATTTCCGATTCGAAGTTCATCAATAGGATTCTGCCCAAATAAGGAAAGATGGACTATCAAAAGCCAAATCAAAGTCGCCGAGACCATCCGCGTAATTTCTCTCATTTCCTTTTCCCTAAGCCTTTTTATACAAGAATATCCTTCACTACTTTTCCGAATTGATCCGTCAGTCGGAAATCTCTTCCTTGAAAATGGTAGGTAAGTTCTTCGTGATTCATTCCCAAAGCATGCAGGATTGTGGCCTGCAGATCGTGCACATGTACCCGGTCTTTTACACCGGCATATCCAACTTCATCTGTTTCGCCATAGGACATCCCACCCTTCACTCCTCCTCCTGCCATCCACATGGTAAAGGCTTCGGTTTGGTGATCTCGGCCCGTAAAGACATTATCGCGCCCCACCCGATTTTCCAACATCGGCGTCCTTCCAAATTCTCCCCCCCATACAATGAGTGTTTCCTCCAGTAAACCTCGCTGTTTCAAATCTTTGATCAAGGCTGTGATGGCCTGGTCAGTCTCCAAACACCGTTCTCTAAAACCATGGCTAAGAGCCTCCGATTTCGCTGCACCATGGGAATCCCACCCCCAGTGAAAAAGCTGAATGTAGCGAACATCTCTCTCCGCTAAACGCCTGGCTAGTAGACAATTGTTAGCAAAAGAAGTTTTACCCGGCTCTGTCCCATACATCTGATGGATGTAATCGGGTTCTTTACCGATGTCCATGGCTTCCGGTACGGAAACCTGCATTTTGAAAGCCATTTCATACTGGGAAATTCGCGTCAGAATTTCCGGGTCGTTAAACTCTTCATATTGCTTGCGATTGATCTCGTTAATGGCTTCGATCGATTGTTTTCTTAAATCCCGGCTCATACCTTTTGGGTCGGATACATAAAGGACCGGGTCCCCCTGTGAGCGGCATTGAACTCCCTGGTACACTGACGGTAAAAAACCACTTCCCCAGATGCTTTTCCCGGCACTGGGGGTTTTGCCGCCAGAAACCAAAACGACATAACCCGGCAAATTTTCATTGACCGACCCTAGACCGTAGGTGACCCAGGATCCCATACTTGGCCGCCCCAAGCGCGGGCTTCCGGAATGCAATAACAACTGTGCTGGTGCGTGATTAAACTCATCGGTGTGCATCGCTTTGAGAAAACACACGTCATCAGCGACTTTTGTAAAGTGGGGCATATGATTGGAGATCCATGCTCCCGACTCACCGTGTTGTTTGAATTCTCCTTGAATGCCCAACATCTTTGGCGTACCCGAAATAAAGGCGAACTTCTTCCCTTCCAATAAAGACGGAGGACAATCCTGACCGTGTAACTTGTTCAAAAGCGGTTTATAATCAAATAACTCCAGTTGAGAGGGCGCACCAGCCATGTGCAAAAAGATGACTCGTTTGGCCCGGGGAGCAAAATGAGAAAGGTGATCACCCACCGCCTTTGGTGCCAAAATCTTGGCGATAGGGTTTCCTTCACTACACCCCATGAAGGAGGCTAAGGCCATACCTCCCAGGCCGGTAGTGCAGGCCTTCAGGAAATGCCGGCGTGTCTGATATTGTAAATGCCGTTGCTTGGCTTCTTCCTGGATATTCATAAGCAATTATTTTATCGTTTAATCGCAGTTCATTTTTGCGAATCCGCATTCCAAAATTCCCTCAAAAGTGAAGCTACCTGCTCCGGTTGCTCATCCATTACGAAATGGCCGGAATCGATGAACCTAATGTCTACCTTATCAAAACAGTCCTCTTTTCCTTCAAAATAGTCTTGGATGATAACCTGGTCTTTGAACCCATGAATGATCAAGGTCTCCATTTTGTGCTTTGTGCCTACATAGTCTGAAGTTGCCCATCGTTTGAAATCATCACGCATTGTTCGGTAGTAGTTCGCTCCGGTGGTTAATGTTCCCGGCAACTCATAACATCGGGTGTATTCCTGGATCGCATCTTCTGGTATCGGGTTGGTCAGACCACGATGGCAAAAGCGTATCCAGAACGCTTCGTTGCCGGCCATGAATTTTTCCGGGAGTTCCGGATAACTTAAAAAGAATTGATACCAAAACGGCTTAAAAAGATACTTGCTGAAAATCTCATAAGCTTTCTTTTGCCCTAATTGATTGTGGATAATCGGAAAGTTCAGCAAATTCAATTTTCTGATTCTTTCGGGTGTAGCAAAGGCTATTTCCTGAATGACGGCACCCCCCCAATCATGCCCTACCAAAAAAAAGTCATCAATTCCCAATTCGTCGATCAGGCCAATGATGTCTTTGGCCAGCTCGTGCTTCTGGTATAATGCCTGGTCCGGATTGCGATTGCTATCACCCAGACCACGCAAATCCGGTGCAATTAAATAAAATTCATCCGCCAATAAATTCGCGACTTCCTCCCAACAACGCCCCGATTGCGGATAACCGTGGACAAGTATGGCTGGAGGATATCCCTTCTGACCAAATTCCCGATAGTGAAATTGACCTCTTTTTGTATTGATCGTGTGTTTATTCATCATTCTTTCATCATAAATCCATCCAAATTCAGAATGGCGTTTGCGACGACGGTCATCGGTTCTTCCAATTGAAAATCGTACGGATCCGCGTCCCGGGAAACGGCTAGTGCAGAAGGTTCTGTCGATAAAGCTGCTTCCGCCTGCCGATACAGCTTCATTAAAACAGAAACGATGTGTTCATCGGCCGGTCGGATCATTGCCATTTCATATCCCTTGCGCAAACCAGCCTCCAGGTCTTCTTGTCCAGCTTCACTCATTTTATTACCAAGGGCCCTGGCGGCTTCCAGATAAACAGGATCGTTCAAGGTGACCAGCGCCTGTAACGGCGTATTGGTCCGGATTCGCCGGGAAACGCAAAACTCCCGACTTGGGCTATCGAAAGCAGCCATAGAAGGATAAGGTGCAGTTCTTTTCCAATAGGTGTATAGACCGCGGCGATGGCGATCTTTTCCCTTTGGCGTCTTCCATTGTGCATTATTATAGACCACCTCCCAGATGCCATCGGGCTGTAACGGCATTACACTTTTCCCACCGACGACATCGTGAAGCAGTCCACTTACTGCCAATGCCTGGTCCCGGACCTGTTCGGCTGACAATCTAAAACGACTGCCGCGTGAAAGTAAACGATTGTAGGGGTCGATCTCCAATTTTGCTTCGCTGGCTTTTGAAGATTGCCGGTAAGTAGCCGAAAGCACCATCTCTCTGAGTAAAGATTTGACACTCCAAGAAAAATCATCCTGAAATTTCAGGGCGAGAAAATCCAATAGCTCAGGGTGGGAAGCCTTCAGGCCTTGTGTGCCGAAATCCTCCATCGACTCGATGATGCCAGTGCCGAAAATTTGTTCCCAAAATCGGTTGACGATCACCCGGGCGGTTAATGGATTTTCTTTACTCACCAACCACTTGGCAAATGCCAATCGATCTTCTGGTTCTGACTCGTCGGTTGTCAAAAAGGACTGAGGAACACCAGCTTTTACCTGTTGTCCATGTGCCGTCCAATTGCCCCTTTCGAATACATGAGTAGCCCGGCGAAATGTGCTGGATTTTGGTTGCATAATGGGGGTATGTTCCGCCTTTTTACGCAAATTGATCAACTTATTCCTATAGGATAGCAACGGATCGGATAACGGCGGTCGATCCGCATAGTGCAATTCAATTCGATCGATCACCAGCATACCATCCGGGATTTCTCCCGTCGTATTAATGATTTCAAAAATTAAGTCATGTCGACCCGAAGCGGATTGAACCGGCACCTTTACGACGGGTAAATCTTTGGTTTCCCATCGGCTCTTGCGGGCATTGTCAAATTGAGTGGCGGCCAGTAGCTCACCGTCGACCGTGCCTTTACGCACTTCTACTTTTGCATCCTTTCCTTGAGTGCTATAGCGGAAAGAGATGTCTTGCAACCCCGTTAAATCGATGTTCCCAAATTTGAAACGGAATTTTTTATCCCCAATGGCCTGGAGGTTGTAAACCCAATTCGTTACGCCACCGGTTCCCTGAAAAGTAACGTTTTGAAAGTCATCACATTGGTTCGGCTGCAAGATGGGAAAAATGGCCTGCTTAATTTGATTAGAAAGCAATGCTTGCTGGTCAATGGGTTGATCTGGCTCCAGCTTTTGGAGGTAGGCAATGGTTTCTTTGATCTCTCTCTCCTCTGCTTCCGTAAACAGTTCTAAAGTCGGAATCTCGTCATCTAAATCCTGGTCCAGGGAGTGATTAAACAGATCCATGACCTGGTAGAATTCTTCATGGCGAATGGGGTCATACGGATGACTGTGACATTGCACGCAACTGAGCGTCGTCCCTTGCCAAACTTCAAAAGTCGTGTTGATACGATCGATCACAGCAGCAACTCTGAATTCTTCATCTTCCGTCCCTCCCTCAGTATTGGTCATGGTATTGCGGTGAAAAGCAGTTGCGATCAACTGGTCAGGATTCGGATTCGGCAAGAGATCCCCAGCTAATTGTTCGATGGTAAATTGATCAAAGGGCAAATCGCGATTAAAGGCTTCGATGGCCCAATCCCGATAACGCCAGATATCTCGATGGCCATCTTTTTCATAGCCTTTCGAATCGGCGTATCGCGCCAAGTCCAGCCACATGGCCGCCCATCGCTCTCCGAAATGCTTTGAAGCCAACAGCTGATCAACTGCTTTTTCATAAGCCAGCCCGGATTCATCATTCTCGTAAGACGTCGTCAATTCCGGAGAAGGTGGCAAGCCAGTCAAATCCAGACTAACCCGACGCAGCAGCGTATTCCGGTCTGCTTCAGCTTCGGGTTCTAATCCGTTTTCTTGTAGCTTTTTGTAGACGAAGGGGTCTACATCATTGTTACCCCAATCTGAATCTACTTTCGGAATAGCAACGGGTGCAGGAGGAGTATATGCCCAATGTTCTTCCCACTCAGCACCCTGGTCAATCCATTTTGCGACGAGTTCGATCTCTTTCTCGGTGAGCGGATCGGCCTCATGGGGCATCCTCAGCTGAGGGTCTTCATGTATAATTCTCAAGAAAAGTTCACTCCGGCGATGATTGCCGGGCACAATCGCAGGTTTACCTGATTCCGTTTCACTGTAAGCCTCTTCTTCGAAAAGCAGGCTGAAATCGCCCATTTTCTTCACACCACCATGACAGGCGAGACACTTTTTATTAAATATTGGTCGAATGTGCTCATTGTAACTGATCCTTTCTTCGGTGGTAGCGCATTTCCACAGGCTCAAAATAATTGACAAGCAGAGAATTGCCAGCGCTAACTTTTTCATAGCTGTAAAATTTGAGAAAAGTTACGGTTTATTTCTTAAAAATCAACTTTGCCGGCAAGCGTAAGTGTACCTGATCTTCTCATCGAAATCCCGGCATCATGAAGTTATCATGATACTTCTATATATTTATCGAAAAACCATGCAGTATAGAAAATTGGGCGAAACGGGGCTGGAAGTATCCACCTTGAGCTTGGGAACCTCTTCTCTTGGTAATGTTTACCGCAATATAGACGAACAAGAAGGGATTCGAGCGGTCTTGACGGCTGTCGACAATGGTGTCAACCTAATCGATACCGCACCGGCTTACGGAACGCTTAAATCTGAAACTGTCTTGGGAAAAGCCCTCCGGCAAATGCCTCGCGACCAATTTTACCTCTCGACCAAAACGGGCAAATACAGCAATTCGGATTTTGACTATTCCCATCAGCGTATCATGCGGGAAGTGGAAAAGAGTATGCAACGCTTGAATGTAGATTACATCGATATCCTAAACCTACATGACTTTGAATTCCAGGATGGCATCCATCGCGATCAAGCACTTTCTGAAGGTTATAGAGCATTGCAGGATCTGAGGCAGCAAGGGAAGATTCGCTTCATCGGTATTGGCATTTACTTCATCGACTGGTGTCGCGAAGTGATGTACAGCCACGATATTCAAACCATGATTTGCCACAATCACAATAACCTCAACGATGACCGAATCAAAGAAATCATGCCCGACCTTGAAAAAACGGGAGTGGGCCTTATCAGTGCCGCTCCTTTGGCA
>JANQRV010000392.1 GCA_028284395.1 Saprospiraceae bacterium
CCCAAAGCCTTGCGTAGAGCGGTTGACCGCCACCGCTCTTGGAGACCAAAACAATGAAGGTTGGCAAGTTGTCATTGTCAGATCCCAGGCCATAGCTCAGCCACGAACCAATGGATGGACGCCCCGCCAACTGATGGCCGGTTTGAAAGAACGTAATGGCTGGATCGTGGTTGATTTGTTCGGTATACATCGACTTTATAAAACAGATGTCGTCTACCATCTGAGCGGTGTACGGCATCATTTCGCTGACCCAGGCCCGACTTTCTCCGTATTGACTAAATTGGTAGATAGAGGGAGCTATGGGCAATGCCGACTGCGAAGCACTCATGCTGGTCAATCGTTGCCCTTTCCGGACGGAGCCCGGAAGTTCTGTACCGAAGAGCTGCTGTAACTTGGGTTTATAATCAAAGGTTTCAAATTGAGAGGGACCACCACTTTGAAATAAGTATACAATCCTTTTTGCTCTTGGTGTAAAGTGAGGCAAACCGGGAAGGCCCCCGGATATCACTGGCGGTTTATGGGAGGTCGTCCCATGAAGCTTACCGACATGTAGTAAGGAATTAAGGGCTATGGCGCCGAGTCCCAACGAAGTTTTAGTCAAAAACCGTCGCCGGTCTATTTTGTCTTCTTCCTTTTGAAGATCGGGATGTTGGGATCTTTGACTTTTGAAGTGTGAATCGGACATAAATTTTGTGCTTTGGGATGCCGTGGTTATGATCACAATTTATCTTTTTGTAATACTGGCATCTGAGTTGAGAATTACGCTGGCCACAACGGTATTTGCGGCAACCATACCGGCTTCCAAGGTGCCGTCAATTTGATAGGCGCCGGCTGCTAACCATCCTTTGGTTTTTTTGGGATCAGACTTAAAGACCGCATACTCCGACGACTGCAATTGCTTTAGAATCTTCAATTCTTCCGCACCAGGCTGTATGCCGGTAATTTTTCGGTAGGCCTTGGCAATACTCTCTTTTGTGGCTCCTTCCCTGGTAATAGACTCGCCGATCACCTTGGCTGCTTCGAGATAGGTTGGATCATTAAGCAAGACGAGAGCTTGCAACGGAGTATTGGTTTTTTGCCTCCGTACGGTACATTCATTGCGCTCCGGTTGATCAAAGGTCGCCAGAGTCGGATTCGGAACGGTCCGCTTCCAGAGCGTGTACAAACTCCTCCGGTACAATTTGTCTCCCGTATCTTGAACGTAGGTATTGGCATTCATTCTCCACAGTCCTTCCGGCTGATAAGGCCGGACGCTTTTGCCGCCAATTTTTGTATTTAAGAGGCCACTGACGGCCAGTGCATTATCTCGCATCATTTCACTGGTTAGTCTCACTTTCGGACCCCGGGCCAAGAGTGCGTTTTCGGGATCTTTCTGCAGAAGTTCCGGAGAGGTGACCGAGCTTTGCCGATAGGTATTCGACAGGACGATTAATTTCTGAAGGGCTTTGACGTCCCAACCGGACCGGATAAATTCCAAAGCCAGCCAATCCAGTAATTCGGGATGACTGGGAAGCGCTCCTTGATTGCCAAAGTCCTCGGTCGTTTTGACAATCCCTCGACCAAAGTAATTTTGCCAATATCGGTTAACGGCGACCCGGGCCGTGAGCGGATGATCGGGGTGGGTCAGCCACTGAGCCAGCCCCAATCTGTTTTTGGGTAGGTTGTCGGGCCAGGGCAGTATGTTGTCTGGAACATTGGGAAATACTTCTTCTCCATGGGCATCATACAGACCTCTCTCCAGGATATGAGTCTTTCTCGGTTTTTTCATTTCTTTCATCACCATGATTTCCCTGACGTTTTCCAGACTGTCGAAAAGGGTAGTTCTTGCCCGCCTCACTTCATTACTTTTTTTCCTGAAAATCGGTGATCTGGTCTTCAAGAAAAATTGCTTTAACATGGACGAATCCGCCCTACTTAATTGTTCCGGAGGGGTGGATACCAAAGCCTGCAACGCACCGTTGTCGGCAATTCTCAATACTTCGATTGACGATAACTCCACATCGTAAATTAGGATGTCGTCGACTAGCGTGTTGCTTACTCCCACTCCTCTCCAACGTCCGCCCACTTGCAGACCCGGTTCGATGGGCTCCGGATAAATCACGTCTTCGTAATTGAAAAAGATGATGTCTTTATAGAGATTGTCAATTTCAACTTCGGTGGCCAATTCTACTCCATTGAGGTAAACTTTCAATCCCGACGCCTTACTTGAGCCGTCATAGGTCAACATCAGGTGGATCCATTCACCCTTGGGTACTTCCTCGATGGTGTGTTCGATAATGGCATTATCCGGCGCAGTATGAGCCAGCATCAATTGCAGCTTATTGTCCTTTAGATATAGATGATAACCTCGGTAGCCATGTAAGCCAGTGCCTTTACCTTTATGGAAGAATACTCCTTCTTCCAATTCCTCGGGCACCTTTGTCCATAATCCAATGCTGAAGGGGTCTTTTCTTTGAAAAATACCCACCTTGTTCAGGTCGAGCCAGGCGTCGCCGTCTAGTAGTAGCCCCTGTTTATCATGACCTTGTACAAAGTTGGGGACTTCTCCCTTTGAATAGGCTCGGTCCATTTTTCCGACTTGGTCCGGTGCCAGGCCATTGCGCAGGTGGTTGTCCAAATGGTATTTCGCGATCAATCCCCGATCGGGGATTCCAGGGGGAATGGACTGGTATCCCACGGCAGCGATCCATCGATTGACCTTTGGCTCTTCCCTCTTTTTGACATTGGCCAATGCTTCCCTCTTTTCTTCTACAACCGTTTCCAAAAAGTCAATGATGGCCTCTTGCTCTTTTTGGGGCAACATAAGGGTCGGCACCGGGGTGGACAATTCCCGTGGAATCAGACCGGCCTCGTTGATGTTGTTGAAAAAACCATACAATTCATAAAAATTCTGTTGGGAGATGGGGTCGTACTTGTGATCATGACACCTTGCACAGGCGATGGTCAACCCCAGGAAACCGGTGCCTATCAAGGAAGTCCGGTCGACGACGTATTCTACCCTGAACTCTTCATCAACGATGCCGTCTTCGAGATTTTGGGGGTGCAGCCGATTGAAAGTAGTGGCCAGGATCTGCTCTTTACTTGCATTCGGCTGCATGTCGCCGGCCAACTGCCAGTGGATAAACTGGTCGTACCTCATATTCTGATTAAAAGCGTTGATGACCCAATCACGCCAAGGGCTTACATCTCGGTAAAAATCTACGGTATAACCATGCGTATCAGAATACCTGGCCAAATCCATCCAGTCAATGGCCATTTTCTCACCGTAATGCGGCGATGCCAGAAGTCGATCGACCTGTTTTTCATAAGCATTCGGATCGCTGTCTTCGATGAATGCTTTCAGCTGTTCTTCCGTCGGGGGAAGTCCGGTGAGGTCAAAAGTGACTCTCCTCAACAGTAATTCTTTCTTTGCAACTGGTGACGGATTCAGCTGTTCCTCCTCCAACCTGTGGGCGACGAAGTGGTCGATGGGATTGCGAACCCACTCCGATTTTTCTACTTTTGGAGGAACAGTCGGTGCCGGTTTCAGGAAAGCCCAATGTGGTTTGTAAGAGGCGCCGTCTTCAATCCATTTTACCAAGATGGCCTTTTCTCTTGCCGTAAGACTGAGATTCGATTCCGGACTCGGCATCATAAATTCCGGATCGCTCGATATGATGCGGTGATAAAACTCACTTCGAGCCAGGTTTCCGGGTTTAATGGCAAACTTTCCCGGATTGTTTGCGAGCTCTCGGTAGGCTCCGGCAGCTTCATCAAGTCGCAGATCTGCCTGCTGTTTGGCCTGATCCGGACCGTGGCACAAAAAGCACTTATCCGACAGAATGGGCTTCACATCAAGATTGAAATCCAGCTCATGGGGCAGCATCTTATATTCTTGCGCTACCTCTTCCGGCAACGTAGGATGACAAGCCGCCAATAAAATGACCATCATCGGTATAAGAGATCTCTTCATGATTAAGATTATCTAAAGCGAACAGATTACCTGGTCCAAATGCAATTCCAGCTTTGATAAAAATTGGTCTGGTTTAGTCTGGTCTGTTAAAAATAACACTATAT
The DNA here is from genome assembly GCA_028284395.1 of Saprospiraceae bacterium. Taxonomy (GTDB): domain Bacteria; phylum Bacteroidota; class Bacteroidia; order Chitinophagales; family Saprospiraceae; genus JANQRV01. Next base: position 4,057 of record JANQRV010000392.1, read on the forward strand.
TTTCTAAAATATTAAAATTTGGCACGGCATTTCACTGCATCATTCAAATTCTTGTTCCAAATTTCAACCACCAACAAGTTGAACATCCAGGGAAACCAGGCCGACATTTGGTAAACCGTCATAAAATCAATACTGTCCAGCATGGCGGAAAGCAATAGTGTCCGCTGGGTAATGGTCGCGAAGGTGCAGGCCAAACTGCGCAACATCCACCGGCGGTGTCGAATGGGGTTGCGACGAAGAATGTGATAAATAC
>JANQRV010000394.1 GCA_028284395.1 Saprospiraceae bacterium
ACGAAAGGATGGCTCCTTCTTCGGCCTCCAGGGAGTAAGTACCATCCAGATCGGTAATCGCTCCGGACCCCGTACCTTGCACGACGATCGAAACTCCGATTAATGGACTTCCGGTGTTGGCGTCCGTTACCTTTCCGGTAATGGTCGTAAAGGTGGATGAATAGCCCCGTTCAGGATGAGCCGACCATCCGGAAACGAAAGCGGTCGGGACGATAGTGGCAATAAGAAGTAACAGGTTGAAAAGCCAAGGATCAAGACTGTCCGGGAGACAGGCGGCTTTGATGTTTTTCATAATACTAGTGTTGGTTTTAAGAATTGCTTGAATTCCCCCAAACCAAGTTTGGGATACGATGAAAGTAATTTATTTGTAATACAAATACTCGCCCAGTACACTGAAATGATCAATAGAGCAAAAAAAATGCACTATTTGCAATACAAATTTTAAAGAAGGTCCGACCTTTAGTCGACACCTCTCTTCTACCGTTGATCACATCGAAAAACAAATTGAATCTCTTGGCTATTCAACGAACTTTAAACTCTATGGCGAACCAGCAGCAATTTCATGTCACTTGGCAAAAGATGAAAGATGGGCACATCGATGCACTGGAGCAGTTGTATCGAGCTAATTTTCAGAAGTTCTATGACTATGGAATGCGTATGACACAGGACGCTTCTATGGTCGAGGACGTCATTCAAGAAGTATTTCTTCGGCTGTGGGAAAAGAGACAAAGGTTAGCACATCCCAATCACGTAGTCGGTTACTTAATGCAAGTCTTTCGCAATCTGCTGATTGACCATATCCGATCGGGAGAACGGCAAAGTGACTTGCTCTTGGATTATCCGCATTTACGGCCGCCCTGGATCGCCCCACACGAAAACACCATAATTCGGGAAGAACGAAAACGGAATCGCGATAAAGAGTTACATCGACTGCTGGAAGATCTACCGGGCCGGCAAAGGGAAATCGTCTACTTACTGCACTACAAAGAAATGAGTTATGACCAGGTATCAAAATTACTGAATATAAAAAAGCGGACCGTTTACAACCTGGCTTTCAGAGCTTTGAGAAACATGCGTCAAAAGATCCGGTTCCAAATCCACTAACATCTGGTTGCCCCTTCCTCATCCGGTCGATTAGCTCCTACGGTCAGATTTGTTGCTCGGACGTGGTAAACCCTAAAATCTTGCTTCCGGCTTAGTGGTAAAAATGAACTGAAATAGTATATTCAGATAGCGCTATGGGAATACCTCTATTTTTCTATCAAATTGAAGCCCTCGTATGCATTTGAAGTACTTCTTAAATACAGCACTGATTGGCTTGTTGGTCGTCGCTTGCCAGCCGTCGAAAAATGAAGAGTCACAAGAACCGAATGCCAGTATCGGTCTCCCTAACATCATTTTAATGGTAGCCGATGACCACGGGAAAGACGCATTGGGCTGTTATGGAAATTCCGTTATTAAAACGCCGAGTCTCGATCGTTTAGCAAATACGGCGACACGCTTTGACCGGGCATTCTGTACAACGGCTAGCTGCAGCGCCAGTCGATCGGTGATTCTAACCGGGCTGCACAATCACGCCAATGGCCACTTCGGTCATGAACATTCCTATCACCATTTCAGCTCCTACGATGAAATAGAGAGTCTGCCGGTTACACTGGAAGAGGCCGGCTACCGCACGGGACACGTTGGCAAGTTTCACATCGCACCGACATCTGTCTACCGTTTTCAGCACCGGTTCAAGGCCAATGCTCGCCATCCTTTAGAAATGGCCGCCTCTTGCGAAGATTTTGTTAAGGATGTTGCAGGGGGCCCTTTCTTCTTATATTTCTGTTTTTCCGACCCCCACCGCAGTGGCGAGTTTGCCGAAGAATTACCCGAACAACCCAATCGTTTCGGCAACAAAACGGAGGGTTATTCGGGGATCGAAGAACGAACTTACGATCCATCCGAAGTACTGGTGCCGGCTTTCCTACCCGATAATCCCGCTACCCGTGCGGAAATTGCACAGTATTACCAGTCTATCTCGCGGCTTGATCAGGGTGTTGGGAAGCTACTGGATTATTTGGAAGAGTCTAATCAAATGGACCATACATTGATTATTTACATCTCCGATAATGGCATGGCTTTTCCGGGAGCGAAAACCACACTTTACGAAGCGGGGATGCAGTTACCGTGCATTGTCAAAGCCCCCGGCCAAAAAAGTCCTGGGGTCAGCCAGGAGATGATCAGTTGGGCAGATCTCGCTCCAACCATCCTCGACATCGCAGGGGTCGACCTGACAAACCGACAATTTCACGGTATTTCCTTTCGCCCGGCCCTGGAGGGACAGCCGCTTGATCGGTCGGAGATTTATGCCTCTCACACCTTTCATGAGGTGACCATGTACTATCCCATGCGAGTAATTAGAGGCGAAAAATACAAGCTGTTGATGAATTTAGCTCACGGCTTGGAGTATCCATTTGCATCCGATCTATACGCTTCCAAAACTTGGCAAAGTGTGCTGGACGAGCAACTTGCCAACCTTGGCAATAAATCAGTGCAGCATTTTTTGAACCGGCCGTTATTTGAATTATACGATTTAGAAGCCGATCCAAACGAAACCTATAATCTAGCCGACGATCCGAAATACGGCGAAGTATTGAATGGTTTGAAACAAAAACTAAAATCGTTCCAGACCGATTCCAAGGACCCCTGGGTTTACAAATGGAATTATGAATAAGATATGGATGGGAGGAGTTTACCCAATCAGCTTCCGCTGTTCTAGTTGCAAATAGTTTCGTTCGGTTGTAAAGAGGTGTTCTTTCATTTGGTAGTAGGCTTCTCTACTATCCTGGTCCTTAATGGCTTGAAAAATACGGCTGTGAAACCTAATCACAGAATCCTTAATCTCAGTTCGATCCAGGCTCGAATGTTTGCCGAATACCACAGGTTTATAGCGGGAGATGAGGTTTAAGACCGGCTCCATGATCAGTTCAACAACGGTATTGCCAGTAGATTTAGCGATGAGGCTATGAAAGGTGATGTCCAATTCGGTTTCGGAGGCAATATCTTCGATTGGGCAAGCTATCAATGCCGTCAAATTGGCTTCCAGTTCCTGAAGGTTCTCTGTAGTCCGATTCAAAGCAGCCAAGCCGGTGATTTCGGGCTCAAACAGTTGTCTGGTCTTCAATGCGTGCTTACCGAGTTTTTCATCTTTAGACAACTCGAAATAAAGGTTCATCGGATCGACCGCCGTTTTTGTCGTCAGTTCCGCCACGTAGACACCGGACCCTTTCTTAATTTGTACCAGTCCTCGAGCTTTCAGACTTTTCAAGGCTTCTCTGATGGCGGTTCTACTCACCGAAAACTGTTCGCTCAATTGGAATTCTGTCGGCAGTTTATCGCCCACGAGGTACTTCTTGGAGCGGATCGAGTTTTCCAAGTCTTTTTCGACTCTTAAACTCAGCAAACTTGGGCTTTGGCTCATATTCCTCTTTGCTTGGATTAAGATTTAAAGATAGCCCCTTTTTCGCAAAAATAAGTACGCAAACGCCAAGACCCAATCAGCGTTCCCAGGGCATCAACTTCATTTCGTTGGGACGGTATCGGCGAATGACTTGTCCCATCGCCGCGGCTTTCTTTTGCTTGGCCTCAAAAATAGCATCCGTATCTCCGGGGTTCCAATACCACTGGCTGGGTTGGTGGATTTGATCCATTACCCCTTCCATACGCTTTCTTTGATTTGGGTAAATGGAGGCTAGGTTTACTCGGCAATTTTGATCTTCCTCCAATAAATAGATTTCCGCCGTCGCTTCGGGGTGGCTCCGAAAAGCATACCAAGGGCCTTGTCGCACGGCTTGCTCATTCTTTTTGTAGAAGTAGAAAATCCGATCGGTCGGAATGGCTCCGGGACGACCCTCCATCAGGGGCAACAAACTGTAACCATCCAAATACTCCGGCCCTTTCGTATTGGCCAAATCCGCCAAAGTAGGGAAAACGTCCAACAGCCAGACCGGCTGTCCAATCGCTCGGGCGTCACCCTGTCCGGGTAGATGAATAAAGAAAGGTATGCGCATTCCGCCCTCCCGGACGCTAAATTTCCCCCCTTTGAACGGCCCCTTGTTGGACAGTCCGGCATCGTCTGGCCAAACGCGTTCTCCATCGGGATTTTTCGAAGGACCGTGCATGGAGTATCCATTGTCAGAAGCAAATAAAATGATCGTATTGTCGTATAAGCCCGATTGCCTTAACGCCTCCAAAATGGTGCCCACCGATTGATCCAATCGTTGCACCATGGCTCCCCATTCCCGGGATATTAGGGACATGTCGGAGCGGTTGCGCAATTGGCGCAGATCATCTACGATTGGAGGACCGTGCGGCAGGTTTGTAGTATAAAAGAGGAAGAATGGCTTATCTTTCTGATTCTGAATAAACTGAACAGCCTTTTCGTCCAGAAGGTCCGGTGCGTAAGTAACTCGATCCATATCAAGGTGGACCAAAAGGCTTTGGTCGTTGTAATAACTTTCGAAATCCGTTGTCCCACGTTTGCGTTCTTTATCGTAAAGCGGTCCTATTTTCATGACCTTATTTTGGGGTAGTGGAATCACCTCATCATTCTCATACAGCACAAAAGGAAAATAGGACTGCGCTTCGTAATGGGTTAAGTAACCAAAGTGGTAATCGAAACCCTGATTGAGTGGTCGTCCTTCCGTGTCGCGGTAGCCCAGCCCCCACTTACCGACAACTCCCGTGACGTAACCTGCTTCTTGTAACATTTCGGCCATCGTATAGGAGGAATCCGGCAGGTATTCAAAACCACGTGCGCTGCTATTCAGGCGGATGGGCTGATGTCCAACATGCAGGCCCGTCAGCAAGGTTCCCCGTGACGGTGCGCATTCCGGTGCCCCGGCATAAGCTTGTGTGAAGCGAGTTGACTGCGCCAACAATTGGTCGATATGGGGTGTTTTATAATGCTGTTGTCCGTAAGCACTCAAGTCCCGGAAACTCAAATCGTCCGAAAAAATGAATACAATATTGGGCTGCCCGGCCAGATTGTGGCAAAAAGTGAGCATCATCAGCTGAATTAATAACCGTTTTATTACCCTTGGATTCCTATTTTGAAACATTGGTATCAATTTTCTTCGGTAAAACAAAGTGGCTGTTTGCCCAGGAGTACCATTTCTCACTTAATTGCTTTACTATTTCCGGTTGATCTGGAGCCAAGTTTTCACTTTCGATTCTATCGTTTTCAATATCGTACAACTCCCAATTTTCGTCGTCCAGTTTTTTGACGGCTTTCCATTTTCCACTACGCACTGCACAGTTGTTCTGATGTTCCCAATACATGAATTCGTGCGGTTCGATTTTTGCGCCCCGGAAAGCTTTCAACAGGCTAATTCCCGGCAGGGCATGTATGCTTTGTCCTTCGTGAAACCGCTCCGGATACTTGGCTTCCGCAATTTCGTAAATCGTTGGTGCCAAATCGATTAGGTAGCTTGGCTGATGTAAGATACGCCCGTTTTGGCCAGTGATTCCCCGGGGCCAATGGGCGATCAGCGGTGTAGATATGCCTCCTTCGTACAGCTTCACCTTATATTCCTTAAAAGGAGTATTCGAGGCATTCGCCCACCCGATTCCGTAGGAAACAGCTCCCGAAAAAGTGGCCTTATTGATCCAGGAATGCGGTTTGGTGCCAAATTCATCGTACATCTCTGCGCATCCCCCATTGTCCGATAGAAAGAGAAGGAGGGTATTTTCAAACTTACCCTCTGCTTTTAGTTTATCAACCAGTCGGCCAATGTTGTAATCGACACAGAAGATCTGGGCGGCATAGACCGCCATTCGATAATCCGATTGTACCCGTTGCGAATCCGATACTTCCGACCACGGGCGCACGCGTTGATCCCGTTCCGACAACATCCATTCGTTTTGGTGCAGGCCCATTTCGATTTGCCGTTTCAGTCGCGCTTTCCGGACCGCATCCCAGCCGACGGCATATTTTCCAACAAACTTATCAATATCCGCTTCTTTGGCGTGTAGCGGCCAATGTGGAGCCGTGTAAGCTAGGTAAAGAAAGAAGGGGCGATCGTCCTCCTGCTCTTCAACGAAGCGCATGGCGTAGTCCGTAAAGGCATCCGTTGTGTAATAGGTAGTGGAATCCGGAGGTGGCAGATGTTCATTCATCAAGGTGACCGGCCGATTGCCGTGGGGCCAAAAATAACTAGTGGCACCGGCGATACTGCCATAAAATTTTTCGAAACCTCGCTGTAAAGGCCAGCGGTCCTGCTGATGGTAACCCAAGTGCCATTTCCCAGCCATGTAAGTGTGATAACCGGATTGCTTTAGCACTTCAGCCAGGGTAACACAGCGACGGTTCAGATAGCCGATGTAACCTTCCGTACCCCAACTTTTATACTGGTCACCCTTGGGCGAATTGGTCATCTGACCGATTCCCGTTTGATGTGGAAAAAGCCCGGTGAGCAGGGATGCCCGCGTTGGGCAACAACGCGCAGTATTATAAAACTGGGAAAAGCGCAGTCCGTCCGCAGCCAATGCATCAATGTTCGGGGTCGGTATCTCGCCACCGTAGCAACCGATGTCGGAATATCCCATATCATCGACCATAACAACAACAATATTCGGGCGCTCCTCTTCCGCGTTACAGGCAGAAAGCATGCCACAGATTAACAGTATCCAACCGTGTTTCATCGACTGTGTCGTTTAGTAGAGATTGTTTCGGAATAACGAAAGGCTCCGGTCCTTCCATCATAATATTTGAAAATAACCTGGGGATGTTCGTAAGCCACCCATCGCTCTCCCCCCAATTTGACAGGGTTATTGAAAGCATTGTTGACCTGGACGACGCAGTAGTGCGGATAAAGCCGCTGGGGTCGCGGAAGATCGTCCAGAATGAAGGTAGACCATCGGATGTCAATTTCCCGTTGATCCTCAAACCGGTACAGTCCGGACCGCGGTCGATGCCCCTCGTCGGTCAATCGGTGGTTAACGGAATTATGTGGACCGGAACAAAACTCCCAGATGTGGTCAGTGATCTTTATTGCGAAACTATTGTGCAGGTCGCCGGTCAACACAAAAACGGGTTTGCCCAGTTCTTCCCAAAAGGTAATCAGCTTTTCTCGTTCGTCTACAAAGACCGTCCAGGCCTCATCCTTATTCGGAGCAGCTTCGTAGCCTCCGGCACCGATGTGCGGAATCATGAAGGGAACGGAGGAGAATACAAAGAAAAAGTCGGCCTGACTTTCCTCCATAGACTCCATCAGCCAGTTGCGTTGCTGGTCTCCCAAAATCGTCAAGCCCGGTTTATCGCGCTGTGTAACGTCATGCATTTGGCGATTGGTCCGGGTATCTAAGAGGTAAAAGTCGCAATTCGCTACCGAAAATTCAGCATAAGACTGACGTCCAATTGAATACGGAGCCCGATTGCTTGTTTGAGCGGGAGGGGAGATTTTTAGCCGGTCAGGCCCCAGTATTTCCCGAATGCCGTAAACCCTTGAATTGGGATTGCCGGTAGAGCCGATATCCAAAGCAATCTGAACAACTCCAGCTGTCGTCGTCCCCCAATGGACATGTAAATTAGCCATTTGTGTTGGATCGAGCTGCGTAAAATTGGCGTCATTGTCTACCAATACATCAGATCCGGCCTCCAAAGTTGCCTCCCCGAAATAGATGTCTTGATGGAAATCTGTCGGATTGGCCCATCCCAGATAATCGTACCACGCCGCCGTGCCAATATCTCGAAAAACGGCTCTACGATCCCGTCGTCCGATTTCTCCGGCTCCCCAAATATCGTTGACCAATTCATGGTCGTCAAAGGTGAAATAAGAGGGTACGTGCCGATGCCATTCCGATAGGTTTTTGCCCCGGCTAAGGTACGTCCGGTAGTTTTCCCAAACACCAACTATGGCGGGAGCACGCCGGACGGTAAGCGGTATTGCCGATTCATCGATATCCTGTTGTCCCAACCAACCCGATAACGGGTAATCCCGATTTTCTTCGTATAGCCAATCTCCGTTCATCACCGCAAAATGGATGTCATCTTTGACCTTTTCCAACATGGTAGTGTAGGTTGGTAAGCTTGGTCCGATCCCATTCTTCGGGTTTTGGCTGGCGCAAGAACCATATTCAAAGCTGAAGTTAAAAAGCCCCTTGGGGTTCCATACCTCGTTTTTGAACTGTGCAACCGCCGGCAAAGTCTTGAAAGTACCAAAGAGTGGAGATTCTTGCCCCTGGCAAAAAACGCGGTAGCCGTAATGGGAATTGGCCTGCAAACCGGTAATCGTAGTCCAGCCCGTATTGTCATCGGCAAGCTCAGTTTGGACGGAAACGGTAGTGGTCGAAGCTTTCGACCAATTAACTTGCCCGGCGGCATCGGCATCGGCGTATTCCACTTTAAACTCACCGGGCAAGGAGGTACGGGCCCAAATCCTGACGGACTGATCCGTGACATGCCCCAAAAGTGGTCCGTGAGATACGAACAATATATTGCCATTGTCCGGACCAGGTTCGGAGTCGGGCATCGAACAAGTTGTCAAAAGAAGGCTGATAAACAAAAATCGCCACATTGGATTGGTATTATACGCGTTGTGCAAAAGTCATTTACGTAGCAGCAAAAAATGGGGAGGGGCCTCTAACTTCCTCCCCGGTTCACATTGGATTTAGGGCCATTTACTCTGTCTGTTATCAATAGAGTAATGCCCCCACAAGTATCATACGCAGTTGATCAATTGTAACGACGTCCCGCGTCGGCACTAAAACCAAGCTAATCAATTAACCAAAAGGCAGTTTGCTCGTTTGTCTTTTTGGTCTGCTCCATTGTACTTTCCAAAAATACCGTGATCGCACGCCCCGTTCCGGGCCATGCTCAAATCCCTTGGTGATATTGATTCTGACGCGACAAACTTCGAATGAATTCCGTCGGGGTCTTGCCGAATTCTTTCTTGAATGATTTTGTAAAATAAGATTGACTTTGGATACCCACCCGATACATTGCCTGAACAACGGAGAGGTCTTCGCTGGCCAGGATCTGCGCCGCCTTTTTCAGTCGTACGCTCCGGATCAGTTCACCAACGGACCGCCCCGTTGCTCCTTTCACTTTATTGTACAAATTGGTTCGACTGATACCAAGCGCGCGACACAATTCATCGATACCAAAGTTGGTGTTATCGATATTCTCCTCAACAACGAGAAAAAATCGGTCCATGAAAGATTTCTCGGTCTCAACCACTGCTAATTCTCTGGCCTCAGCAAAAGCGTTATTGAGGTAACGTTCTTTCAGTTTTTTCTGGCTGGCCAGCAAATTTTGTAGGGTCGACTCTAAAACTCTAATACTAAAAGGCTTGGCAAAATAGTAGTCGGCTCCAGAGCCGGTACCTTCCAATTTACTTTCCACCGAGTTTTTGGCAGTCAGTAACAAAAAGGGAATATCGCTGAACGCGGGGTCTTCTTTGACGATCCGACAAAATTCAATACCGTCCATTTCCGGCATCATGATGTCGGAAAGGATGATGTGCGGGCGTTCGCCTTCCAGTATCTTAAGTGCTTCCTGCCCATTGCCAGCCTGCATAACCTGGTATTCATCCTGAAAGTGTTCGCTGATAAAATGGCGTAGTTCTTCGTTATCTTCCACCAGGAGGATCTTATGTCGATGCATAGGGGGCGATTTCGGATTGTTCGGCGCTGGAATGCCACTGGTCACGGTGGCATCCAATGGAATCATCTTCTTTTGAGGAGCGACCGGAGCCGAGATCATTTCCGAGGCAATTTCCTTTGCCCGGAACTGATCTTTCCCTTTCGGGAGGGCAATAAAAAAATCCGTCCCTTTCCCCTTTTCACTGTAAACATGAATGTTTCCCCGGTGGAGGAGTACAAAACTCTTTACCGCCGCCAATCCAACCCCCGAACTAAAGCGATTGTTCTCGCCGTCCGGTCCGGTTGTGAAATACCGATCAAAAATCAAATGGAGCGAATCTTCGGAAATTCCGTTGCCGGTATCGGAGACCCGCAGCCAGAGATGAGAAGAAGCTTTTGATTCGCTGTGAATTTCGAAAGAATGCTGAAAGGTAGAAGTGAATTGCATTGGATCATCAAAGAGGTCAATGGTAATTCTTCCACCGGAAGGGGTGTATTTGAAGGCATTTCCCAATAAATTGAAAAGCACTTTTTCAAAGACTTTTCCGTCAAACCATTGCAGTTGCTTCTGACAGTGAAAACGAAACTGCAGGTCGATGTCCCTCAAGACCGCATTCTCTTCAAAACCCTCGACCACCTGCTGTGCAAATTTTTGCAGATCCTGTTCTTGCACTCGCAATTGATAGACGCCGGTTTCGGACTTCCGGAAATCCATCAGCTCATTAACCAGTCGCACCAATCGACTGGCGTTGTTGTACATCATGTGATAATAGCGCCGCAATTTTCGCGGTCCCACTTCTTCGTTGAGCAGTTTCTCGAGTGGGTTGATGATCAAGGAAAGCGGTGTTTTGAAATCGTGGGAAATATTGGTGAAAAATTGTAGTCGTAGCTGATGTAGGGTTTCTTTTTGCTGTTCCTTAAGTACGGATACTTCAAAGGCCTTTTTGAGACGATACCAACGAATCACAGCAAAATTGACCCCGAATATTACCGCCGCCAAAAACAAGCCGTAGAGGCTGTACGCCCAAATGGTTTTCCACCAAGGGGGAACGACCTCGATCCTCAATGACTTGGTTTGACTGGTCCAGATGCCATCGCTGTTGGCAGCTTTCACTTTGAAGGTATAGGCACCAAAATCCAAGTTGGAATAGGTAGCTTCCCGTCCGGAAGCATCGACTTGAATCCAATCCCGATCAAAGCCCTCCAACATGTATTCGTATTTACACTTTGCCGGGTTGGCGTAATATAGAGCAGCAAAGGAAATAGAGAGATTGTTTTCCAAATGACTGAGGCGCAACAATTCCGTCAGATTAATATCTTTTTCAAGGATCGGCCATTTGTGACCACTCTCGTTCAATGCAACGGCTTCGTGATTGACTTTGAGACCGGTCAACACCAGCTTAGGTTGTTGCTTGCGAACGCGAATGCTATCGGGATAAAAGAAGTTGAGACCATTGGTCCCTCCAAAATACAAGCGGCCGGAAGCTCCCTTATGAGCAGCTCCGATCTTGAAGCTATTGCTTTGCAAGCCGTCGTTAACATCGTAATTGGTAAACTGTCTAGTTTTGGGATCAAACATCGAAATGCCCCTTCCTCCCAGCCAAAAGTTACCACGTTCATCTCTCAGAAGACTCTCTATATCGCTGGCTGGAGCGCCGTGTTCGGTTGAAAAATGATGGGCCCGGTACCCTTTGGGATCTGTTTCATCTAACGTTATTTGATTGAGTCCTCCGCCTAAGGTCCCCACCCAAAATAGATTCTTTTGCAATCGCTCGATGGGCCAAATGAAATCCGAACTAAGGCTGGTAGAGTCTCCGGTTTTACTTTGATAATGCAAAATCTGACCAATATTACCGTTACCGTCCAGCAGGACATGATCGAGTCCCTGATCGGTACCGATGAAAACCTCTCCGATTTCCGGGTCGGCATAGATAAATGTAGTGCGATTAGAAGAAAGCGAATAGGCGCCTCCGTTCGCAGTCGGGTCTTCGAAAATGGACTCAATCTCGTACTGTTCCAGATTTTCCAGATGGATTCTGTTGACACCGTTGTCCCAGGAACCGGTCCACATCTGGCCATAGTGATCAACCGCCAGCGTATATACCTTTTGGTTCGGGTCTAAAGCGGCTCCACTACTTTTCCGGGTCAATTTGATGAAAGCATTCTGCTTTTGATCGAAAATATTAACTCCTTCGCCCGTTCCTATCCAGAGTCGGCGCTCCTTGTCGAACGCCAGGGAGCGAATGTGATTGCTGCTGATGGATCGATCGTCCAAAGGATCGTGTAAGAAATGGCGAAAAGCGTTACTTTTCACATCGTAATAGTTGAGCCCATTGGTACGGGTCCCGATCCAGAGATTCTCGTGCTCGTCTTCTAAGATTGCCCGGATGTAGCTGCCAGACAGGGTATTGGGGGCCTTTTCTGGCTCATACTGAAGGAGATAAAAAGGTTTTGGCTCCAAATCGGCATAGTTAACCCCACCTCCGTAGGTTGTGACCCACAAACAGTTGGAAAAGTCGATGAACAGATCGCTGACGTGATTGGAAGTAATGTCGTGCTGCGTCAGGGGTTTGGCACTCAGATAAGCTCGGCCCTTCAGGTCATCATTCGGATCGAGTCGAATCAGGCCGGCAGCCGTTCCCAACCAGATATGTCCATTCCGGTCCTGTCGTAAAACAGTGGTGCGGGCCTGTTTATCATCGGGTATCGGCAAACCGGGACTGATGTCCAGTTCCTGGAGATCATATGTCATCAATTCGACTTGGCGGTGTTCGAGCAAGTATTCGACCGAACGGTCCGTGGAGGCCAATCCGCCATCTAATCCGAACCAGATAATTCCATCTCCGGTTAGTAAGACGTCCCGAATTGGCGGCAATTTTTCCCCCGTCTGATCGAAAAGCTCGATGAGTACCAACTCCTTGCCTCCCGGTTGGAGAAGACCGACATCACCATCCTTAGCCACCCAGATATTTCCAGCCTCATCTTCCTTGATTGCTTCGCAATTAATCCTCAGTTGTACTTCAAATTTCATGCGCTTACCGGCTTCTAATAGGGAGAATATCAATAAGGACTCCCGGTTGATGAGGTAAAGCTTGTCGTCCTGGCTATAGATCAAGCGATGAACCGGACTGGTCATTGCCTCCGTCGAAGGAAGATTATCCCAAACGATGGTATTGTAAGATTGTGTTGCCCGATCAAAACACTCTACACCACGCTGTGTCGCTAACCAAATGTAACCGTGCCGATCGATATCGAGGTAATTAATACGATTGGAATAGACGCTGTTGATCCGGTCATTTTGATTGAGAAAATTCTTGATTTCGTAACCATCGTAGCGATTCAGACCCTGCGAAGTGGCAATCCAGATAAAGCCGCAGTCGTCTTGGTGTACGGCTGTGGCGTCGGTATGTGCCAGTCCTTCATCGATGGTCAGATGGTTAAACCGGTAATTAATCTCTTGTCCTATGGCCGCATTGAGAACGAGGAATCCCATGAATGCGGAAAGCAGAAAACAGGCAGAATTAGAGGCTTGTCGTTTCATCGTTGAAGACTTGTTGTGCTTGCTTAAAAGAGCTTATTCGTCCGCGGTTAGAGACCTTATGTTAATATAATCAATATTTCGCGATAACCGGCAGGTTATTTCTCTACCACTTTGGTCAGTCGGTATAAACCGGCACCATGAGGCGGCAGTTTAGCGCCGAAACGCTGCCTAAAGGTGCCGAGGCCTTTCCGTTCCCAAAGGTCGCGTACCTGAAAAGTCGAACGCAAATATTCCCACTCGAATTCGAAGGTAATGTCTTTTTCTTCATCTTGTAAATTAAATAGTGCCAGGTATCGGTCATCGGTTTTGGTATCGGTCGCAATCCAGATTGCCTCCCCCTGATGGTTGAAGATCTGACGATTGTCGGTACTGTATTGGTTGACGGCAATCACTTCTTCATTCTTGAGGAAGGTGTTGACAATCTCGATCGGTGTCGACAATGGGTCGCCTCCCCACATCAATGGAGACCGGGCAATGGACCATAAGGTCATCAAAGTATAGTGTTCCGGTTCTGTAAACTTGGAGTTTCGGTCCGGTCCGTGAGGCCGATTATTCAGAGAAATATGACCGATGGGCAACATATCGGCGTCGGGCCATCGATTCGCCTGAATATGGGGCGACCAGGCATTCAACAAGTCAAAGTTGTGTTCTACCTTTTCCCAATCATCCCAAAAATCGGCTGAAATACGCCACATATTGGAATACTGGGACAGGTGTTTGGCCTGAGAAAGTGGTGCTTCCCCGCAGGATAGACTTAATACCATTGGGCGACCGCAATGCTCAATGGCTTTGGAAATCATTTCAATTTCACCTTTGTGGTAATTTTGGAACATCATATCATCCGCCTTTACAAAATCAACTCCCCAGTCGGCATACATCTCAAAAAGAGAATTGTAATATTCCTGGGCTCCGTCTTTCGTAGGGTCAACGCCATACATGTGGTTGCACCAACGACAAGTGTCCTGTAGTTCGGCAATATCCGAGGCCAGGTAATTTGAGCCCTTGATCGGAGTCTTCTGATATGCGGCATACCGGTGGATGCCCCGCATGATGTGAATGCCAAACTTCAGACCTTTACTGTGTACAAAGTCCGCCAGTGGTTTGAAGCCCTTTCCGCCTGCGGAAGAGGGAAATCGTTCTACCGAGGGCAGTAAACGGCCGTTCTCATCCATGGTAATGTATTCCGGATGAAGTGGTTCACCCTCCGACCTATAACGAATATTTGGATGCCCAAAACGTCGGGGGGTATTCCAGTTTCCGGGTTCAGGATGCCACCAAATGTAGTCGATCACTGCGTATTCCCAACCGTATTCCTTTAGATGTTCGGCCATAAAATCGACGATCGACCGAAATTCCGTTTCATTGATCCGGCAATCGTAGGCATCGAAGCTGTTCCAACCCATGGGTGGTGTCGGTGCCACCATCGCTTCTTTTGCGGCCTCGGTACGTTGCGCTTCGTCTACTTGCATGGCTCCCTGTTGGCACCCCCCGAGCAGGAGAGCCGCTACCACTAATCCCATTAGGTTCTTCATCATGATTCATTTTGTGTTTTGCGAAGGCTAAATCTATATCAGATGAAGGACTTTCTTTTTGCTCAATTGTTTTTTTCTTTTGTCAGGAGATCCCATTTGACCCGCCCAAACAATAAAGCAGGACAAAAACACTGGAGAGCAAAGGGTGCTTTTAGGAAGGCCATAAATTAATTCAGGAATGAATTACGACAAAGTAAATATCCCGATCGAGCATGCCGCCAGCCTGTTCTCCAAGTTGCCACCGGAGAGAAAAGGTCAATGGACGGCATTAATTACGGCGGCTAAAGCCCGTCGACTGGATACGCTCATTGTTCTGGACGACGACCCCACCGGAACACAAACAGTGCACGGCATACCGGTACTCACAGAATGGTCGGAGAAATCCCTGCTGAAAGAATTGAGGAGAGCAACTCCGGTCCTCTTTATACTGACGAATTCCCGAAGCCTGGAGGTAGCCCTTGCCGAAGAAGTAGCCTTTGAGATTGGCAGGAACATTGCCTCAGCATGCAAACGGGCTCAAAAGCAATGTTGGGTTATCAGTAGAAGCGATAGTACCTTGCGTGGTCATTATCCGGAAGAGGTCAATGCTCTGGAGCTAGGACTGCAGTATGACAAAGCCGTTCATTTCATCATACCTGCCTTTTTCGAAGGAGGGCGGTTCACCCTTCACGATATCCACTATGTACAGAAGGAAAAAAGTTTGATCCCAGCAGCCCAAACACCCTATGCAAGGGACCAGGCTTTTGGCTTTCAATCTTCCAACCTGAAAAGCTGGATTGAGGAAAAGACAAAGGGTGCGGTGAGTTCCTCCGAGGTCGTATCCATCAGCGTAGAGGAATTGCGCCAGCAACCGGTGGAGTATCTGAGCGAGAAAATTCGAGGGATGGAGACGGGCACTACCTGTATCGTCAATGCAGTTGCTTACGCTGACCTTCAGCTTTTTGTCTTAGCACTTCTCAACTCCGGAGTCAAGCCGATTCTGAGAACGGCGGCCTCTCTGGTAGCGGCTGTTGCAGCTTTGGATCAAAAGCCCATGCTGACGGGAGTCGAAGTTACCACGCCGGGGGAAAATGGTGGATTGGTCGTCATCGGCTCCTTCGTTCCGATCACCACCTCGCAATTGAAGCATCTATTAACCAGTTACCCCAATCTCCACCAAATTAAGCTGGATGTTCGAGCTGCTTTGCAAATCATAACCATCGAAAAACGGGTCGAAGCGATGGCACACGAAATCGATCAGGCTCTAGAAAGCGGTCAAACGGTGGTACTTTATACAAGTCGAGAACTGGTGGCCACCCATTCCAATACCAAGAATCAGGAAATAGGGCAAAGGATATCCCAAATCGTAACCGATGTCATTCGCCGCATTCGGGTCCGGCCAACCTTTCTGGTTACGAAGGGCGGTGTGACCTCCAGCGACGTGGCCACCAAAAGCCTAGGAGTTAAACGAGCATTGGTTCAGGGTCAGATCATCAAAGGTATTCCAGTCTGGAAGTTGGGCACTGAAACCAAGTTCCCGGGATTGTCACAAGTCATCTTTCCAGGAAATGTCGGAACGGAAAAATCCTTAACGGAAGTCCTTAAAATTCTCTTTTCATGAATAGAT
>JANQRV010000454.1 GCA_028284395.1 Saprospiraceae bacterium
TTTGCCCAGGCGGGAATTGCGCAATCCACTGGCACCTTCACTGACTTGCGCGATGGCCAAACGTATAAAACTATCAGCTTTAAAAACGCTTTGACGGGCACCACATTTACCTGGATGGCTCAAAACCTGAACTATAAAGTGCAGGACAGCTACGCTTATGATGACAATGAGGACAATCGAAAAGAGCTAGGCTTGCTTTACACCTGGGAAGCAGCGAAAAAAGCATGTCCCAACGGTTGGCATTTGGCAACGGATAGCGAATGGTCTCTGCTGGCGAGTCAATTTGGCGGAACCGACAAGGCTGGGGAAGCCCTAAAAAGCGTCAACGGCTGGGGCGAAGGCGGAAATGGCACTAATAGCAGCGGTTTCAACGCGCTTCCGGCAGGTATTCGCAGAAATAATGGTTATGAGGTCCTGGGTTATTTCGGTTTCTGGTGGTCATCCACACCCACCGGTGAAGACGGAAAAGTCTGGATATGGGACATCAGTTATGGTGGTCCTGATATGTCAATTAAATCAAAAGTTTTCCGTTTCGATGGCTATGTTTCTAACGCAAAATCTGTTCGTTGCGTCCTGGATTGATTTATTTGACTATTTGCGTTATTTTATATCAAAGTTTCTTTTATGGTACAAAAGAAAACTTCAATAGCTCGGTTGAAAGGAGTAGAACATGCTACTGGGAATTAGGCACGGTTTAGTTTAATAATCTGTACTCTATTGGACTCATACCCACTTTTCTCTTGAACATCTTACTGAAATGCTGAGGATATTCGAATCCTAATTCATATGCTATTCTGCTAATGGTTTCAGTGGTGCCCAGCAGTTCTGTTTTTGCTCGGTCGATTACAAAATCTTGAATGTGTGCTTGCGCACCAAATCCAGTTTCTTTCTTAAGTAAATCGCTTAGATACTTCGGAGACATGTTCATAACTTTTCCGAAATACGTTACGGAAGGAATTCCTTGCTTCAATGGCATTTCCGTTTGATAGTAGTTTTTGAGAATTTCATTGAACTTCTCAAGGTGGTCTTTGTTCAGGTTGATTCTTGTATAGAATTGACGATCATAAAAGCGTTGACAATAATCCAAGAGCAACCCTAAGGTAGAAATGATGAGCTTTTGGCTATGCTTATCGATGTTCTGATCATACTCTCTCTCAATCTTGTCGGCAAGATCATTGATTATGGACTTTTCTTCATCGGATAAATGCAGTGCTTCCTGAACATCATAAGAGAAAAAAGAATAATTGTTAATGGATTTTCCCAATGTTGATCTCCTAATTAAATCCCGATGAAATTGCAGCATCCATCCTGCTTCTTGATTGGTTGTAAGCCCCTCATTGTTACTTATTACCTGACCAGGAGAAGAGAATATCATAGTACCTTGTTGGAAGTCATAACTATTTCTTCCATACCCCAAAGAACCGGCAGGTCCATTTTTAAAAATGATGTTATATAGTTCGATTCGAAAACGGACGTCTGATGGCGGTAAAGGATCGATAATATCTTTGATTCGAATCACCGAAACCAATGGATGCTTAGGTGCTGCCAAGCCAAGATTCTTATGACTTTGAGAGATGCTTTCTACCACTACAAGTTTGCTTATGGCCATTAAAAGTTGTTCTGATTAAGGTATTGATTTATTTGACGTGTTTATTGAACCATCCTAGCATTTTCTCCGGGCGGTCATAAAACCAATTATATCCGTCAAATCGGTGAGTAAGTTCGTCCATCCAGTACATTTCTTTTTCTTTGGGGAGATTCTCATAAAATCCAGTTATAAATTCCAAATTGGTATTTGGATCTTTTTTCCCTTGGCACAAAAGTGTCGGAACGTGAACGGTAGGCACATTATCTAGCACAGGAGCATGGAAATCATGTCCAGTTACTTTTTTAAATTGGTTGGTAATCGCTTCAAACAATTCTGAAGGCAAGCCAAGAGTTTTCAAATAATCTGAGTTGGTTAATGGCTGTACCGCAACCAAAGCTTTGACATTTGATTTCTCAAATAAATCATTATCCTTGCCATAAGCCAATACTGTTGCATTAGCACTCATACAATAACTCAACAGCCCAACAGGTTTTCCTTTTGTGCTTTCATTCCCGGCAACAAACTTCACCGCTCCTATAATGTCGTGCGCTTCTTCCATGCCACCTGTTCCGGCCGCTTTCTCTGTTTTTCCGCTCCGTCCGTGGTTTCTCAAATCATACATGAGGACAGCATATCCAGCATCTATAAGCCTTCCAGCCACCTTAACGAACTCGATTTCTTGGTCATAAGGCTGCACGTTTCCCTGATGCTTGATCTGATATCCAAAGCGATTGGCACGATAGCCAAAGTGGGACATAATGACCACTTTGTTTGCAGTTTCGTTCAAAAGCCAACCGGATAATGTTAATCCATCCGATGCCGGAAATTCCACATCTCTATACTCGTATCCATAATCTGCCGGTGTTTTGGGAAAAGGCTGTTCCGGCGGATAAAGAAATAAATTAGTTGTTGCTTCGACCTGTGTTTGGAATTGTTCTTGTTCTGTCATTTTAGGTTCCTCCTTTCTTTTTTCAGCTGTTTCACTACAGCCAAACAGCATTAAAATTGTTATCAATAAAAAGACTATGGCTTCCTGATTCATGACTCTTTTGAGTAGTTAATGAAACAAAGTTAGACGGAACTCCTCTGTTCAGCGTATAACGATTTCCGAATTTCTAATAACTATTCCAGGTTGAATTGCGAGCTACTGTGAATCACATGTGATGATTGATTGAGATCATAAACAGTGTAGCAATATTGAGTATCTATCACTTTATCCAATTGATGTATGGCCGTCTTGATGCAAAAAATAGTGCGGTGATCGTATCTGGTCCTGGCGACAATAAACGACTTGTTGACTTAGTTAAAAATGAAAAAGATTTCCCCGAATGTTAAAGATATTTGTGCCCCTGTTCGCTCTAATTTGCAGCGCGTTGCCTGCCTAGGATTTCGATCTCGACTTCAACCCGATGCTCACCAATGCCGGAGAGGTCTCAGCCGCTCTGGAAATGGAAAACGGGCATATTTTAATTGCCGGCGACTTCCATTTTGTAAATGGCGTACGGCAAAACAACATGGCGATGATGGACCGCGAGGGGCGTCTGATTCCCCGGTTATTGATTTTACCCAATTAGACGACGGCGCAATTTTTCATTTTCTGCTTTTGTTTCCGGATTGTTTTTCAAACCAGGCATTTCTTACCCGCCCATTTGAAATTAAGATTCCAAGCACTCGATTGTTGGAATTCCGCTTAATTTGAATAATACCGATTGGCCAGCCCGATAAAATGTCCGGATATAGAACCTTCAATGGAAATGCTCCGTGCCTCGGGTGGTAAATGCTCATTTGACCTTTATCAACAGAAATGGTATAGGTTGATTCTACTTCTACACTGTAGAATTTTCCCGCATACTCTGAAAGTTCCTGTTCTTTAAGCTCTTTATCTTTTACTTTATCAAAAATGGCCGGAGACAATGAATTACTGGAGACAATCATCTTGTCGCCCTCAAATTCGACCTTTAGAATATTAGAGGCATTAAGCATTTTGAATTCGTTCTCTTTAATTGGAACGAGTGGACTTTCGTTCACCGCACTTCTTGAATATCTGAGGGTGTCATTCCTGAGGTAGATTTTACGGCTATACTTTTGGCGATTGTTCCAAAACGATCCTTCGAATTTTTTCAGATCTTCATTTGATAGATCAATCGACTTAATTTCCTCCGGTTGGCTCTGAACGAAGGCCTTTCCCCCCAAAATTATGTCAGCTATTTGATCTGATTTTCCCCCGGGGTTTCCCGCCGAAAAGTTCGTAAGTACCACAATATTTAAATTGTCGTCGGGATAGGAGGCCACAAAGGCTCGGAAACCACCGATTGCACCGCCATGTTGAATTCTCTTGCTTCCCAAATGTTCATCCACAATTACACCAAAAGCATAATTATTTACCTTTCCGTCATTTAGAGCATCTACCGTCAGCATTTTTTTGAAAGACGATTCCCAACCGATTTTCGGAGTATTAAAATTGGAAAGCCAAGTTAGTAAATCACCAGTAGTAGAATGCATATTACCGGATCCTACATAGCCCCAATACTCAACGGCTCTTTCAAATTTATCCCGTCCATAATACGAAGTTGCATTGTTCGCCACCACGCGGCTATACTTATCTTCCACGTAGGTTTGGGGCATATCCAATTCATCAAAAATGTTTTTTTTCATCCAGTCCTTGAATGGCTCCCCGGTGACCTGCTCAATGATGTTGACCATTAGCATATACCCCGTGTTGCAGTATAAAAACTCTGAACCAGGTTTGAAGTTGAGTTCCTTTTGTTTTAAAATGAATCGGTTGAGGTCCTTATTGGTTCGTGAATCGTCATTTCTCCAACCGGCTAGTCTAAAGAGTGCATGCAGGCTCCTTAACCCACTCGTATGATGTAGTAAATGTCTGATTGTTATGGTTTCTCCAAAGTCCGGTAGTTCAACGACATACTTACGAATGTCATCATCAAAGGATAATTTACCTTGCTCTTCCAAACGTACAATTCCCATAGCGGTAAATTGTTTGGAGACCGACCCCGTATTAAAAATGGTTCCGGTCGAATTGGGGACCAAATACTCCAAGGAGGCCAGGCCATAAGCTTTGGAAAATATAATTTTATTGGCACTCATGACTGCTACAGCACCCCCCGGATGATTGGGTATATTCCATTTTGTAAAGAGGCTATCTATCTTTAGCGCCGAGGTGCTATCTATTTGAGCATTTGATCGAAAAGAGCAAAGAAGGAGAATAAAAAAAAGTAGCGTAACACGTTCTTTTTTCATCGGGAACTTTTACTCCCGAATATAACAAAAACCGACATGGTGTAACTAGAATCTCACAAACGCTCGACCGGATTTCGAGGCTTGTTTTTTTTGGGGAGACACATCTGATAGCTCTGCGAGCACGTTGGCAAGGACTTTAGGTTAGGGCCATATTGGAGCAGTGCTTATAGTCAATTCCCATAAAAATGAAGAGTTCCCTTGCTGGACGCTAGGTAGACCTTCTGTCCAAGCAAGGGAATTCCAAACGAAGTTCTAAGTTACTCTGCGAAAAAGAGTAAACCCTAATTCCAGGGCGGATTATTCTGTCCCAGATTGGGATTGGCATCAAACTCCCGCTGAGGAAGCGGCAAAAGCCGAAAGTTCTCATTGATGACCACGGGATTACTGTAACCAAAATCCCGGTTATTGACGACTTCTTCCAATTGATCCCAGCGGACCAAGTCAAAAAAGCGTTCGCCCTCATAGAAAAACTCGATGAAGCGCTCATCCCGGATGGCTTGCCTTAATTCCTCTTGCCCCAATCCGGCCAGGGGATCCAGTCCGCCGCGGGCCCTCGTAAGGTTGATGGTTTGGTCCAATACCGTTTGATCTGCCAAACCTTGTTCATTCATAGCTTCTACGTAGTACAATAAAACATCGGCGTAACGGTAGACCGGCCAGGGGTTTTGGGCCCATCCAAAACGCAGGAGCGGATCGAGCAGCGGATATTTTATGCAGAAATAAGGTGGCTCCCGGTTGAAGGCCAACCCATCGTAGGGCCCCCCTTTTATGGTATCTTCATCCGGAACCAAAATGGCATCATTGCCGGTGCCCAACGCATAGGTTGTGGGAAACAAATACTGTTTACGGGCGTCGTTGTCATCCAGCCGATTGTAGGTGCTTTCGTGCACTTCCATGAAGCCGTCGCCCACTCGTCTTGCCTGGGCAGCATAGGGAAAAACGAGTCCCCGGGGCCAGGCCTCAGCTGCAAACCGGCTGCCTGGGTCGATTTCCTGGTAAAACTTGATTTCAAAAACGCTTTCGGCGTTGGGAGCCGTATTGGCATCATATTGCTTAAAGGGATCGAAAGCGTCGCCGTAATTTTCCCATAGTGCATGTTGGCCGCTATCGATCACTTTTTTGGCGTATTCAGCGGATTCCGAGTAAAGCTCCAGCGTCAGGTATACTTCAGACAAAAAAGTATGGGCAGCACTGAGTGTCAGCCGGCCATTGTTGTTCGTGTTAACGGGGAGGACAATTTTACTGTCTACCTCGCCGGCCGCAGTACGGGCATCCAAAATGATTTGTTCATAAATGGCCTCTACCGGCGTCCTGGTAGCTTCTCTCGTTTGATCATAGGTTCGCGGGGATTCTAAGATCAGCGGCACTTCTCCCCAAAGCCGCACCAGATTAAAATAGAAGAAGGCCCGCAGAAAATGAGCTTCCGCAAGCGCCCGGTTTCTACCAAATTCAGTAGCAGCATTGGCTTCGGGGACCTTTTCAATGAGCACATTGGCATTGTTAATGCCGTTGTAATGGGTGTCCCACATGCTCTGAATAAATCCATTGGCAGCATTGTAATTATAGGTGGCCGCTTCCAAACGTTCGCCCTGTCGGCGCGTAGTGCCCAAAGTCATTGCATCGGTCCGCAATTCTAAAAAATACTGGAGCCGATTTCTGCGGTACATCCCAAAGCTGGACAAATTGGCGTAGATGCCCGCAACTGCTTGTTCCAAGTCATCATCGGTATTGTAGGTCTGATCTACGGTCAATTGACTCAGGGGGGCTTCATCCAAAAAGTCTTCACAAGAAAAAGCACCCGCAAGGAGGATTATCAACAGGATGGGAAACGCGATGTTTTTTTTCAATATTATTGCCATAACTGAATGATTTTAAACTCAATAATAAATTCTCTCGTTGGGTTCTCGAAACACTTAGAACCCGACATTTAACGCCAGGGTAAAGGAGCGCACCAGAGGGAAAGCACCTTCATTTTGTCCCGCTTCCGGGTCGGCAATCGTGAAATTGGTAAAGGTGGCCAGGTTCTGCCCCGTCAAGGCCAGCCTTGCCGAAGAAATAGGCAGCCTTCCCAAGAAGGATTGTGGCAAGCTGTAAGCGAGGGTAACATTCTTCAATCTCCAGAAAGAAGCGTCTTCCACAAAATAAGAGTTGATGTTTGCATTGGGTGGAACGTTCTGGCGGCCGGCTTGGGTAGCGCGCTGAATTTGGGTATCGTTATTCGTTGGCGTCCAGCGATCCAAAACCCGGGTCGAGGCATTTTCCGTACCGGTGGTATTTTCCACTGCCGCGAGCAGTCCATTGAACTTGCGAAGTCCTCCCAACCCTTGCAGAAATACATTGAGTTGAAACCCTTTGTAACTAAAGGTATTGTTGATGCCATACGTAGACTCGGGAATCGAGGAGCCCAGGACAACGCGATCGTCAGCATTGATCACATTATCATTGTTGATGTCGACAAATCTGCGATCTCCCGGCTGTGCCCCGGGCATGGGCCCGCTCGGAATATCATCCGCGGTTTGCCAAAGTCCATTCGTCTGGTAACCAAAAATCGTATTCAGTGGCAGACCGGGACGCAGGACGGAGTTGTTTTGGATCACCTCGTCCACGATGCCATCCAGTTGCTCGATGTTATTGTTGTTTAAAGAATAATTGATGGAGGTCTCCCAATTAAATTTGCCGCGAAGTACGTAGGCGCCGAGCTCGACTTCCCAACCGCGGTTGCTGACCTCGCCGATGTTCAGCACAATATTACTGTGGCCACTGGTCAACGGCAGGTTGGTGTTGAACAGCAGGTCGGTGGTCAATTTATCATAGACATTGAAGGCAAGCGTGATGCGATCGTCAAACAGACCGGCATCCAAGCCAAAATTGAGCTGGCGCGTACTTTCCCACCCTAATTCCGGATTGGGTATGTTGGCGGGTTCGACACCTGCGAACAGGTTATTGGAGATCACCGCCCTGGTACCCCGGATCAGCGATTCGTAGAGAAAAGCGTCGATGTCCTGACTGCCATTCACGCCCCATCCCGCACGGAACTTCAAAAAAGTGACGGGCTTGAACTTGAAAAAGTCTTCCTGGCTGATTATCCAGCCCGCCGAAACTGCCGGAAAGAAGCCCCAGCGTCGATCCTCACCGAAACGAGAGGAACCATCGTACCGGAATGAAGCACTCAATAAATATTTACCGCCGTAGTCGTAATTTATTCTACCCAGAAAAGAAGCAATCGACCAGTTTTCCGCCGTGGGAAACTTGTCGTTGGTCAGGCGAGTATCGCCATCGTAATTGAAGTTTTCGGTACCGTCACTAATGTTTTCGGCCAGGGTTTCGATCCGGTCATAGCGATAGCGCTCCGACGATTGAACGACGGTGGCCGTAATGCCGTGCTGTCCTAAATTCGTTTGATAAGTCAATTGGTTTTGCACCGACCAATGGGTTGAATTATAATACCGGTTGAGCGCCGCGTTGGTAGTGACCGCCGTAGTCGGTACAAAATAGAACAGGCGACCGTTAACGATGTCCGTCCCGACGGTCGTACGAAATTTCAAATTATCGGTAAAACTGATTTCGCCAAAAACCGATCCTAGCACCCGATCGTCTTGTCCCCGGTTTTTAATGATATCGGAACTAAATATCGGATTTGACCTGGAACTGATGTTGGCGGCCTCCAATCCAAACTGGTAATCTTCAACGATCATATCGGCATTGGCAAACCACTCGTTGCCCAAGCGCACCGGAGCGATGGGCACCATTTCATTGACGGTGCGAATAACGGAGTTGTTGCCACTGACGTCGGAGTTGTCCTGAATGACGCGGGTGAAATTCCCGTTGATCCCAATCCTTAACCAGGAATTGACTTGGTTTTCGAGATTCAGACGCGCCGAATAGCGTTCGAGGCCGGTACCAATGACCGCTCCTTCCTGGTTGAAATACCCAAATGACAGGGCATACGTCGTCGCATCCTTTCCTCCCCTGAAACCCAGGCTATGATTTTGTACGGCGGCCGTACGAAACAGTTCATCCTGCCAGTCGGTATCGAATGGTGGTACATTCCCATTGAAAACCAGGTCTCTATTATCGTTCTGCCGGGCTTCATCATTTAGCGCTACAAACTGCCCGGCATTCAACAGATCCGGAATTCGGCTTACTTCCTGCAACCCAAAAGAAGTAGATACTTCTACCTTTGAATCACCAGCCTTGCCTTTTTTGGTGGTAATGAGCACCACACCATTGGCGCCACGCGCACCGTAAATAGCCGTTGCCGAAGCGTCTTTCAGTACTTCGATCGACTCGATATCCTGGGGATTCAGCAGGGCCAGCGGACTCAAATTATTTCCGGCAGCAAAACGCAGGCCCGAATTTCTCAAAGACTGTTGATCGGAATTGGCAATTGGAACACCATCGATTACATAGAGCGGATCATTCCCGCCGGAGATGGAGCTGGTTCCCCTCACTCTAACGGTAATCCCTCCACCGGGGGCGTTGGAAGACTGACTAACGGAGACTCCCGAGATCCGTCCCTGGAAAAGCTCCTCCGCGGAAGCCGTAACTGCGCGTTGTACATCCTCCGTTTTGATGGTCGAAATTGCACCGGTCACATCTCTCCTTCGCTGGGTCCCGTAGCCCACCACGACAACTTCTTCCAATTGGGCAAAATCCTTGCGTAGTATTACATCGACGACCGTCTGGTTGTTAATCGGCACCTCGAGGGTAGTATAGCCCAGGTAGGAAACCACGAGGACCTGCACTTCATCCGGTACGGTCATTTGATAGTTTCCTTCGATATCGGTGATCGTTCCGATCGAACTACCTTTAGCCAGCAGCGTCGCCCCTACCAAAGGCAAACCTTCCTCATCGGTAACGGTACCGGATATTGTCTTATCCTGTTGAAACCGGCTCACCGCATCGAGAATGTCTTTCGCTCTCACTTCTCCGTCGGGTTGGTTTCGCTGTATACTGATTCTGCCCGTCCGCTCCAGCTTATTTATCTGGCGGATCCGCTTGCGTACTTTCTTGGCCCCTTTGTTGCCCCGTCGGGTATCTTCATACAGAATGATGTACTTTTCTGTAACCAGCTCGTACCTCAAACCAGTATCCTGTAGCAAACGCCCGAGAGCGTTCTCCACCTTTTCCGCCGTATCAAAATTGAAGTCTACCGTTTTGTCTTTGATGAGTTTTGACTGGTAGTTGAAAAATACCTGGTATTTTTCTTCCATTTCCAGTAATACTTCCGCAAGGGGACGTTCTTGAAAATTGACCGGCTCTTCATCAGTCAGGGTTTCGTGGCCAAAAAGAGGGAGGTTCAGCAGGCAGATGAATACGAAGATCCCCCTCACCTTTTTGTTAGGTAAGTAAAATTTCATAATGTTGTGATGTTTTTAATCTAAATATTAATCAGTAGAATAGCCGCTTGTGAATACCGGCGGTTATTCTCTTTCATTCGCCATTTTGTCGATGATGTAGCGTTCCTCATCTTTATGCAGAGAAAAGCCGACCAGCTTACTCAAAATTGACATGGTGATTTCCATATCTTCCGTTGGTAAGGAGAGGGTAAATTCCGTTTGGGCCAACTCCGCATCCTTGATCACAAATTCCAGTTTATGCGCCTGGGACAATTGATCTAAGATTTCTCGCAATGGTACATCCTTGAATTTCAGATTGCCACGGCGCCATGAAGTGGCAAGCTCGTGGTCGATCTTGGTTGGTCCAAGGTACTTGTCGTCGGTAGCAGAATACTGTAAAACTTCCCCCGGTTCCAGATACACGGATCTTTCCGCCTGGTGATCTAAACTCACTTTTACGTTCCCTTCCTTTAAGAAAACACTGGTCTCCATTTGCCGGGTATTGACATTGAAAACCGTACCGAGCACTTCCACCGTAAGATCATTGGTCATTACTAGAAATTTAGCGGAGGAATCCGGCATGGTCCTGACATCGAAATAGGCTTCTCCCTCCAGTATTACGCTCCTGGGGTCATTTCTTCTTTTAGTCCATTGGTAGGTCAAGGAAGAGTTGCCATTAAGTAAGACCTTCGAACCATCCGGCAAAACGATTTCCTTGACTTCGCCGTAGCCCGTAAATTGTTGTACCTCTTCGATTTTCCTAAATTCCTGTATCCCCCGAATGCATATTGCCAAAAAAACGAAAACGGCTGCAACGCGGGCGATGCGTCCCCAAAGCCTTCGGTACTTACTTTTATCGGTGGAATGTGCGGTTGGGGAGGAGGTTTGTTGGTCTATGCGCTCAAAAATTTCGTTTGAAGTTTCTGCCTCCAGTGGCGCAGCATCACCGAGTTGTTGAAACAGTTTCATCATGATCTCCGGCCCGGTTTCCGAGGGATCCTTTTTAATCATCCGCAGTAATTGCCGCAGTTCTTCCTTGGTACATTGGTCCGAAAAAAGTTTTTGAATCAGTAGCTCTTTCGTTGTTTTAGCCATTCTTGAAATTAGCATTAGTGAACTTCCTACATTTAGTGCTACCAATTGGAAATGGGAAAAAGACTAGTCACCACGCGAAGTATTTAAAATTTTTTTCGACTCCCGGGAAATCCCCTTGAGGCGGTGTTTTTTGGCGATAGCACGAACAAATAGACCAGGAGTTTGTCCATTTATGTAGAGAAAGGATTTTCCCAAGTACCATCATCATACTTTGCATGAGTCGTTGAAATATCGGCATTTAAAAGGATTAAAGAACGGAGATAGGACTAGTTTCCGTTGGATCTATGATGAATATCATGCCCTAATTTACCGTTATTGTTTTAAATTTCTACGACAAAAGACCCTTGCGCAAGAAGCCACCGCAGACGTATTCATTGTTGTGTGGCAAAAAAGGCATCTTATCGTTCCCGATCAACCGTTTACGCCCCTTCTATTCAAAATTGGTAAAGACATCGCCTATAACTACCTGAAAAAGATTTCCCGAAACAAAACCTTGATCGCTCATTACCTGGCAACAGTGATGGATTCCCACCACGAAAATGGCGAGACGATATTTATGGAGAAAGAAGCCCTCGAAGCCCTCCAAAAAGCAATCGAAGACCTCCCTCCCAAAAGAAAAAAGATATTTAAACTTCGTTATTACGAGGGCCTGAATAATAAAGACATCGCCCAAAAAATGCAGATTTCCATCAATACGGTACGGGAACAATTGGCGCAAGCGCGTCGGTTTTTAAAGCAGTACATTTCGAACTCTTGATGTCCGGCTCCTAACGTAAGTACAGCCATCCCTAATAGCCCCAAAGTGAATACAGCGATAGCTAGTATCTGATATCGATCCGATTGATTTGTTTGGACAAATGCAAATGCATCTTCATATCTAATGTCAAGAAACATTAATGAGATCTTGTAATACTACAAAGTTGTATTAATCGAAACTTTTGCTTAGCTTCGTAAATACTACATTATAGTATTAAGAATGGAAAACTTTAAAATCGGAGAATTTGAAGAGTTGGTCTTGCTCACTGTCGGCATACTGCACGGCAACGCCTACGGGGTTACGATCAAGGACGAAATAGAAGAGCGACTGAATCGCCAGGTGAGTGTTGGTGCGCTGCAAATCACCTTGAGGAGATTAGAGAATAAGGGGTGGTTAGAATCCTCGCACGGGGAGAGCTCTCTGCCGCGCCGGGGCCGCCCCAAGCTCTTTTTTACCATTACTCCATACGGAAAGAGGGCCATTGAATACACCCGACAAACGCGGAATGAGCTTTGGAATGCCCTCCCACAATTTGTCTTAAACCTGTGAAGACTATGGGTGATTTTTTGCCATCGAAATTTTCGTTGCGGTTCCTTAAATGGTTCTGTAAACCGGAGTACCATCCCGATGTAGAGGGAGACCTGTTGGAGCTTTTGGACCGGCGGGTGGAAGCGGTTGGGTTGAAGAGAGCCCGGTGGCTTTTTTTGTGGGATGTGCTGCTGCTTTTTCGACCCGGGATGATTCGTCCGATTACCCTGTTTAAGAAGAT
>JANQRV010000485.1 GCA_028284395.1 Saprospiraceae bacterium
TCCGTACTCTCCATCAAGGCAATGTCTCCCGCCATCAAATCCATGGGGCCGGGGCCATCAGGATCCGTAGCAACCGCGACAATCGCATCTCCTCCTTCGGTAGGTGTAAAGGTCAACGTAACCCGGTCGATTACTTCCTCTTCATTCTCACATTCGGGAGCCGAAGCATCGTCGACGATAGAAATATCCCAGGATAGATCGAATATACTAGTTCCGTCACCGAGCATTGAATTCATGGATTTTGCGCCAGTCAAATCACTCAATAAAACGCGAAAAGAACCAGTTAGCTCACTGTCCTCCACACAACCACCAACCCAGGTGGTAGACAAACCGATGGGCAAAGTATTGGCATCCTGGTCCTCATATGAAACATCGCCCTCGAACAGATCCTCGCTGGCATCAAAGAAGAATTGAAGATTCTCTGCATTGTTGCTTACTTCACTAGTAATATCCGTACTCCCGTTATTGAGCACAATGGCCAGTGTGTATTCGGTGCTTTCCAACAGTGTAATTGCTCCATCTACCACCAAACCGTTACCGGCATCAGTTGCCGTAGCGGTAACTACCGGGCCGCTGGATGGTGTAAAATTTAAGGTAACTTGTGTAATGTTACTTAGTTGGGCATACCCAACGATGGGCAATAGCAATGACAAAAAGGCAACGTAGAATTTATTCATAATTTTGGGTGCTGTTAAGAAATTGTAACCAAGTTGCAAAGTAATAATTTTATGCAATATCGTTGCGTAAACCAAAAGAAAATTACGTGTCTTCATTGACATTTAGTGTTAAAAAATCCGGGCGATGACTTGCCCTTTCCTAAAGCAACTAATCATCTATATCTTCTTTCAACGAATGGCACATCGTGCCCCATGAATGGTAAAAGACGTACTTGCTATCAGTTGGTTGTTCAGATCCAACCGCTGGTTGAATTATATGGCAAGACAGATGATTTCTGTCTTTCTTTGTGCTCGTTACCTGGATGGGACGAGACGCTGCCTATTCTTTAATCATCGGCCTGGAATTGATTAACATTTCACATATCTAAAATCATTAAGATGAAAACCATTTTCTTTTGCCTGCTTTGTCTGGCCACCTATTCTCATGCCATTGCTCAAACGCTCACCAATCCCGGTACTCCGGAAGAGCGATCCAACAAGATCACCCTCAAGATGAAAGAAACCCTCGAACTCGATTCACTCCAATTGCCCCTGGTAGATTCCCTGAATCTCCATTACGCCCGGGTAATTCAAAAAGAGGTCCTGGACCAAAATCTGGGCATGCTAATTACCTACCGCAAAGCCATGAAAATCAATTCCAAAAAGGAACTGGTCTTCAAATCTATTCTGACTGAAGGTCAATGGAAGAAATATCTAACGCTCAAATCAGAATCGCGGCAACTCATGATGAATAAAGTAAAATAATAGATACAAGGAAAATTTTAGGTAAGCAGGTGATCAACGTATCCTGCAATTTCTCCTATCTGTTCTGTCGGCAGCAATAATCATGGAGTAATAGCAAAGTCATTAAGTGTGAGGCAGGCATTTAGTTGCCTGCCCCTCTTCTTATCCCAATGGATTTCAATTGCTTTCGATTCACGCAATGGCAGTTCCCTTGAAAAAAGTATAACTAAACACTCCATCGATTTCTGCTGTCCTCTTCAGTCCAGCAATCCCCAATTCATATTCCGATTTTGAAAGCAATCCGGTCTTTAAGATTTCTTCGGCGACGCCCTCCATCATGGCAGTAAAGGTATCCAAGATAAACCCCTTTACTAAGGCTGGTTTACTGTGATCGACATAGATCTGCCTTGGACTTACCTCTATCATTCGAAATCCCGTCTCTTTCAACAATGGATAGATCTCCCTGCCGATGTTGGCATTTCCTCCCTTTTTGGTTTGTAACTGGACCTGAGCGTTAATCACTTTCCGAGCATAAGCATTTTCCGGATAGAAAAAGGTGGAATCGTGGTCACCCTCGATGACAGTAATGGTTCCTCCCGGCTTGACGACGGATTTCAAATGCCTTAATACCTCTCTTGGATTGCTGAGATGTTCCAGGATGAAGCACGCGAATACATGATCGTACCATCCATCTGTTTTTCGATTTACCTTGCTCAGGTCTTGCAATTTGAATTCGATATTTTTTAGGCCCAATTCGTCCATTCGGTGCTTTGCCTTATCAAGGGATTCCTGGGAAATATCAATGGCCACGAATTGACACTGCTCATTTTTCTCGGCGATGATCGCTGTTTGTGCCCCAACACCACATCCAACTTCAAGAATTCGGGTCCCGGGCTGCCACTGCGAGTCGAAGTGCAGATACTCTGCAATAGATTTGGCCTGGTCCTTAAGCCGCTGCGCCTCCTTTTCACTATAACCGTGAATATAGCGTTGTAGCTGATGTTCTTTAATTTCCAGGATCTTTCGTTCCAAATTGTTCAATTCCCTAATAATCAGTTCTCCTCTTTTTTTCAACTCCTGACCTGCCTCGGTAAAATACAGTTGGTTTCCCGTTCGCTCAAACAATGCTACTCCCAGATACTCTTCAAAAGTCTTTAATTGGTGACTAAGCGCCGACTGAGTTAAATTTAGGGCTTTGGAAGCTTTGTTTAAGGACCCGTATTGACCAATAGCTACTACCAAATTGAGATGTTTGGTTTCTATCATAAGTTTTTCGGCAAAGCTACATCTTCACTCTTGCTATCGGGAACATTCACTTTGAACATATCTAATAACACTTATTGAAAAGATTCATAGGTTATGGGTGGGAAATTCCGAGTTTGAGCATTACCTAAAGCGTGATCCAATAGTTGAACTTTAAGACGAGGGAACGATCCTTAGGGCCGAAAATGCCCGCTACCCGATAATTGTCCGTGTAAACCAGATAGAGATCGGACATTGGAGCAAACCGCCATTGGAATCGACTGTTGATGTTGAAATTGTCGGCCTGGGTATTGTATTGGACAAAAGTGGTCCAAAAGAGGTTGGTGGCAAAATTGATCTCCGCCCGAGCCGTCGCCAACGTCAGGGAAAGGCTCCCATAGGGATTCGGTAACCAAATGTCGTTGCGTTCTAATCCGAGGGCAAAATTACCCCAGGGCTGAGTGCGAAATGCGAGTTCGCCCCGGTATGTGAGCTTCGTTCCACCGTAGAATTGTCCGTACACCATGAACATCTCGGTGTTCAGCCGCTTCCGAAGGTCCGTGTTAAACTGAACGTTGAACTCCGCCATACTGTAGGATTCGGCAGGCAACGGTGTATCCGTCAATGCAAACGGGAAGAGCAGATCTACGTAATTATTGTTGAGCCGAAAGCGCAGTTGACTGGTGTTTTTAAAAAAGATAAAGTGACGCAATCGAGTATACCATTCATTCAGGCTACCATCTGAATTGACGTAGACAAAATTCTCCAGCCCGGACCAATGGAAATTCACGCGTTTCGACGCCTTCGGATAAATGTAATAATTCAGCATGTTGCTAACTTGTGTATATCCGACTCTCACAATTTCATTGGCTTCGGGGTCAAAATTGACGAGGCGACCGGTAAAGCCCATATCCGCAAAGTAGTGCTCGCCCAAATGCTGGACAGCTAAAAAGGTGCGAAACAACTGGCCATTGTAGTTGAAGCGTCCGTACAGGTGGTGATTCTTGTGATTGAATCCCTCTTTTACGGACTGGATAAAACCTCCGTTGGCCTGCCATTTACCGTCGGGTGTACTTAAATTGAGTTCTCCGCCCCAGTTGCGTCCGAAATTTCCTTCCACCAATTCTGATCCATCAAACGCCTGTCGGTTGAGTACCAGTCCTTTAACCGATGACCGTTTCCAGAAACGATGTTGAAAAGTGACGGTACTGTAATTCTGCCCCATCCGCTGGTCGTCTCCCTTTGAATGCATATTAAAGGCACCGATGCGCAACTTATCATTGACATTTCCGCTCAGTCGCGCCCCGTAAAGGATGGGTACCATTCGTCCGAAATCATCCAGTCCGATGCGACGAGAATAAAAGGGTCGATCGGCAAACTGGCCGAATTCGACAAATACATCGCTGTTCTCAATAAAAAACTGACGGCGTTCGGGAAAAAAGATATTGAAGCGAGTTAAATTGGTCACTTGTACATCCACTTCAACTTGTGAAAAATCCGGATTGTAGGTCAAATCCAGGTTTAAAGTAGGTGAAATGGCGATCTTGGCGTCGGCCCCCGCATCCAGTTCCGTGCCGGAGATCGATTCCGGCTGGTGTTGTTGCGATAGAGAAGTAGTGACGTATGGAATCAAAGAGACATTGCCGCCAATCTTCTGCGGAGCCTGATCCCATGTCAATCGACCAAAATAACCGAGGTCAAAAGCGTTGAACTGTCGCGGCACCGGCGCCCAAACATGTATTTCGTTGCTGCCGGGTTCGGTTCGAACAAAATTGATGTTCCAATTCTCAATGCTCGTTTTATACCGAAGTGTCTTGAAAGGAATGGCAAATTCTGCAGTCCAATGATCAGAAGCCTGTTGGACGGCGACAAACCATTTATTATCCCAACTTTCGTCGATGTTACTACCGGCCAATCCTGCACTACTGGGAGACAACAAGGCCTCGCTTTGAGCCCCCCATGCATTGACCATAAATGCAAAACCGTTCGTTTGCTGGCCCACCGGATCAATCAAGAGCGTAAATTCGTCACTTTCACCAAACTTGTCCCGCTTAAGGGTCTGTATTACGTAATTAGGGTCGTCATAACATTTTGCCGCCACGTAGACAAAGCGGTCGTTGTAACTCATCCGAACTTCTGTTTTTTGCCGTGCCCTTTCTCCATCAATGGGAGCCTGTAGCCAAAAATTGGTCGCAACCTCCGCCTCTTGCCAGACTTCTTCATCCAGTATGCCATCAATTTTGAGATTGTTCTGAATTTGCTGAATAGATAGCTGGTAACTACTGTTGTCTTGAAATTCGGTTTGACCACAAACATCGTAGTCAATGGAAATTGCCACCGCACATACCAGACATCCTTTAACCAATGTGAGATTCATATAGCACTATTTTTGCCTCAAAAAGTAGCCAATTCAGTAGTGCAATCGGAAAAAATGACGTGAATGGTCGAAAAATGCACCCCAATGCCCTTATTGAGGAGACCAAGATTTTAGGCGATCAACTAACTTTGTGAAATGGACAGTAAAAGAATCATGTGGCACCTGCTTTTCTGGGCAGTGATGGTGGTCTGGACAAGTACCATCTACGATCCGTGCAACGGAGAATTCATCTTCACTTTTATCATCTTTAATCTAATCAGGCTGCCGGTAATTGGGGCATCAACTTATTTCGTATTGTATTTTTTGATTCCTCAGTTCCTAATCAAACGGAAGCGGTACGGACCATTTACCGCTCTTTTCCTCGCTACGCTGCTAGTCACGATTATCGCTGACCGATTGGTAATCGGCACCCCCTTCATCATCAAATTGATGAAAGACACCGGGCTGGAATACCATTTCTTCAACGAGGTTCCGATTGTCCGGAACGCCTTTTTGCTGGTAGCCATGATTGGCATGGCTTCCATGATACGCTTTTTTAAGTTGTATTTGATTCAGGAACGCGAACAACATCAATTGCAGCGCCTGCAATTAGCCACCGAATTGGCCTTCCTGAAGACCCAGGTCAATCCACATTTCCTATTCAACTCCTTAAATAACTTGTACAGCATGGCCATCCAAAAAGAATATTTCGACCTGGCCGGTGGACTCGAAAACCTTTCCGGGATCATGCGCTATTTGACCTACGACAGCAATGCCCAGAAAGTAGCGCTCACCAAAGAAATTGAACTGTTACAACAATACATCGGAATGCAACAATGGCGTTTAGATGAGGACGACGATATTACCGTCGTTTTTAAGACCAAGGGCGAGCTTCAACATCTACAGATTGCTCCGGTTTTATTGCTACCCATTGTCGAAAACGCCTTTAAACACGGGGTCCGCCCGGGTCGAAGCAGCATGGTCAGCATTGACCTCGAAGTAATGGCAGACAAACTCTGCTTCAACGTAACCAATACCCTGCAGGAAGATCACCGCGAGGCAATAGATAAGCCCGGCATTGGTCTAAACAACGTTCAGAAAAGACTGACACTACTGTATCCCGATCAGCACCATTTGACAACTGGAACCCAGCACGGATTCTTCCTATCCACCTTAGAAATCACCTTGCGATGATGCTTCATGCTTATTTGGTCGACGACGAAGTCAAAGCACTACAATTATTACAAAATTATATTGAGCGCATTCCTTGGATACACCTGGTCGGTCAAGCCCGGGATCCGTTTTTTGCATTAGACCAGATTGCGGAAAAGTCAATTGACGTCATTTTCCTAGACATTAATATGCCGAATTTAACGGGTATTGAGTTTTATGCCAAACTCACTCATCGGCCCAAGGTCATTTTCACAACCGCCTACTCGGAATATGCCATCAAAGGTTTCGATTTGGAAGCGGTTGACTACCTGCTTAAACCCATTCCATTTCACAGATTTTCAAAGGCCTGCCGAAGATTGTTAAAAGACCCTGATTACAACGTAAACGCCGGCAATGAGGCAGTTGTGGACCTGATTTTCATCAAGAGCGGGACGACCATTCACAAATTGCAGGCCAGTGAGGTCATCTATCTCGAACGAGACGAAAATTACGTCGTGTATCACACCGCCAACAAGAAGATATTAAGCCGCCAGACCCTTAGCAGTCTCGAAGGCTCATTGCCCGACTATTTTGTCCGCATTCACAAGAGTTACATCGTATCC
>JANQRV010000398.1 GCA_028284395.1 Saprospiraceae bacterium
TATGAGCTAAAAAGGATGGATTTTAATTTTGATCAAGGCATTCAAAAACGTCGCATCCTCTGTGGCTGCAAGCTTTTTGATAACGTAGAGCATAATTAAGAGGCGCTTTTTTAGCCATACAAATTATTTTAGAATAATCTAATAATCAAAATTCTTCATTATGAAAATCAAAACGTTCTTGTTCAGCCTCTTCCTAATTGGATTCACAGTTACTTTAAGCGCTCAAACAGCAACACCGGGAGTGAAAAAACGCCAGGTCAGACAAGGTAAAAGAGTTAAGCACGGGGTGAAAAATGGCTCGCTCACTAAAGGAGAAGTTTATAAAATCGGCAAACAGCAAAAACGCATCAACCGTTCCAAAAGGGCTGCCAAAGCCGACGGTGTCGTCACGAAGAGAGAGCGCGCCGGTTTGCACGCTCGTCAAAATGCAGCCAGCCGCAGCATCAGACGTAAAAAGAACAACTAACCGAGAGAAGCACACTTTTTCAAATAAGTAGGTTTTACAGACCAAGGACCCGCAGCGGATGTCATTCCCCTGCGGGATTTTTTTTGAATTACGTACTTTTGCGCCGGAAGTATTTGCAACTAAAAATAAATCTAAGCATGAAAAAACCGATGTACTTAATGCTCTTCTTGTTTGTTTGGTCCTGCCAAAATGATGTCTCCACTACCCATAACTCGACCCAGGAACAACAAGCTACGCCAGTCTCTACACAATCCAGCAATGTTGGTGTAAAGCCCAGTGCTCCCACTAATTTTGTTGGTGAGATTACGCTGGCAGCAGAGCAAAAAACTGTGAAAGCCGGCGAATCCTTTTGTATGGAATTGAAAGTAGCCAATTTTCAGGGCATACTTTCCACGCAGTACACCTTGAGCTGGGACCCCGGTGTTTTGGAGTTCGAAGCCATCCAGAGTTTCAAACTGCCATACATGGATCAACAGGATTTCGGATTGCCGCTGACGGTTAATGGCAAACTGACTTGCGTCTGGATAGACGATTCTCTAAAGGGGGTCTCTCTCCCGGACGGTTCTTCAATGTATGAGATTTGTTTTGTGGCGAATCCGGCGGCAGGTGGTAAAACATCGCCGGTGGAGTTTGTGGAGAAACCGACTCCTTTCGAATCGGTCAATCTGAGGGAAAAGTTATTGGAAATCAAACCGATTAATGGTTCGGTATCGGTACAGTAAGGGTAAATATTGAGTTGCCGGACTTTATCGGCAACTCAATAATATACCGCTAGAATTTATTTTGCTTTGGCCAGGTCAATGACGAATCCTTTGATCCCATGCTTCTGAGACAGGCTTTTGCCGTAAGTGCTGGCCGACTTCGCAGAATCAAATGGTCCGAGGATCACTTTATACATGGGCTTTCCTTTACTGTCTTTGGAAGAATGCACCAGTATGTTGTCAAACCATTTTGCCTGTAAATTGGCAATGTTCTTCAATACGTTTTCGTAGCTGCCCAAAGCGGCAACCTGAACGCCGAACCCTTTCTTTTCGGGCTGCATTAAAACGATTTTATAAAGACCATTGTTGGTGAAGCGTTGACGGACCACTTTGGCATTTCCGTCCGCTTTTACCGCAACTTTCTTGTTGGCGTCAACGGCAGCTGCCTTGGCTCCGGCGCTGGTTGCTTTTGCAGCGGGACTTTTTGCCGTAAAGTCATACGACTTCGGAGTGTTCTGAACCGCAACCTTACTGGCGGTATTGGCTGCTGGTCTCGCCGGAGCAGTAGCCGGAGTGGTTTTGGCCGGCGTCTTTTGGGCCACGGCATTTACAACTTCGACTTTAACCTCGGCGACGCCATCTGCAATCAAGCCGAGTTCTTCAGCTGCTTTTCTGGACAGATCTACAATTCTTCCTTTGATCCAAGGACCTTTGTCGATCACCTTAACAGTCACAGATTTTTTTTCATCTACGCGAGTAACCCGCAATAAGGTGCCGTATGGATGTCTTTTGTGAGCTGCAGTCAATTGGTTTTTGTCGTATTTTACCCCGTATGCTGTTTCCATCCCGTCGAAATCATCAGAATAATAGGAGGCAGTTCCGTATTCCTGGGCAAAGGAGAAAGTGCATATCAATAAGAATGCCGGAATTAGTAGTAAACTCAAGCGGTTTTCCATAGATGAATTTATTTTGTGAGGTGAATTATTTTTCAAATATATACATTAATCAAACACACTTCAACCTGATACACATACAGC
Organism: Saprospiraceae bacterium; assembly: GCA_028284395.1. Taxonomy (GTDB): domain Bacteria; phylum Bacteroidota; class Bacteroidia; order Chitinophagales; family Saprospiraceae; genus JANQRV01. Next base: position 2,205 of record JANQRV010000398.1, read on the forward strand.
AACTCTGTCAGAGACAAACGGAAAATGGTCGGAGCGGATTGCCTGGGGAGGGTAGATAAATGCAATTATACACATTATTTTCCCTCCTACCAATTCGTAAACGCTTTATTAAAGATGTCCTCCATGAGCTGATCCTTGATTTCTTCGACCAGGTCATCCTGGATGGTGGTAATATCTACAGTGGCATCAAAGTTGACGAAGTGAGAAAAATTGGATTTCCAGTTCTTCTCCTTATCCTGTTTATTCTTGTTGTCGATGTATTCGAGGGCGATGACAATGGTCAGGCGGTTAAGGGCCACTACTTCACCCGGTTGCGGGGCTTCCGAAGTGATTCTGAAGTCGACCAGCGTGCCGATCATTTCAATGTCCGGGCTTTCCGATCGGGGGCGGAATTCCAGTCTCGTTTCGCGGTTGAGTTTGTCGACGAGGGCCTCGGTCAACTGCAATTCCAGGCCCGGTAATGCACTGGGTGCATTGTTCTTGAAGTTGGCGACAAAGTAGGTGTCGGTTTCCGGGTCGATGCTGATGCCACTCAAGGTATAACAGCCACTTACCAGAACGGCGAGGATGAGGGTTGCGAACGAAATGCGAGTCAACATAAATCTTGAATTTGAATGGGTTGAATGGATTTGGTCCAGTACTCCACTTTTTTGAAAACGAAAGATAGAGATTTTTGGTGGTCTTGTAAATGGTAAATATTTTCGCGGATAATTAATGGAAGGTTAATATGGCTTACAGATTGGTAATTCTATTCGGTTGCATCATCTTATTCATCAATGGATGCAATAATTTGATCTCCGGAGTTGCCGGTACGCACAAACTCCGGCAATACGATATGAGCACCGTTGTGAGCCAGGGCATTGGTGATGCCGACTTTATCCAGGTGACGAATGCCTGGTCGACTGGCAATTACCGCTATCTGTCACCGGACCAGCCATACAGGAGGCCCATGTGGCTCTATCCCGTTTTTGACGAGCGGCAAATGATGCGGATCGATTCCGGGGATCAGGTGCGGGTGAAATTGCTGGCCTGGACACAGAAATTAGACCCGGAATGCGAAAGCCGCGGAGACTGCATCGTTCGGGGAAAAACCCAACTCAAAGGCGTCATCGCCAGCAATCGGCAGATCCGCAAGCAGGTCCAGCAGTGGAACGACAGCCAGGTTTTGATCGATGACAATCCGATCATTATGGAAGTTGGCCGCTCGCCCATTGCCTGGTATTGGAACGGCTTGATGGTTGTCGGAGCCCTGCTGATCGGATTCTTTATGGAGAAAAGAAACTTTGAAAGGAATAAAAAGTCGACGACCAATTAAAAAACTGAAATACTGAATTTAAACAGCTTCTTAATAAGCAGTAGAAATTTAAATCAATAACCTTTATAAGAATGAGTACTCGAAAAAAAATTGTTGCCGGCAACTGGAAAATGAATAAAACGTTTTCGGAAGGGACCGCCCTGGCAGAAGAGATCACCGGAAAATTGGAAGCGGGAGACGTAACGGTGATTCTGGGCACCCCCTACATTCATTTGCAAGCTGTTGGAGCCATCATAAAGGACCATCCCAATCTTTTTTTGGCAGCACAAAATTGTCATCAGGCTGCAGGCGGAGCATACACCGGTGAGATTTCTCCCGCCATGTTGCAATCCCTGGGAGTCCAATACGTTATTTTAGGGCATTCCGAACGGCGGAAGTATTTTGGCGAGACCGATGCCTCGGTGAGTGAAAAGGTATCCATCGCATTGGCTCACGATCTACTGCCCATTGTGTGCGTCGGTGAAGAACTCAGCGTCCGCGAGGCCGGTAAGCACGAAGCGCTGGTCGGCGAGCAGATCGAAAATGCTCTTTTCGACCTGAGTCCCGAAGATTTTGGAAAAATAGTCATTGCCTACGAACCCGTTTGGGCCATTGGTACGGGCTTGACGGCTTCTCCCGATCAGGCACAGGAAATGCATGGTTTTATACGGAATACACTGGCAGCGAAATACGGCGACGAGATTGCACAAGCCACCACGATTCTGTACGGAGGCAGCTGCAAACCCGCCAATGCACAATCTCTCTTTAGTCAACCCGATGTTGATGGCGGTCTGATTGGTGGTGCCTCTCTGAAAGCGGATGATTTCATTGCCATTACCAATAGTTACTAGTACTCGCTGGGAGTCGATTCCAGTGCAGGGGGCAACGTTTGAGACCGTGGAATTGCGGAGTTAAATAGTACACGTAGACTTTACATTACGGACAAGATTGGGTTGGTTTTTCACCGGGTAATGGATAGCCGATAAGGCTCGGAAGTAGCGTGGCTCTTGGATTTTTGTCACAATTTGCTATTTTTACTAGTCATAAACAACCAGTACCTGATGAATAGTGTGGTGACTCAGCGCTTTGTTAACTGTCATGATAAGTTGAAAGAAGAGGACCGAATTCGATCCAGCCGTCAGTTTGCCTTGTCGTTGAATTATTTGCCACAGAGTTTAAGTGAAGTACTGAAGGGAAGGCGCGATGTGACCATTGAATTGCTGCGCAAAGCAGTCGAAAAATACAACATCAACCCCGTTTACATCTATACCGGCTCGGGGCCGATGTTCATGAAGGAGGAGCAGCAAAAAAACTACAAAGTCCTCACCATCGTTACCAATCCACAAAGTGAAGAACGCATTGTACACGTGCCATCGCCGGTGCAAGAGGCCTACGCCAGCGCCGTGATGAATCCCGGGTTTATCAAAGAGTTGCCGACCTATTCCTTGCCGGACTACCAGTTTAAGGTGGGCACCTTTCGTTCTTTTGACGTTTGCGGCGACGCCATGGACCCCCTCCTGGTGGTCGGCGATAAGGTAATTTGTTCTTTTATCGAACCGACCCTCTGGGCCAATGCCATTAAGACCAATCACGTCTATGCTGTCGTCACCAAAGGTTCGATCCTGATCAAGAGAATTTTGAATAAATTAAATATCGACAAGCAATTGGAATTGGTGTCCGATAATGAAGTCTACGAACCCATACAGTTGAGCCTTGCCGATGTCTCGGAGATCTGGCAGGTCAGGGCAAAAATTTCTCCATTTCTACCCAATGCTCCGCATGCCCGCCAAAAACTGAAAGACGAAGTCAGAGACCTGAAGCAAGTAATCAACCAACAATCGAAAATCATCCATTCTTTGCAAAATACGCTGGAACAGCTATTGTATAAGGACGAATTTAATAAGTAGAGCTTTTAGCCACCACCAGGGGCGGCCAAAGCACCAAAGCATCAGAGACAGAACTTTCAACCTTTTGCAACCCCGTCCTGTTCGATTTTAAAGAAAGAAGTTGTTCAAAGGGAAATCAACAACTTTTGGATTAACGAAAATGAAACAATCAAATATGGATACAAAGACCATCATTGGAACCGTCGTCCGAAAGAATCTGGGCATAGGTTTTTGGGGCATTGTCGGAGATGACGGCGTTGATTACCGACCGGTGAACATGCCGGAACAACTGAAAAAGAAGGGAAAGAAGGTGACCATCACTGCCGAGCTGACGGATGATATGTCTATTTTTATGTGGGGGACGGCCATCAAAATTATTTCATTTGAAACGTAGTCTTCGCGTACGCTTACCCTCTCTTTTTAGCTGCCGGCCAGGTCCTGCACACAGCGAAATCCGGTGTGATTGAATCCGGAGTCGGGACTCGACTTCATTCTTCTGGCCACGCGATAACCGGAACAATAATTATCATTGCAGAGAAAAGACCCGCCGCGTATGACCCTTTTCGGGATGGTGGGTTCCTGCGGATCAAAACTGGACGTTGGCCCGCGTGGGTTTTCCGGCATACTTCTCGGCCGGTCACTCAGCGCGTAATAATCATGTCGGTACCAGTCCGAACACCATTCCCATACGTTGCCGGCCATGTCGTACAACCCGTACGGATTCGGTGGAAAAGATTTGATCGGGGCCGTCGTATAAAAACCATCTTCCAATTTGTTGTCGTGTGGAAACATGCCCTGCCAGAAATTGGCTAGTTGTGGGTTGTCGTTGACGTCGTCGTTTCCCCACGGATAGATCAGATCCTCTTGGCCGCCTCTTGCTGCCCATTCCCACTCGGCTTCGGTAGGAAGTCGTTTGCCGGCCCATTTGGCGAAGGCGTTGGCATCTTCCCAGGCAATGTGTACGACCGGATGATCTTCTTTTCCTTCGATGTTGCTACCGGGGCCCTCCGGTTGTCGCCAATTGGCTCCGATGGTCCAAGCCCACCAATAAGCTGGATTATCCAGTGGTACCGGCCCGTCGGTAGCGCGAAATACCAGGGACCCGGGCTGAAGCAAGCTATCCGGCGGCTTGACGACGTCGGGGGGCAATTGCTTACTCATCTCTTCCCAGTCGATGGCCCGCTCGGCTACGGTTACGTAGTTTGTTTCCTGGACGAAAGCGGCGAATTCGCGATTGGTCACCTCGGCAATATCGATGTAAAAAGGAGAAATTTTCACTTGATGCTTCGGAAACTCATCCTGATCGGCCTGTTCATTGTCGCCGCCCATGTTCAGCATACCCCCGGGAATGTAGACCATATCCGGCGGAATTTGGCCAGTGTTCGCAAAATTCTTTTGTTCCTCCAGCAGTTGGTTGTTGTCCGGCTCCTTTTCGGTAGATTCGCCTTGACAACCAATCAGGGGTGCGCACAGCAATAAGGTAAAGCACTTCGTGTAAAAGTTCATCTTTCGTTGATTAGGCTGTTCCAGTCAACCGGCAACATTTTTCTGTGGTGCCGGGCGAAAAGCATTTTCAAGCCAAATATATCAGAATAACTTTAAACTTCATGCTTTGGATGACATTCTAGGCCCAATACCGCATGGGCTGATTTTGGCCATAGTAACCAAAAAAGCAGGAAATGGCAATTCTTTCGCAGTCGATGCTGCCTCTGACCGAGTGTACATTGTCGGATCGGAAAAGGATCAATTCTCCCGCTTTAGGTTTGAGGCGTAGGGAAGGGGGTGGGATTTTACTCCGATCCAAGAAATCGTATTTCCCGACATAATATTGCTTTTCTTCTTCCTTGGAAAAGGAAAGATTCCAGATTTCCAGCTCGCCACCGCGTTCGGGTATCTGGAGGTACAGATTGGCGGCAAGCTGTGCCCGAATACATTTGGACTCTTCAAAGCTACCCTGATCTTTGAAGATGGTATCTTGGTGGGGGGGCAGGCCATCGAAATTCCCGCGATCGAATTTCCTGAGTATACCGGGATTCATTGCCTTGCCATTCAGATAGGCCAACTGGCCGCCGTTGGCCCAGCTTTCGGAAAATGCTTGTTGTAGTTTCTTGAGCGGATTGGTGTAGGGCGCAAACAGGCGATCCAGAATTTGGTAGGTCTGCTCTCCGGACCTGAAGTAGGCCTCCAGCATCTGAGGGTCATTCTGGGTTTCAAACAGTGTCATCCCAATTCGATGGACACCGACGTCCTGAGCACAAGAGTAACGTTGGAATAGATTGCTGTCGGCTAAATTCTGCAGGTAAGCCTCCTGATCGGCAGTGTCAATAAACGGATGTATTCTAATGGCCAATACTTCTTTGTCGACGAGCTTTTGTAGGTCGGAATGATCCAGGCGATCCTTTTCAACGAGTAATTTGTTCATTTAAATCGGTTTTATTATTTGATGTTGTCAAATGAATAATCAGGGCCCTACCGCAGTAAAGCCTGCATCCGATCAAAAGAAAACCCGCTTGGAATTTGGTAATTAAGAATATGAGTCGTGCTTTCTTGGGGTGAAATGCAATTGGTGTGTTTGGGGATTGAGAATATAAAGACGTCTGAGCCGGCTCAAATGTTGTGACAATCGTCCTTTTTTTGTTACGCTTCCATGAATCGAGCGATCAACCGGTGAAAGTGGTGCACACATTGCTCCATCTTTGGGGCGTACCTGCCCGTATGGTAAAACCTGGATTGCAAGCCTTTCTGGACGCTTTCAACCACCGCTTCATCTTCCAACTCCGTTTGGTGGATGTACTGATCACTTGGATCGTGCTTTGTGCCTTCAAACAGGTAGGTTCGAAACCTGATACGAGTTTTATTATAACTCAACGGTTCCACTACATTGAGGGATAGTCCCCAGGGATACCAGTTGAACATCAGGTTTGGGAAGACCCAAAAATAGTAAGCAAAAACACGCTGACCGTAGTCGGGGCTTTCCGGTGGAAGGTCAAAAGTCTGTTCTCCCTCATTGGCTATGCCCAACTGCAGATTGCAATAAGGAAAGAGTTGATAATCGTAAGCTTCCAGTTCCAGCGCGCTGTTCAAGGCCGGATGTACAAACGGAACGTGAAACCCTTCGAGGTAATTGTCGCAATAGAGGGCCCAGTTGGCGTGCACGTAGTAGTCGCGTGATAGCCCCGCATCAAACTTGAGTTCGTCGAGCGGCATCCAACTTAGCCGCTCCGTCATCGGCGCTATCAACTCGGGGAAGGGCACCGCCGGATCGATTGCCGTAAAGAGCATGTTGGCCCACTCGTAGTGCGGTACTTTGGTCAGGTGGTCTTTCTCAGAAGGGAAGTCGAGTACTTCTTCAAAAGCGGGCATACTTTTATAGGTTCCGTCTAATCGAAAACAACGACCATGATAACCGCAAGTGAGTCCACGCGACCGACCGGCTGCTTCGACGATGATCTTGCCACGATGCGTGCAAACGTTGGAAAGACAGTGTAATTCCCCTTTCAGGTCGCGGCTGAAAACCAGCGGTTCCGTGACGACATTATCCAATAGTGTAAAAGGATAAACTTGTCCCGGCTCCGCCACCTCCGGAGCGTCGCAAATAAAATTCCACGTTCGGGCAAAGACCTTTTCGGAGACCGTTTCAAAAGAAGATGGTTCGCGGTAGAATTGGGCGGGAAGCGTATGCGCCTTGCGGATGTCCGGATTGATGTTCAGCATTTTTTCAACTATTATTGGGCTAAAATATCAATCCTCTTTTAAATCATAAGCAGGCTAAGATGAAATTATTGTTTTTTCCCGTTGTTGATCTCAATGTTTTGTCCGGATACAACGGAAACTAAAGCCATTCGCTATCCAGTCTACAGCTCGACACCGCACCATTATTGCCATGTACATTGCGGCTGATCTGTACTCGTCTGCGGATGGAGGTAAAAACTGGTCCGCCGCCAATTATGGGCCGCGGACCGGTTCCTACGTGTACGAGGTGGCCCTGATTGATGGATCCTTGATCGTCACCAATAACCATGGCATTCACTGTTCCACCAATGGTGGACTTACCTGGCGAAATATCTATCCCCGGGAAGCATACGTGCTTTTCGACTTGATGGTTAAAGAAGGTGTCCTCTACTGTGGGACGCGTGCCGTCAATTGGTAGGCAGAAGATCGGGCGATCCGTGTGCTATTCACTTTTGACGTATTTCATGACGAGCTTGAGCATCTCAGATCCCTTTACGCTGGCATGATAGATGGGATTTTCGTCTCCGGGAGAGTTCTGCATGGGATCGGCACCATTTTCGAGCAGGTATTTGGCTACTTCGTAGTGTCCGCCCCTAACGGCATTGATCAGGGCCGTTCCATCTCCCGAAACCTGTTTGTTGACCTTGGCGCCGCTGTCGATCATCAATTGAACGAATTCGAGGTGTCCATATCGCGCCGCACCCATCAAAGCTCCTTCGTCGCCGGTGGCCCGAAACTCGACATCTGCCCCGGCCTGCAGTAGAACTTTCGCAATGCCAACGTTGCCAAGACGTGCGGCTGCATTCAAGGCAGACCTCGGTTCGCCATCCTTCCGGTATTCACAATTTGGGTCGTTCTTCTTAACCAATTCATGCACCTGGTCGATGCGGTTGTTTTTGACGGCGCGGAGTAAAAGCGCACAACCGTCGGCAGAGGGAGGCGTTTCCACTTCAATGGCTGTCAACTTGGCGGCCAGCTTTGCCGGTTGTTCCTCGAGCGAGAATCCCGGTAGGGCGGCGATGGCCAATACCAAGACACCGAAACAGGAGAACCCCGCTCTCATAAGACCAAAATGATTTTTTTTCATGTCGGGTAAATTTATTAATGATGAAATTCTGTTTGTAAGTTCGGATTTTCGCAGCGACATACCGGCCACCAGTACATAGGGGCGACGGTCCTCTTTGATCCACTCTGCCACGGTCACCAGACATTGGGCCAGGGCCAGGTGGTTGCCGGTAGCTTGTGCAGCCCAGCGATCGCATAGCAGTTCGTTGGTGACCTCAATTTCTTTGATCGCCAGGCGCAGCAACGGTTGGAAAAAAAACAATCGTCGCAAGACAGTGAGACCATAGGTCCAGTAAAAGTCGTTTCGCGCAATGTGGGCTAATTCGTGGGCTAACATAGCCTCCAAAGCCGTTGCATCCATGGTCTCCAGTGCTTTCTCGGGAAGGCAAACTTCTCTTCTGCGGATCAGCACCGGACTGTAGAGTAATGGAGACTGCGTCAACAAGGGCCGGGTGCGCAAACCGGTTTTCTGCATGATTTCTTTCAGGAGCCGAATGACGTTCGGATGATCGACCAGCTGTCGGGGGTCGGTCCGCCTTAGGAAAAACCAGTGCTGGAGGAAAGCACGGGACAGCAAAATAAAGGTGACAACGGCCCATAATACGGCCAGGTAACCCGGTAATTTTTCGCCTAAAGACGGTTGGAAAGCGGGAGGAGCTTGTGCTGCACTCGCTTCGGTCGCAGAATCAGCAGGGCCCGGCAAATCTACTCGCTCCGGACCTACTGCCTCGGAATTGACCCGAATCGGCTCTTCTGCAGTCGTGGTCGCGGCAAGCGGCTGCCCCGTCGAACGTAGAAAAATAGGCTGATCCGTAAAACAAAAAGTACTGCTTATCAATCCTCCGATAATGGCCGCCTTCCACAAGAAATTTCTGACGGCAGGAGTTTGAAAAACCGTGAGTCGGACCATTCCGCCGACCACCAATATCCAAATGGTACTATGCAAAAGGTAGGTCAAGGCAAAAGCCAACAAGTAGCGGGACACGGAAGATTCGAATAAGTCCATCATAGTTGATCACGATTTTTTTGTGCAGCCTCAATCATTTTCTTCAAATTTTCCAATTCATCGGCCTCGAAAGAGTCGGCCTCCAGCAGGTGGTTGACCAGTACCGAAGATTTGCCGTCAAATAATTGCTCGATCAAATTTGAAGTCATAGACGACTGAATCTCTCTTTCGGAAATCAAAGGGCGGTAGATGAATTGTCGACCCTCCTTGCGATAGTCAACGATGTCTTTTTTGTAAAAGCGCTGTAGTACCGTGCTAATGGTCGTAATGGCATAATCCTTGTCGCCCTTTAAGGCCTCACGGATTTCGCCGACCGTTGCCTCCTTGTGCTTCCACAGCACTTTGATTACCTTCAATTCCAGCTCCTGTAATTTGATTTTTTTCATTTCAAAACTTGATTCTACTACAAATGTAGTATTTAAAAACTACAAATGTAGTATTTTGAAGAATTTTAACATTTAAAACAGCGGATTCCCATTCGCCCCCTTGAAAATCCCGCTTACCATCATCTGCTTTTGGGATTGGGTTTCAGACCGAATATTTGCAATAAAAAAGCGTATGAAGACTTACTGCTTAATGGCCATTGCCTTACTATTGGGATATTTGTGCATCGGGCAAGATGTTGATTGGAGATGCTACGGCAACGATGCCGGTGGGCAGAGATGGGCCGACATCGACCAGGTTACTCCCGAAAATGTGGAACAATTGACGGTAGCCTGGTCTTTCAATACCGGGGAACTTGCGCGCTACCGCAACCGGAATTATCTGATGGAAAGGGCGGCTTTCGAGGCAACGCCATTGGTGATTGGTGCGACCATGTACTTTCCTACTCCCAGCAACCAGGTTTTTGCTTTGGACGCGAGAACCGGGCAGCAAAAATGGCATTTTGATCCCAAGGTCGACCTTTTTCGTTCGGAGTTCTCGGAAATGACCTGTCGGGGCGTTAGTTATTGGTCGGATGGGAACCGGGCCCGGATTTTGATGGGTACCATTGACGGTCGATTGTTTTCGATCGATGCACACTCGGGCAAGGTGGATGAGGCTTTTGGCAAGGGCGGCTACGTAGACCTCAAATTGGGAGTAGGGTTGGTACAAGTGACCTCCGCTCCGGCCATTTGCGGTGACCTGGTGATTGTCGGTTCTTCCATTGGCGATAACAACCGGACCAATGACCCCCGCGGAGTGGTCAGAGCATTTCGCATTGCAGATGGATCGGAGGTTTGGCGCTTTGATCCCATCCCGACCAATCCCGATGACCCTGCCTTCCAACAATGGGAGCATAACAGTGCGTATCGGACCGGGGCGGCCAATGTATGGGCAACGATTTCGGTAGATCGCGAGCACGACCTGGTTTTCTTGCCGACTTCCAGTCCGGGGCCGGATTATTACGGTGGCGAAAGGCTGGGCAACAACGATTACGCCAATTCCGTCGTCGCTTTAAAGGCGTCTACCGGGGCATACCAGTGGCATTTTCAAGTAGTTCACCACGACATTTGGGATTACGATATTCCGGCTCAACCCTTGCTTTTCGACTACGTTAAAGATGGGCAATCCACACCGGCGGTGGCGATCGGTACCAAAATGGGGCACATTTTCGTCCTGGATCGCCTGACCGGAAAAGCGCTATTGCCTTACGAAGAAAGAGCCATGCCACAAAGTGATGTGCCGGGAGAGCGAACAAGTCCGACCCAGCCGATTCCCATCAAACCCGCCCCATTGGGTTTGCAAAATTTAACGGTAGAAGACGTTTGGGGACCCACTCCAGCCGAATTAGAAAAGACGAGAAAAGATTGGTTGACCCGCCGTTACGAAGGTATCTTTACGCCACCGTCACTTCGGGGAACCATCGTATCGCCCGGGAATACCGGCGGAATCAATTGGGGAGGAATGAGTTACGACCCCCAAAGAAATCTACTGGTGACCAACATCAATCGATTTGTGGCCCTCATCCAACTTTTACCGAGACACGAACCGGACAAGGTTACCGCCTACCTCAATGAGGTGCGAAATGACGACAATCAAATCGATCCCGAAACCAATCGCATGCTTGGTACGCCGTACCGAATGAGCCGTTTGCCCTACGTAAAGGCAACCGATTCCGGTATTTGGGCAATGACCAAGCCGCCATGGGGTACCATATTGGCCATCGACCTGGGAAGCGGCGAAAAAATCTGGGAACGACCATTGGGCTATATGGGGGATATTGATCAGCATCCGGAATACAAAGATTTTGGGTCCATCAATTTGGGGGGTACTTGTTTGACCGCATCGGGCCTGACTTTTGCGGCCGCAACCGTCGACAATCACATTCGTGCCTTTGAAACCAGGACCGGGAAATTGTTGTGGGAACACGAGTTGCCTGCCTCGGGCATCGCGACTCCGATGACTTACTATATAGACGGAAAGCAATATATTGCGATTGCTGCCGGGGGGCACGGTAAGAATCGATTGACGATCATGGGGGAGGAGATGGTGGTGTTTTGTTTGGAAAGCGATGAATAAATGAATAGAATCATCAAATACTTGCGAAAGAACCGTCGGTGGATTTTGGTTTTATTGGCAGTAGTGTGCATTAAGGCCATTTTGAACGTTGGCGTGATCGTATCCGAAAATCTGGCCCACCACGTTGAGATCGACCTGATTTTCTATCTCATCAATGAATTTACCGGAGGGATTGCCGTCATTCCCCTTTTTCCGTTACTCCTGTGGTTCTTTCGCAAGTATCCTCTTCGGCAACCACACATCCTATCGCGATTATGCTTGTATCTGCTATTGTCGGTCGTTTTTGGATTTCTTTATACCAGTCTCATGTATTCCATGCGTCTGCCCTTGTACTGGCTGGCTGGCATTACCCGATTGAATGAGATATTCAATGATTTGCCCTTTCGTTATTTGATGGAATACTTTAAACAATTCTGGACGTTTTGGCTCATTTACATCGTGTATTGGGCGTGGCAACAATATGAGGCCAATAAAGCACGGGCATTACATGAAGTGGAGCTGAGAGAGGAATTGCTCAAGTCACAGGTGAAGAGCCTGCAAATGCAATTGCACCCCCACTTTTTCTTCAATACCCTCAATACCATTTCGAGTGTGATGTACTACGATCCGGCCAAAGCCGACAAACTGATCAGCCGATTGAGCGAATTCTTGCGGAATGTGATCCGTATGAGTGACCAACCCCTGCACAGCCTGGACCGCGAAATCGCCTTGTTGCGCCAGTTTACCGCGGTCATGGAGGAGCGGTATCCCGACAATTTATCGGTCGATTATCAAATTGCGGAAAAATGTCTGGACTGGCAGGTCCCCGTCCTGTTGTTGCAGCCCATTGTGGAAAACGCCATTCAATATTCCATCGATCACCAGGCTCAAACCAAGATTGAGGTCAGTACCAAGGCAGCAGGGGGAAAGCTGCAGGTGGAGGTCAAAGACAACGGACCCGGCATTATGGAAGGAGAGGTGACCCACGGTACGGGACTCTCTTCCGTCGTGCTTCGACTCCGGAAACTATACGGAGATCGATTCGACTTTGAATTGAAAAACCTTGCTGCCGGCGGTTTGAGGGTGGCTATTGCTTTACCAAAATCAGATTGATGAGTTACCGCGTCCTAAT
>JANQRV010000493.1 GCA_028284395.1 Saprospiraceae bacterium
ATGGCCCTTTTTCCGCCACTTTTTGGCTTTTTTTGACCTTGTACCTAAGGGTACGACGCCAAAAAAGAGCCTCAATTGGCAAAAACCTGTCTGACTGACTAGGCAGGAATTCCTCATAAAAAATTCTGAAGACCGAATTTAAACAGCTTCTAAGCTAGTACGGGCTTTTAAGAGATCCCGAAGGTGCATTGAACCGCATTTTCGGGATTTTTTTTGACTTTTTTTTAAGGTCAGCCTTACCTTTTTGAGTGGTGCTACACTTCCCCATGACAGTTCGTAAAAAAGACATTTTTTTATAACCACGACAAAAAATCAAAAATGAGAAATCGAATCAATGAATTAATCGCAAAAATGCATCATCTCCCCGCTACCCTCCTGCTGGTAGCTGTTGTCTTGGCATTCAGTGCCTGTGAGAAAGAAACTTTTGAAACAGAAACTCCTCAAGATGGAATCTCTATCCTTTCTGAAGATGGTAAATCAGAAACGGTAGATGCCAAGAATTTCATCCCTAACATCGAGCCGGATAATGCCATCGAATTGGAATTGCCGGAAGTAGGAGAAGAAAATAAAGATGGTGTCCAACTTCGTTCCTCTACACCTCATGCTTTCAAATGTGAGTATGATGTCCACGTAGACTACCACAAATGGCACTTCTACTACTTCAAGAAGTCAGCTCTGCCCGATCCCCTGAAGTATAAAATCAAAGTTGTGATGACACCAACCTGGCAAGACGCCGATCTGTATTGCCATGGTTATGATAGCTACAACCACAACTGGAGAACCATTCGTCACGATGCTAAAAGAGGATATGGAGTTTCCGAATCTCTGACCTTCCGCTTGACCGACCTGCACAGCTTTGAAGATCGTATTTACATCAACGTTTACGGATACCAACATGCTTCTTTCAAGATTTGCTTCTACTACTATCCAGTGGATTGCGAAGAATATCCCTCTGCTGATCAGGCCATTCCACGTATTTATGACCCCGTATGTGGTTGTGACTACAATACTTATGAAAACTACTATGCGGCACAGGCTGCCGGTATTACCAGCTGGACCCACGGCAAATGCCATGCACCTGCTCCTTGCCACTATTACTTCAACGAACATTTTGATCACTACTACCATGGGTACATCGGGCCTCAATCGCATGATTGGAGGACTTGGAGCCCACACGGAGAAGGTACTCGTGAAGATTGTGAAATCATCAGTTCCACCGATCACCACCGCGGCAAAATCTTGAAAATCTACGATGATAATCCTCATGAAGGAGGGCACGGCCACCAAAACATCATTAGAAAACTTGGTAACCTGACTCATGGTAAATACGAATTGAAATGGGATATGTACGTGAAGAAAGGACATCGGGCGTTCTACAGCATTCAACACGATGAATATCCGGGAGAATACGCTTGCTCTGTAGTTTTCTGGTACAACGGAACTGCCAAATTAATCATAGGCAAGTACGATTACCACCGTAAGATTCAAGATCAACACTACGTAAAAGAGAAGAAGTACCACCACGGAAGATGGTTCAAAGTCAAACACATTGTTGATTTAGACCACGGTCGCATCGATCTCTACATCGATGGCCACCACTTCCACAGTTGGGATTTCCCACGGGGTTATCCAAGTCACCACTTGAACCAGCTGGGAGGCGTTCACTTCAAAGGGTTTGACCGGAGCAAGTTCTTCATTGACAATCTAGAACTCAACTGTCTGTATTAACGGCTAACTAGCCACTCGGTAAACCAAATGAACAGTTGCCGGACCGGACTTCCTACACTTGGGAGTCCGGTTTTTTTGTGTAAGCATCATAGCAAACTCAAGATCAACGGTAAGTCACGAAAAAAAATCAAAAAAATACTCAACAAATATTGAAATTGATCGAAACATGCCATAGCTTTGACGTCCTAATGAAAAAAGCACATTTACATAGAATTTCTTTTTGCTCACCGATCAACCGCATCAGGTTTCGCCGCCGCCCTTTGGGGCGACTGTAATTCATATTGACCTAGGGCAGGTATGAACCTGCAAATTTCCCTGACCATTCATTGAAAAAGAGAATTAATATAAACTGGGATTCCAGTACAAACCGCTAATAGATTATGGAAATATCGATCCGGGTAGCGCAGCCCACGGATGTCCAATATGCAGAGGCGATCTGCCGGCTGATCGAAGAGTCGGCCAAAGCTCGCGGCACCGGAATTGCGAAACGTGACCCGCAGTACATTTACCAAAAAATTGAAAAGGGAAATGCTGTGATCGCCCTAGCCGATGGACAATTGGCAGGATTTTGCTACGTCGAAATCTGGGACCACGGAAAATACCTGGCCAATTCAGGCCTCATCGTTGCGCCGGATTTTCGCAAGCGTGGTTTGGCCAAGGCCATCAAAAAAGAAGCCTTTGCCTTATCCCGCAGAAAGTATCCGGAGGCAAAGATATTTGGTATTACGACCAGTTTGGCTGTCATGAAGATCAATTCAGATCTCGGTTATAAGCCGGTGACCTTCTCCGAGCTCACACAGGAGGAGACCTTTTGGAAGGGATGCCAAAGTTGCCCGAATTACGATATTCTTCAGCGTAATGAACAGAAAATGTGTCTTTGCACTGCCATGTTGGCGCCGGCATTGAAAGAACCGGTGGCCTTCGATTTATCAGATCAAATCATCAAACCCAATGAGTAATCATAAAGTTGTTCTCGCCTATAGTGGTGGGTTGGATACCTCGTTTTGCATTCAACATCTGACTCGCGAACGAGGATTGGAAGTCCACGCGGTCACCATCGATACCGGTGGTTTTTCAGCGTCGGAATTAAAGGATATGGAGTCTAGGGCTTATGCTTTGGGCGCCGCCTCTTATCAACACATCAATGCTATTAGCGACTATTATCAGAATTTTATCCGTTACCTGGTTTACGGCAATGTTTTGCGGAATAATACCTACCCTTTGTCGGTCAGTGCCGAACGAATGGTTCAGGCCATCGGTGTAGTCAATTACGTCAAATCGGTAGGAGTGAAAAAAGTAGCGCATGGGAGCACCGGCGCAGGAAATGATCAAGTCCGCTTTGATCTCGTATTTCAGACAATGGCGCCGGATGTAGAGATCATTACCCCCATTCGGGACCTGGGTTTGTCCCGTCAGCAAGAAGTTGACTACTTACAACAAAATGGATTTGACTGGAGCTGGGCCAAGGCCAAGTACTCGATCAACCAGGGGTTGTGGGGAACCAGCGTAGGTGGAGCCGAAACACTTACCTCTCATTTGCCCTTGCCGGAAGAAGCTTTTCCTTCACAATTGAAGGCTGAAGGAGAGCGGATCATTACGCTCCATTTTAAGCAAGGAGAATTGAAAGGTTTGGATGAGCAACCGTATTCGAAACCTTGGGAAGCTATTCAGGCTTTAAATGGAATCGCTCAAGCCTATGCCATTGGCCGGGATATTCACGTCGGAGATACCATTACTGGCATCAAAGGGCGAGTGGGTTTCGAGGCGGCTGCTCCCCTGGTCATTATCAAGGCTCATCACCTTCTTGAAAAACACGTTCTTTCCAAATGGCAACAGTATTGGAAAGAACAATTGTCCAACTGGTACGGTATGTTTTTGCACGAAGGCCAATTTCTAGACCCCGTCATGCGCAACATCGAACAGTTTATGGCGGACTCCCAAAGTAATGTAACCGGCTCCGTTCACGTGAAGCTTAAGCCTTATCACTTTGAACTGCAAGGCATCGAATCAGAATACGATCTGATGAACAGCAACTTTGGACAATACGGCGAGAAAAACAACGCCTGGACAGCGGAAGAGGCCAAAGGATTCATTCGACTCCTCAGCGTACCGGGTAAAATTCATCACTTTGTCAACCATAAATCCGATGTATAAAGCCGGCATAATTGGAGGTGGAGGTTATACCGCGGGAGAGTTGATTCGCATCTTGCTTTACCATCCCTCCGTAGAGATTGATTACGTATTGAGCAACAGCCAAGCGGGCAAAAAGGTCTATGAAACCCACACTGACCTGATTGGCGAAACGGAATTGGTATTTACCAATGCGTTTCGCAGCGATGTGGATGTATTGTTCCTTTGCATGGGCCACGGGGCTTCCAAAACATTTCTGGACAAACATACCGTCCCTCCCTCGACATTGGTTGTTGATCTCAGTCGGGACTATCGACTAACGAATGATTTTGTATACGGCCTTCCCGAGTTACATCGGAAAGCCATTGCCAGTAGCAAGAGAATTGCCAATCCGGGGTGCTTTGCAACAACCATTCAGTTGGGATTATTGCCCCTGGCTGCAGCCGGACTAATTCAAGCTCCGGTGCATGTAAACGCACTCACGGGCTCTACCGGGGCTGGTCAGTCACCTCGGACAACTACCCACTTCAGTTGGCGCAACAACAATATTTCCATCTATAAAGCTTTTCGTCATCAACACATGGATGAGATACTACAAAGTGTCCGGTTTTTGCAACCGGGCATGGTGTCGCCCATTCATTTTTTGCCGGTTCGAGGAGATTTCACTCGAGGCATCTTCGCCAGTATGTACACGGATTGTGATCTGTCGCAAGACCAGTTGGTACAACTGTACGCCGATTACTACCAATCTGCTCCTTTTACCATTCTCAGTGCTACCAATCCCAATCTCAAACAGGTGGTCAACACCAATAAGTGCATTGTATTTGTGGAAAAACATGACGACAAAGCGCTGATAATCAGTATGACGGATAATTTGCTGAAAGGAGCTTCGGGCCAGGCCGTTCAAAATATGAATTTGGCCCTTGGATTGGAAGAGACCGACGGACTTGGGCTGAAGGCCAGTTATTTCTAGCGGGTGGCTTCAAAGGCTATAAAACAAAAAAATATGAATCTATTTCCAGTATACAGCCCATTTGACGTTGAGATCGTAAAGGGGCAAGGGTATCATGTCTATGATCAAGAAGGGCAGGAATACATCGACTTTTACGGAGGCCATGCCGTCATCTCCATTGGCCACTCCCATCCACTCTTTGTGGAGAAAATTGGGAAGCAACTCAGTATGCTTCCCTTTTATTCCAATTCGATCAATATGCCTCTGCAGGAGGAGTTGGCTGAAAAACTAGGGCGTGTCTCAGGGTTAGATGACTATCAGTTATTCCTGTGCAGCTCTGGTGCAGAAGCCAATGAAAATGCACTGAAACTGGCTTCTTTTCGCACCGGTAAGTCGACCATTATCGCCTACCAAAAGGCTTTTCACGGCCGCACCTCCGCCGTCGTCAATGTAACCGATAACGAGAAGATAAAGGCTCCCATCAATCGGGGTTTCGATGCCCATTTTCTGCCGTGGGCGGATTTGAATGCCACCGAATCAGCCCTGCAGAAGGGCGATGTCTGCGCGGTTATCATAGAAGGCATCCAGGGGGTAGGTGGCATCCAGGTAGCCGAACCCGATTTTTTACAGGGGCTTCGTCAGCTCTGCGATCGCTACGATGCACTATTGATACTTGATGAAGTGCAATCCGGTTTTGGCAGAAGCGGGCAGTTTTTTGCCTTCCAGTATGCCGATATCCAACCCGATCTGATCAGTATGGCGAAAGGTATGGGCAATGGTTTCCCCGTTGGAGGTGTCTTGATCCATCCCGCCTTTAAGGCAACCAAGGGAATGCTGGGCACCACTTACGGCGGTAATCACCTGGCCTGCGCGGCGACTATTGCAGTGCTCGACGTAATCGAAAAGGAAGGCCTCATGGCCAATGCCGTCGATAAAGGCGTGCACCTAATGGCGCAATTAAAAGACTTGCCGGGTGTCAAAGAAGTTCGGGGCAAAGGCCTGATGATCGGCCTGGAAATGGAAGCACCCATCAAACCGCTACGCAGTCATCTGCTTTTCCAGGAAAAAGTCTTCACCGGAAGTTCTAGTAACCCCAATGTGCTGAGGCTTTTACCACCGCTCTCGATCGACCAAGCGGTCACCACCGAATTCCTAAACCGCTGCAGCCAAGCCTTTAAATCTATTAATCCTGTTTGATTGCTCTTAGGAGCCAGGCACTGAACAACTTGAACTTCGAACAACTCGAACCAACAAAAGATGCAACAATTCACCAAACTATCCGACGTACCAAACCCCCAACAACTATTAAAGGACGCCATAGACTTTAAACAAGATCCCCGATCGCAAGAACAATTGGGCAAGGGCAAAACCCTCGTCATGCTCTTCTTCAATCCCAGTTTACGGACTCGTCTCAGCACCCAACGTGCCGCTCTTAATCTAGGCATGTCGGTCATCAGCATGAACGCTACCCAGGGCTGGAACCTAGAGTTCGAAGACAATGTCGTCATGAATAGCGATAAAGCAGAACACATTCGGGAAGCAGCTGCTGTCATCAGTCAATACGCGGATGTTATTGGCATTCGTACTTTTGCCAGCCTCTCCGACCGTGAAAAAGATTATCGCGATTTCGTCTTGAATACCTTCATTCAATATGCCAGCGTTCCGGTCATTAGTTTGGAATCGGCCATCCGCCACCCGCTTCAGTCCCTGACCGACTGGCTCACCATCGAAACCACTAAAAAAGTTGCCCGCCCTAAAGTGGTCCTCACCTGGGCTCCACATCCCAAATCACTGCCACAAGCCGTCGGCAACTCCTTCGCCGAATGGATGCATTTTGCCGACGTCGACCTCACCATTGCCCACCCACCGGGTTATGCATTGGCTCCTGAGTTTATGGCCGATGCCAACGTCTCTACCGATCAAAAGGCCGCCTTTGAAAATGCCGATTACATCTACGCCAAAAACTGGTCTGCTTACGGTGCTTATGGTCAAATTTTGCCCGTCCAGGAGAATTGGACCATCACTGCAGATAAAATGGCTCTGACCAATGACGCGCACTTCATGCATTGTTTACCCGTGCGGCGCAATGTCGTTGTTGCGGATGCGGTGATTGATGGAGAGCGGTCTTTGGTGATTGAGCAGGCTGGGAATCGTTTGTTTGCGGCTCAGGCGGTTTTGGGGCGGTTGTTGGGGTGAATTGTTTTAAGTTGGAAGTGTTGGAAGTGTTGGAAGTGTTGGAAGTGTTGGAAGATTAGAGAGTTAGAGAGTTAGAGGTTAGAGGGTTAGGTGCTTGACTGCTGATGCAGATCAAACGGGGTTAGAAAGTTGTCATGGAAGATGATTGCATTCCTGTTCATTCGAATTTTTGTCCTTTGATTTTTGAATTTTTTAGGTATTTGATAAAGCCGTTGATCATACGGCCAATTTGTAGAGAGGATTCAATCAGCTGCACGTAAGTTTCTTTGTGGATATGACCTCGGTCGAAAGCCCGATATAGTTGAGATCTGACCTCGGAGTTTGAGGCTCTAGCTATGCCCAGAAAATTGATGAACTCGCGAGTTCCACCGCGGCCAAATCCTTCGGCAATATTATCCATTACAGAGCCGGAGGAACGGTTTATCTGGTTTCTTAGCCCGAAATCTCTTGCGAAACTGCCTTCCTTACTGATTTCCCATATTTCTTTGCTAAGCGTTCTTGCACGATTCCATACCTCTATCTCCTCAAATCTTTTGATAGCTGGCATCTTTTTTACTTTTAATGAACAAAAGTAGTGTCGATTAGTCTGATTCTATTAGATCGATATTACAGGTTTTGAAATCATCTAAAATTTTTCCGTTATTCTTAGCGGTACTTTCCCCCGTAACCCTCTAACTATTCTAACCCTCTAACCCTCTAACCCTCTAACCTTCTAACCACTCTAACCTTCTAACTATTCTAACCCCTCCAACCCAAACCTTTCCAACCATTTTCTTATTTTACTTGCAAGAATGATCCAGACCAACACAATTGGACAAAAAAATCATCCACATAGACATGGACGCCTTCTACGCCTCCGTAGAACAACGCGACAACCCAGAGTTGCGGGGTAAGCCAGTGGCAGTAGGTGGAGGGGGTAGGAGAGGGGTAGTCGCATCTGCCAGTTACGAAGCTAGGAAATACGGTGTGCGATCTGCCATGCCGGGCTTTATGGCTGTAGATAAGTGTCCCATCATCACTTTTGTGCGGTCGCGATTTGATGTATATCGGGAGGTATCCAACCAGATTCGGGACATATTTCTGGATTACACCGATTTGGTGGAGCCCTTGTCACTGGATGAAGCCTATCTCGATGTAACGGAGAATAAGAAAGGAATAGCCGATGCTTTTGAGATTGCTCAGGAGATCCGACAGCGCATACTGGAGACGACGCAGTTGACGGCTTCCGCAGGAGTATCTTTCAATAAATTCTTGGCTAAGATCGCTTCGGACATCAACAAACCCAATGGCATCAAGGTGATCCCCCCGGAGGAGGCGATGGACTTTATCGCAGGGTTGCCGGTAAGGAAATTTCATGGCATTGGGAAAGTGACGGCTGGAAAAATGGAGCGACAAGGCATCTACACCGGAGCGGACCTGCGACAGTATTCCAAATTAGAGTTGACCCGTTTGTTTGGTAAAGCAGGTCGGCATTATTACCGGATCGTGCGGGCGGAGGACGATCGGGAAGTAAACCCCAGCCGCATTCGAAAGTCGATTGGAGCGGAACGAACCTTTGGCGAAGATTTACAGTCGATTGAGCGAATGAAGGAAAAATTGACCGACATCGGCCAGCGAGTCTACAACTACATGAAAAAATCGGATAACTTTGGCCGGACCATCACGGTGAAGATCAAGTCGGCAGACTTTAAGATCATCACCCGGAGCAAGACTTTTCCGCGGGAAATCCGGAAGGAAGAAGAATTGAGGTCGGTAGTTCATAGTTTGTTAGAAAACAGCCAAAACCAGATAGATAAGGTCCGGCTACTCGGCGTTTCCGTCTCCAACTTAGAGAAGGAACAAAAGGAAGACGGCATCCAATTGGAGTTTGATTTCGAACCCACAAATGATTGAATATCTTGCATAAAACATTGATCATTTTTGATGTAGACGGTACATTGGTGTATTCCAACAAAGTAGACAGCCAATGTTTTGCCGAAACCTATCAGGAAATTTACCAGCTTCCGTTTCCAACCATTGATTGGTCGACTTACCCACATGTTTCTGATACAACCATCTTCAAAACGGTAATTGAACGACACTTTCAAAGAACGTATACTCAAATTGAATTAGAGACCTTTCACGATGCTTTCGTCCGCCGCATTGAACGGGAACGAGAGCAGCATCCCGAGAAATTTTTCATCGTGCCCGGTGCCCGAGAAACGGTCGAGAATCTCTTGGCCGACGAGCAATTTGTAGTTGGTATCGCCACCGGAGGTTGGCGTCGACCTGCACAACTTAAACTAGATCACGTAGGGATTCCCCACGAAGCCATTCATTTTCACGGCGCGGACAATAAATTCACGAGAGAATCCATCATTCAAGCTGTCCTGGACGATGCACACGAGGAAGAAGCCAATATTCAGCGAGTAGTCTACGTAGGCGATGCCATATGGGATGTAACCACTACCCGCAATATGAGCATGCCATTGATTGGCATCCGCCGCAATAACGATCGACACATCTTGTTGGAAGCCGGTGTCGAACACGTCATTCAGGATTATCTGGATTACAGCACTGTCTTAGACTTGATTGCCAAAGCCGTCCCACCCAGAAACCTTTAAAAAAGATCCCCTTCAGGAAACTAATTCCAAAGAATTGTGGTTGAACAACCTGCAAAATGAAGTTGCTGCAAAAAAAGAAGGGTAAATAATTGAAATATTTCAATGAACCACGTACATTTGCAGTCGCGTTTGAAAAGAGGTCATAAGGATTCAGACTTTCAAATGCGGTCCAAGTAAAAGTAAAATGATTCCGTAGCTCAGTTGGTAGAGCACTTGACTTTTAATCAAGGGGCCCTGGGTTCGAGCCCCAGCGGAATCACCTGAATATAAAGCGGTTACAAATAGCATTTGTAACCGCTTTTATTTTTTGCAAACAGATTTGAGAAACAAGGCCAAGGAATAATTAAAATCTAAAGATTGAGAAGTGAGTGGCAAGTTAATTGAGGAGAGGACGGTTCTATGGAATGTGGCTTCGAATCTTCTGAAAACCAGATGAAAGGCCATGTGTCGAATCTAGCTGTTAAGTGATTCTAGCATCCGTTATTCCCAATACCGATCATTATAAGACGAATCCTTCATCCAAGCCTCCAAATGCACCCTTTCAAACCGAGGTTTCCCAAGCCTAAATTCATAGGGAATCTTCTTCTGAGAGACCTTATTTTGGGGTGTATTGCGATTGTAACCAGTAATATCTTCGGCAAAATCGTATCCACCTCCCGACTTAACCGATTTTCGCAAAGAAATGGTTTGTTGCTCCAATTCATCCAGCCTGCTTTCCAGGGCGACTATCTTTCGAACAGCTTTTTCAATTTCTTGAAGTGTGATAGAGTTATTCATAGCGTCGGGTTTCTTTTATTCTGGGGTTTATCATTTGACAGTTGATTGGGTATTATAAATCTTCTTCCACTCCGCATCCGACCCCATCCTGAGGCCTCTTGGAACATCAATAATAGCCGCTGTGTAGAGCCAGGCGGGAGAATGTGGATAAAGTGCCAAATCCGAGCAATGCGACTATTTCGCAACATTATTGACTTTGTAGATGCCAGATTTGATTACCAAGTCTGATAATTCTAACTTGCCTTGTAAGTCTGGAAACTTCTCGACATCAACCAGAATCGTTAATTTTAGTATGTTTGATTCGGAAGATCTTCTAAAGGGGTTCGATGCAAATTCAATTGAAGAAATATTATTGGATTCGGAGGATTTGATGATAAACCTCCCTACTTGTGAAAGGGTTTTCGATTGATCACTGCCATATTCGTCCTGTTCAACCAAAATCTTTATGAATTGATCCGCTGATCTTAAATTGTCCAGGATCACTTCCTTTGAACCTTCGGTAACGATGATGCTTAACTTTCCATTAAGGGCATGGGTGGTAAAATTACTTCCAATTTTGTGTTCTATATCGAGCTCTGTATTGGCTTCGTTCAAATCTATGGTTAAGGACTTGTCAATGCCGCCAGAATTGATTTTTTCCTCGACTGGAAATTTGTAATTTTCTCCAATTCGAATTACGAAGCCAACTCTTGACTTCTCAGATTTAGGGCAACCGGCCTCTTGCCATGCACCACTGAAAGCTTTTATTCGCTCCTCCCTTGCGGGATGCTTTGCGGTTGAAAAATCCTTTGGTAGCCCTGCCAAAAATTCCAAAGCTTTTAAAAGATCAGTAGCACCTAAACGGCATAAACATCTGGCGGCAAAAGCATCTGCCTCTAGTTCCGCCGAATGTGAAAAGGGGGGGATCGCCTTGTAATTGGTATGACCAAGGGCCAGATGTCCGAACTCATGAGCAAATACGAAAATTGTTTTCCAGTCCGTCGGGCTATAGTTTTCCGAAATTCTATCTGGATTGAATCGAATAGTGGGATATTTTGCCTCTCGTAAAAAGGCCTGAGCAATGATTCCCGAATCACGTGTTTCCTGCATTTCGATCGCTAAACCTGAGCTTTCTGCTACTTCAAAGATTTGATTGATCACCTGAAATGCTACTTCTTTAGCTTCAGGGGCTTTCTGACCAGTTAATCCTTCCAATGAAAAGAAGACAATACCGAGCGTTAGCAAGTAAGATAATCCATTCATAGCTCCCCAATTATAAATTTCTTTTCTTCATCATCCCAGAAAACTGCATATTTCTTGCCTTTATCAAGAAAGAAAGTTAAACAATTGTCATCGGTGGAGGTGCACACTTTACAATAAAGACCTTTTTGGGCTTCTACAAAAAATTGTTCTGGATTCTGTCCGATAGTAAAGGTGGTCCAAGTCGTTTGATCGTAGCCAAGATTGATATTGATGGGATGTGTCCAGTAATTAGCAATGTAAACCAAATCTGGAATTGCAACATTGAAGGTGGAATCAGATTCGGGGTGGAATTTTTTTACTGCTTGAGAAAAAAGGGTCAATGGGCATGTCGCTATGACGGTCACAATTATGACTTTATACATTATTTGTCGTTTCACTTTTTGAAGAATTGCCTAGTAAGTATCCTACAATTGTTCCCAACAGGCCCACGATCGGGGCAATATGATCGTTATCGAATCCTGCTGTTATCAAGAATAGTCCACTGATGATGACTATTGTTACAATAAAAAACCTAAATGAATACTGAGGGCTGGCGTTCAGAGTTTTGAACAGGAAGAATTCAATTAGCAAGCAGATAATCCCAAAGCCTAATACTATGATTGATAGCCAAATCTGATTAGAATCGAATAAGTCATATCTGGAAACACCAATTTTTTCCGGAGTAAGTACTTGAGGTGTGACAATATTGTAGTTACTTCTTTCTTTTTGGGCGATGGAGTCATTTTGACCATGACAGATAAAACTAGTCACTACCATGATGAAGACAAGCCATACTTTATTCATAGGATATATTTAGTGTCATATTGATTCGATATCCAATACATTGAGAAAATACCATATACAATAATAATATTATCAGTCAAACTAACAAAATTTGGTATTGGTGTTTCCGGAGATGTCGATACCTTAGAAATTTCCTTAAGCCTAAATGGTTATTGGCATCAAATTTCCTAAAGATCGTTAAAGGATTCTAATGAATGTTGGAGCTCACACTTAAGAAACCTTATCTTAAAATTTCGGTATTTATCGCTTAAATATGAATTCACGTGCTTTTCTAAGCACTCTTATCATCCTCAGGAAGTGAGTAAATGCAACAATATTCCCCCTCTAAGCAACAATAACCCACTTTCCCATCCCCAATTTTAAACAACTTGCCTTCGAATAAAAAACTAACACCATGAACAAAAGCCCAAATTCTTTCGCACGTTTATTGACCAAAATCAAGCAATTTTTATCAGTAGAGGAAACAGAAGACGCTAGAGGTGATGAGTCAAAGAAACCCGCCATTTCGCCAATCACAACGGAAGCGCAGGACATCGAATCTGCGGACAATGCTTCAGTTTCTACCCCACCAACCTATGTTGTACCCATTGTTCCCCATTGGTTCATCATGTGAATCCAGAAGCGTTAAAATGCTCTTTGAACTGGAACATGCTGATTACCGGTTTCGTACGTATTCTAAAATCTTAAAAACTAATGACCATGAAACATGTCGTATATGACCACATTGCCGTGGAATATCAAGATTCCAAACAACTTCCTTTTCGCAAGTACATTGAGACCTATTCACTATTTCAGATGGCGGGAGATATCAACGGTTTGAGGGTACTTGATTTAGCATGCGGAGAGGGGTTTTACACCCGAAAACTGAAACAAGCGGGTGCAACGGAGGTACTGGGAGTAGATATTTCATCGGGCATGATCGAGTTAGCGGAAACGATAGAGGAGGATCGGCCGCTGGGGTGTCGCTATCAGGTCCATGATGTTGCGACCATGCCATCGACGGGAACTTTTGATTTGGTGGTGGCGATGTATTTGCTCAATTATGCAAAGACCAAGGAGGGGTTATTGGCATTTTGTGAGGCCGCGTACCGGCAGTTGGATCAGGGAGGACGTTTTGTCGGCTTCAATGACAATGTTTTCAATGAAGTTAGTAAATATGGAACGTATGCGCGATATGGTTTTACTAAGCAGTGCAATTTTGACCGGCAGGAGGGGGATGCCATCCGGTATACGTTTTTTAACCAGAACGGAAGCTTCTTCCAGTTCAATAATTATTACCTCCGACCAGCTACTTATGAAGAGGCATTTCGGGAAGCAGGCTTTGTCAATTTTAAGTGGGTGGCCCCAATGCTCGTACCCGCTCAGAAAGAGAACCCGCACTGGGACCATTTTATGAAACATCCGCCAATGATCGGTTTTACGGCCGAAAAAAAATAAGCAGTTTAGACATCATTGGTGGTATCGAACGAATTCGTTTCCTTTGATAAAATGTATGAAATGAAGGCCCGGGGATCTCTTCCTTGGGCCTCTTTTAAGATCAGGAATGAAAACATTGTGCACATCGATCCGAAAGTTGCTCTAATACCATTTTGAATTGATAAGTACGTATTCATGGTCGTTTAACTTGTTGAACGACTTGATTGAACACCTAAGACCGAAAGATCCTGATGACAGTCTCCCATCCATCTTCCCGTCCGCGGGAAATCAGTTCCCATCGCCTAAAGTAGCTTTCCTCCAATCGCGCTTTGATGTATTGAAGGCCCGTGCCATCTTCTATTGACTCCTGATCCTGTGTAGGCCCATTTTCACAAAAAACATAGTATTCCTGGTATAGCCTTTCCTGACGAAAATGAATTTCAAAATGAATGTCCTTTTGGTCTAACGTGTTGTGGGTAACCCCGTTTTCAATGATGGTATGCAGGATGGCTGGTGGAATTTGTTCTTCGGTCAATATGCCAAAGGTTTGTAAATGAAAATTTTTTTCCCGACGAAAGCTCATGATGGCAAGGTGGGCCTGACAAAGAGCAATCTCTTGCTCGAGGGGTATTTGTTTATGGTCGGAAATACTGACCAGAATATCAAATTCTTTTACCAAGGCATAGAGCAGGTCGATGCCTACGGAAGGGTTCTCTTCGATCCAGTCAATGGCCGACATCAGAGAATTCATCAGGAAGTGAGGTTGAATGTTCTTTTTGAGTAGTTCTTTTTCTAGCCGACTCGACATCAAAAGAGCTTCTTGCCGGCTGCGGCGTTGCTCCTGTTCCCGCAAGGCAAGAGCTATGAGTGTCATTAGGGTTAAATGGCCAAATCCGGCGAAAATAATGTAATCGTAATAGGAGTACCAATACCACACACTCATAGGTATGGGGGCAATGCCAATGATGGCAAGCAGACTACCTCGTATTCGATCGGAAAAGGCCACAAAAGCAATGTATAAACTCGTGCAGAAGCCGATGAGCATGATCCACATGGTGACGATGTCATAACCCAAAAAGAATAATCCGAAGCTGCATAGGATTAGCAAGAGTTCCACGGTAAAAGTCAACCAGATATTTTTTCGGGAAAACTCAAACTGGATACTAAAGAAAGCTGGGAGCAGCAACGCGATCAGTATCGTGATGCCTAGAATGATGTGCAATCGGGTAAAATGCCAGGTATATGGATAATGGTAGAAAGCACGGATGTATTCCATCAGGATCAAAGCGAAAAAAGCCAATGAAATCAGGCTAAACAATAAATTCCCGATTCGTCGGTAATCCAAACAGAAGCGCACCAGGAAATAGAGGCAAATAA
>JANQRV010000495.1 GCA_028284395.1 Saprospiraceae bacterium
GAGTCCCCATCATGAATATTCCGGGCTACCTGAACATGCAGCGCCATTTTAACGACGGTTGGGATCTAAACCGGATTATGCCGGGAAAACCAACCGGAAACCGGAGTGAGATCTATGCTTATCGACTGGTCGATCGGATCATCAGCAAATTTGACTATTTGCTCGATCTCCACACTGCTAGTTTCGGTCGGGTAAACTCTTATTACATTCGAGCCAATATGGAAGATGAAGATACGGCTACCCTAGCGCGTTTGCAAAATGCCCAAATCATCCTCAATAGTCCCGCTCCTGATAGTACCGTGCGGGGAACAGCCTGTGAATTAGGGGCCAAGGCAATCACCCTGGAAGTCGGCGATCCCAACTTATTTCAAAAGGGGCACATTCGTTCCGGACTTACCGGAATCATCAATACCCTTAGCTACCTTGGCATGATTGAAGACGAGATTGAACTACCGGATGAAGCTCCCATCATTTGCAAAAGTTCCTATTGGATATACACCGATAAGGGAGGAATACTACAGGTACTTCCTCATGTCACGCAACGACTATCAAAAGGAGATAAAATTGCCATTCTCCGAGATGCTTTCGGGGATACAACCAAGGAGTTTTTTGCCCCGGAAGACGGCATCGTTATTGGTAAGCACGTGCAGCCCGTAGCTCAAACCGGTACCCGGATCATCCATTTTGGCATCATCAAGGAAAATGGAGATTAAAATCCATGATTTTTTTCGGATTCATCACCATAAAATAGCTTAACTTTCGCCAAAATCAGCCTGACTGATCATGCATAAAAAAGCCAGAATTAGGATGACCTCAATCGGCGACAATGAGATCTAGCAAATTCAAGGATTTTTCGGTTAAGGAACTCGTCGTGAGTTATCAATCTTCTGCTGACAGCGACTGTCTGGATGAAATCTATCGGAGGTATTACCAGAAAGTATACCAGTATTGTTTTACGATTTTGAAGAATAAAGACACGGCCGGGGACCTTGCTCAGGATACCTTCGAACGAGTCGTCAGTCATTTATCGAAATTGAAGAACTCTGATACCTTCGTTTCCTGGCTGTTCCACATTGCCCGAAACCTGTGTTTAGACCATCTCAGAAAACAGTCGAAGCAGAAAGCGGAGCAACTTGAAGAAGTCCTTGAATTGGCGGATGAAATCATCGATCTGGAGGAAGTTGAAGCCAGAGAACACCAGCTTGCCCTGATGGAGGTGCTGATCAATGAGCTCAATCATGAAGACCGTGCCATGCTGCAACTCAAATATATTGATAGTGTCAAAATTAAAGACATTCAATTGCAATTCGGTCTGTCGGAAAGTGCCATCAAAATGCGGCTTGCCAGAGCCCGCAAAAAAGTTTCTCGACTTTACCATCAACGGATAGATAGAACTGACAAATCTTAAAGATGTCTTCAACCTATCCTCCGCCCCCGTTGCTCTTCCCTAAACACCCTCCATGTGTGATTGTCCGTCCAGTCTCGAACGATGATGATGGGTTTCGACACTGGAATCAGGCATTGCTAGATACCGGAATCAATGAAGAAGTCTAGCATTTTGTCCTTCCCGCAACGTCCCCAAATAATTCACCAGGTCAATCAACGCTTCCTGTTCCATGGCCAGCGACAAATTCGTCATCAGAGAATTGGGCAGGATTTCCCTTTTGGCAATGGCGGCCTTTTCGTACGACTGTATGGCGCCACCGATCATCTTCAGGTCGATTTGCTCATCCGTTTCGCTGGCGAGCAATCCAACGGCAACACCCTCCGATTTCAAGGTCAGCTGGTGGGTTTCGTATCCATAGTTAATGCCTTCACTGGGGTAAATGATGGCCCGATACAAACCTTCCGGTGATAGTTTGTCGCCAATGAGTGACAGGTCTGGCCCGAATGCGATGCCTTCGCCCTGGACGGTATGGCAGGTGTGGCAGTAGGTCTTGAACACCTCCCGTCCGCGATCGACGTTGCCATCGGTAGCCACCAACACGCGAATGGGCGGCAGTGCTTCCTGTTCGATACTCCCGGGTCTTTCTAAATACTTGGCGGCCTCTTCGTGGATGGAAGTCCGGTAAACACTGAAGAGGATGCTGGCTGCCAAAGGTTTTAACGAGGCGTGAAACTTTTCTCGTTTGACCGTTTCCAACAGGTAGTCCTCTCCCCACCACGTTTGGCCCATCGCCTGAACGGCAGTCTTGCGCAATTTCAATTGGAGTTGGTCGTCGAGCACAATGTTCTGAAGGAGATCCAGGGAGGCTTTCGACCCAATGGATTGCATAGCCCGCAGTAAGTTATGGCCGTCGGATTCGTTGTCGTGAATTCGCTGCCGGATCAAATCCGCACCGTTAAAACCTTGGGGATCGATCAACAATCGGGCTGCATTGGCGCCGATGCCATCTTCATCCGCTTGAACGGCCAAATTCAGCAATTCCCCTTTCTTGTCCGACAATTTGAATTTTGCGATCAGGTCAACGTATTGCCAGGAGCCGGCAATGGTTTCCAATGTTTCATCGATGGCGGCCTTCAGATTGGGCGACATGGCCACCGCGCCGGCATCCAGATGCTGCAGCGCCAAAGCGCGAATGTCCTCTTGATCCGGGTGATCGGCCTCCAACAAAGACAGCAAGAACTCATTTTTTGAAGTCTGCTGATGAAAATCGAAAGCCCGAAAATATCTCCTTCTTTCTTTGGCATCGGTTTGTGGGTCCAGGATCAGTTGGGCCAAAAGAGGGATGGCTGCTTCGGCACGCGAACGCCACACGATATCGCGGGCGGCCAGGTTAGTCCAATCTTCTTCGACGCGCGATCTCCAGGCATCAAAGCAATCACTCCAATGCCTTTCCGCACCGATACCGAGTGCTTCCAGGTACCACCGGTCCTGGCCATCGTGCTGGAGTGCCAAATCCGCCCAAAGGGAGGCGGCTTCGGGGCCTTCTTCGTACCGAAGCGCAATGGCCAGTTCTCTGCGTACGGCCGCAGAGGCATCCTGGCTCAAAGATCGGATAAAGGGTAATAGATCAACATTCATTTGTCGGGCCAAACGAACGGCTACCACTCTTATTTGCTCGTCCTCATCCTGGGTGGCCTCTTCGAGGTATGTCCGACCGTTCGGCAGTTGCCCTAAAAGCCACAGTGTTCTTGCTTTTACCGGGCCGGAAGCCCTTCCCCATAATTGTTTTAGAGCGGGCTCTCCCTTTACTCCAGCCGAATGCAGCGATTGCCAGGCCAAATAGCGAATGGCTTCGTTGGGGTTGCTCAATTGGCCCGCTGCCGTTACGGGGTCCGAATATTGAACGGTTTCAACCTCGTAGCGATCACCCGGTGGTGCGACCCGGAATATCCGCCCCTTTTCGTGATCGCCAGCCGCTCCCCCACCAACAATAGGATCGTACCAGTCAGCAATAAACAGAGATCCATCGGGAGCAACCGCCACATCCACGGGCCGAAACCACTGATCCTTTACGCTTCTAACAATGTCTTCACTCCGCGCCTGGTAACCGGCTCCATTGGCCACTACCGGATAAGCACGCACTACATTTGGCCCTGCATCCGCATGGATGATTTGACCCTGGAATACGGAAGGCAATAAATCGCCTTCATAGATGGTGATGCCGGCCGGAGAACCGGCCCCCGTATACAATAAGTTTGGAACAACGCCCGGGTCATTTTGGTGCCAATGTCTCTGCGGAATGTCTTCGTGCATGCCCGTTCGGGGAGCGGTCCAATGAGCACCGGTCAGTTCATCCAGGTACCCGAAATTGCCGTATTCCATGACGTAGTTGATGCGAACGCCCTTATTGCCGTCGTCATCATTGTCGGATTGCCATAGGTTGCCGTAAGCATCGATGGTGACTTCGTAGTTGTTCCGAAAATTGTGTCCAAGTACCTCAAAATTGCTACCGTCCTGATCAAATCGAAATACCATCCCACCGTGAAAGGGATGCCCGTTTGAATAAACGAGATGCCCGGATTGGTCCCGGATCGTATCCCCACCGGCCGACAAGACCTTGATCCCCGCATTGCCATAGTTGAAATAAAACCGCCCGTCCGGACCAAAAACGACGGCATGAGCGGAATGATCTCCCGGACCTCCCATACCCGTAAACAGCACTTCTTTTTTATCCGGAACATCATCGCCATCCTCATCCGTAAAAACCAGAAGATTCGGACTCCTTGCTACAAAAACCCGATTGCCGAAAACACTGATTCCCAATGCAATATTAACATCATCGCCCTGGTAAAAGACCTTGCGCTCATCGGCCGCCCCATCTCCGTCCGTGTCTTCCAGGATGATGATCCGACCGCCACTCTCCTTTTGCTCCGCTTCGGGAACGGCGTAGTTATAGGACTCACAAACCCATACCCTCCCCCGTTCATCAATGGCCATATTGGTAGGATTGATGACCATGGTTTCGGAGGCGAATAACCGGGCCTCCAAACCTTCCGCCACCGCAAATGCTTCTGTAGCGTGTTCGGGCTGTTGCCGTTCTTCGAGAGACAGTGCCATATAATCAGAGAAATCGGGAGCATCTTCGAGTTCTTCCGAATGACTGCATTGGAAGGCCAAAGTAGCCGTCAAAAGGAGCAAAAACACTTTATGCGGAGTCATGGTATTTCAATTTTGTGATTTGGTACCTAAAGATGATGAAATATGTTCAAAATCCAGCTAGTTTTTCAGGTAGAACTGACCAACCTTCGCATTGAAAAACCCAGGAGGAAAGTCACAACAGAGTAGGTACCTCCTCCGAGGTTTCTACCAAGCATAAGCCCCCCGTCAATGGCACCAGCAGACAACCATGATAAGCCTTCCTCGGAGGTTTCCAGCATCAAATTCAGAAACACCTCCGAGCACAGCCAGGCTCGAATTACCCGGAACACTCTTATCTGCAGTTACTGCACGAAACATTTTTTGTTTTTTATTTTTATTTTTAAAACTTTATCGTATATTTACTCATGCCTAATGAACAAACTAAAACCTCCCAGCCCAGCCGAAAACCGCACGATCAGTTCTTTAAAGCAACTTTTTCTAACAAGATGATTGCGGAGGCTTATATTCGGAAATTCCTGGATCCGGAATTAGTTCAAAACTTGGAATTGCAAAAACTAACATTGCAAAAAACTTCCTATATAAGCCAGCAATTGAAGCCTTTTTTTTCGGATATTGTCTATACCTGTCCATATAAGGATTCCCTGATTAATTTGACCTTTTTATTTGAGCACAAGAGCAATCCAGTTCCATATCCCCACATTCAGTTATTGCGTTATATACTAGAAATATGGGAATCCAACATTAGGGAAAAAAATCCTTTGCAAGTGACAATCCCGATGCTGTTTTATCATGGCCAGGAAAAGTGGACCTATCAATCGATCATGAACTACTTCCGTGATTTGACCCCTGCGTTGCAACGATATATTCCAAATTTCGATTATGAATTCCTTAATATCTCAGAATGGCCAGATGAAAAGATCATCGCTTTAAAGGAGGTATTTCTAGTGAATGCCCTATTAGTTTTTAAACACATTTGGAACGAGGACTATATTCTAGCAAATCTGAATCAATTTTTCAGATCGCTCGAACAACACGTAAGTTCGGCCCAGGGCAGAAACTTTATTGAACGAATGTTTGTATATTTGATTAGAAGTTCGATTTTAAAAGATGTAAAAATTGATGATATGGTAGATAAGATAGGAGATCCATTACGGGAATCAGTTTTATCGGCTTATGACAGGTGGCGGTTGGAAGCCATCGAACAAGGCTTGGAGCAAGGGATAGAACAAGGGATAGAACAGGGAATCGAGCAGGGTATTGAGCAGGGTATTGAGCAGGGTATCGAACGAGGCAAGGAGGAACAAATCCGTACTACCTTCAAAAAAATGCATGAAGCTGGGTTAGCGCTCACTTCGATCGCCCAATTCTTAGCCATTCCCAGGGAAAAAGCCCAGGAGTTGCTGAACGAATTAATGAAACACCAAAAGAACTGAAGAAGGCGCCAGTTTATTTTTTCCGCAACCGCGGCAAAAACCGCCCCGTTCTTTTCATATAATCTTCATATTCCTTTCCAAATTTTTCAATCAAATTGGCTTCTTCCTTCGGAGTGCGGATGGCCATAATGATGAATACGATGAGACCAAGCAGCATCAGAAACCAGCTGTCGGCAATGAGACCGAAAGCCAGAAACAGGATGGTCCCAATGGTGTAGAGGGGATGTCTGACCCAGCGATAGGGTCCTCGGGTAACGAGTTGGTGTTGCTGGCGAGTAGCACTAGTTGGTGAGATGCCACTACCAATGCTGCTGAACAACCAATAAAACAAGGGAAGGCAGATGAGCCCCAAACCGATTCCGGCCCACCTGGCGTAGATCGGCAGACCTATTTTGGACCAGGCCAGCCACTGCGGATGGGCCACGTATGCAAACGGCGTTAACCAAAGCAATAGGCCACCGATCCGGATCACATACATGAGTGCTTTACCATCTACTTTCCGCGGAATCTTTTCGTCAGAGTCCCGATCGGCCTTGCTTCGGAAATAACCTGAAATCACGAAGGCCGTTAAGAAAATGATGGCAATCGCCACACGAAAGATGGTTTCGGACATGCTGTTTATTTTTTGTTTGCTGTAATCTCTAAGTTAGCAAATCTCCCGGAAGACATATAACCAACCCAAAAACCGATCTTTCCCGACCTTCTTTCGCTCAACAAAGGGACGGAAAGTGTAGCTTCGTCCGCATGATTCACGAATACTTTCAATTGGCCATTTGCGACCTCAATCCGGGCGTGAAACCAATCTTCTGCCTTAGGAGGTGTTTTGATGGCAGCCTCAAACTCAAATGGTCGTTCTTCCCTAAGTTTGTAAAACCCGAAATTAGGCAAGCTAAGATATTGGACCATCGCCTTTTGTTCGGCTGGGTCTGTCGAATCGAAAAGATAGGGACGGAAGTACAGACAGTCGTAGGTGGAGTTGTCCGCCCCGTAGAAAGCCATGCCGATAAAGCTCTCTCCTTGTCGGTCGCTGCCCAACAGGTCCACTTCGATGACGCCCTCCGTAAATTCCTTGTCCTTTAGCCAGGCAATGCCGTCTCCGTTCGTACTACCGTATAATTCAATCGCCGCTCTGTCTTTTACGGTTCTTTTACGGATGCTGCGATTTACAACCTCCATTTCTTTTTCGAGTTCCAGGCTTTCCAGCTTTCCGGTTCGCAACAACTCGTTTAGCCTCCGGTTGAAGGCGGCTCCTTTACCGCAATTCGTAAAAAAAACGTAGCCAATTTTCCGATCTTTGAAAAATTCGAAATGCGATTCAAAATCTCCATTGCTGCCACCGTGTGAGTGCGCCACCCCATATGGACCGGGGCTTCTGGCAAAACCCAGGCTCCATTCTGATTGTCCGTAATCCTCAACAAACCGGTGGTGGGGCGGAAGAGTAATTTGCTGTTTCAACAATTCATGCATTCCCGCATCCGACAAGCCCCTTTCATTCATGATTCCGATCATGAATTTTGCAAAGTCCATGGCTTCGGAATGCAGGCTGCCGGCCATGTGTGCCACCAAAGGCTTATAAACGCGAGCCGGTGATTGCCCGGAAAAGTAGCCCGTAGCCTTGTGTTGCCCCAGGTAATCGTTCCAAACAAAAAAAGAATTTTCTATACCCATTGGCGAGAAGACCTCTTCTTGAACCACCGTTTCCAGGTTCTTGCCCGTCAGATGTGCCACCACCTTCCCAAGGTAACTAAAACCCTCTCCCGAATAGGAAAAGGTGGATCCGGGCTCGAAAAGGATTTCCAATTCCTGAAACTTTTTATTGCGCCAATTTGGGAAACCGGTGCAGTGAGTTAACACCATTCTGGCCGTAATCTTTTTGTATCGCTCATCGTGCGCGATGTCGTCGTAGGGCAAATAGAGGTATAAAGGCTTGTCAAGCTCTAATATGCCTTTTTCTACCAGTTTTATCACCGCGTAGGCAAAAACGGGCTTGGTCATGGATGCCGCCTCAAAAAGCGTGTTCTGATCTACTTTGACCTCGGTAGTCAGGTTCTTGTATCCTAAAGCGCGGTGATATGCTACCTCTCCATTGTTGATGATGGCGATGGAAAGCCCCGGCATTTGTAGCTCTTTCATCTGTGTTCCCAAAAAAGCATCGATCACCTTGGCTTGTAGTTTATTTCCACTGATGGTCTCAATAGGTGTCTGGGCATGGGAAGGGCTCATGGTTAGGATGAACAATAAAAACATAAGGAGCGCTGGCACAATAACTTGGTTTTTCATAGAGCATCTTTCGAATTTGGTGTTGTGATGTTTTTGAAAGACACTGGTAGTTGGGAATAGTCTATTTGGTTTAAAGGAAGTGTATAATAATCTGTGCCAATAACTCAAACTGCTTATATCTGTGACCATCATTTGCCCATGTCTGAAAATTCATATTATTCTTGGGTTCTTATTATCTTATCCCGAAATTCTCCTGTTCGCACATCAAAATAAAAATAGTTAAGAAATGATTTATTCCGGCCAACCCATCGAAGAGTTTATCAAAATAGAGTACGGCAAGGGATATTTTCACTTGACCCCCTTCTTACCAACACCTGCTCTGGAGAAATCGGTCAACGCAGCCCTTAGCCGTGGATGGCCCTTACTATTAACCGGTGATCGCTATCGATGTATGTTGTTCGGAAAATCTCTTGGATACGATTTATACGGCGCAGCGTTTTTAGAGTTCTATTCCAGAGCCCAAGTAACCAAGAATGATCACTTCCGTGATTTAGTTTACTTCTATGACTACGACCAGCGAACCAAAGATTTGGAATACTACGCCATCACCAAGGAAAAGAGTTTTTTAAGGCCGGCGGACTATTACCTTGAAACAGGTCCGGTTATTGAGTTGATAAAGGTTCAAAATGAACGGAAAGTCAGACCCATTCTTGAGATAAATGATTTACATCATGCAAGTGAAGATTTTGTCAAAGATTTAATGGACTTTTTCCTTCTGACAAGAAGTATTCGTATTCATGAAACACAACAGGAAATCCATCGGGAATCCTTTGAATTGCCCATTATTATCTTGACTGCCGACCATGGTTACAAGCTCCCAAACAGTTTTGATGGTATCATCTATGCCCATGATTTGAATATTACAAAAGAACATTTAACCGAAGAAACAATTTTGCGTTACAACAACTCGAATATCGAGGGAATCGATATACTAATCAGTAAGTTGGTTGAATTGTTCTACCTATTGAGAAACTCCCTGCTTTCCATCACGAATAACATCGACTACCCAAATTCCCACTTGGAATTGTATAATACCATCGACTCAAAGATCGACACCATCACTCAAGGAGAGAAAGATTTAGCCGAAGTGATTGAGGAAATGGATGAGATCATTCAATCTCAATTGGAAATTGCCAGGCATCAGGACATCAATGATTTGGTCGATGAAACCCTCTCTCTGATTACCAAAGCAAATCTGGGCCGGGCAATAGACAACTTGGAAATCATCGTGGAAAAATTCCCCCAGGATACCAAGGCTAACCTTAAAACTTTGATTTCCAGGTATTGGGAGCTCAAAAAAATTGAGGATCTCGGTATTGAAAGCTCGTTGACCCTATGGCCCAAAAAGAACAAATTAGTATTTGACTTAATTGAAACTTTAGAGCATTCCCGCTGAATAGATCCATTGAATGCATCAAAAACATCATCGCGCCATGAAAACAAAAGCCTATACCCTCCTTTCATTCGTGTTCATTGTTTGTTGTAGTCCTTTATCAGGCCAGCAATCTGAGAAAAAAACCAGTGCGTGTGATTGTAAGGAAGCCTTCAATGACCTGGTAGACAAGCTGGAAAACAACTACATAGGTCTAAAACAGATGCAAATCTCAGGTGAGAATGAAGGTTATACAGACAGAAAGCTGAAATTTAGACAAAAGTCAGTCGACGTCATTCCTGCAAACTGCACTGAATTTCTGAATGATTTTCTCGATTATTTTCACGACGGTCATTTATTTGCCTTTGAAAGACCAAATCATTCCGAATCGGATCTACTTGAATATGAAAAAAGAGTAAAGGACGCTAAACTTGACAAAGAGCATTTGAAACAAGGGCTATCCACTGAAAAGGAAACCGCAAATAGCGAAGGAAAGGATCAAATAATGGGAAATTGGACAGATGGCACATCTGTATTTGTTGTTTTAAAAGTGGAGAATGATTACCATGCTTATATACGGGAAACGACAAAAGAGGGGGTAGAAGCGGGTGAACTCAAGGCCGTATTTAGCCCCAAAGAGAAGGGATATTCTTGTAGATACTATTCCTATCAGTACAGTCCAATCTATATCAGAGGAGACGTTTTTAAAAGTGGACAATTACTGGTTGCCGGACATGTCATGTGGAAAAGAGTCCCGCCTTCATTTAGCGTATACACAAATGAAGTAAACGACCTAAGACTCCCTACCGTAGAAGCAATCGATGCAAACACTACACTTTTAACTATTCCAAGTTTTATGGTCGACTATCAAGTCTTTAAAAATTTCATTGCCGCCAATAAGAAGTTGATAAAAAATGCGCCGACTCTTATCATCGACATCAGGGGGAATCGTGGCGGGAATGGCATCTATTTCCCCTTGATCGAAATGTACGCAACGCAAAATATGGAGGGAGGGCAAGGACTAGTGTTGGCCTCAGAAGACAATCTCGCTTATTTTGAAAGACAAATGGAATACGCTAAAAAGATCTATGAACCGGTCGTTAAGAGCATAAAAGGGAATTTTGGGGAGATCGTGGATGGGCCTCTATATCCCGGTAAAAAGTTTAAAATACAGGCGTCTAAAATAAAGAACGTGGCCATACTTACGGACAATGCTTGCGCAAGTGCAGCGGAATCCTTTATTATCCATTCGAAAAGAGCAAGTTCAAAAGTTAAAACCTTTGGTAGTCCTACCGATGGCATGATAGATTACACCTCGGTAAATTCGCTTTTACTGAAGAGCGAGAAACAATATATTTACTTTGGTTATCCAACAAGTACGCTGCATAAGGAAATTCCTAACAAGGGCTTCAATAAAACAGGGATTCTTCCTGACATACCCATAGAAAAGCATGTGGAAGATAAAATTGATTACATCGTTGATTACTACGATAAATGAAATTCTCGCCTCCATGACCTTTCCGGTGTAAAAAAATTGGTTGACAGCTTAACTGGTCAGGTGGTTTTTATTCAAATGAAGTTGCTATTCTAAACCCCAAGTCGTCAATCTTGAATGCGAAGGGGTGACTTCTTCTTCGAGTTGTCGCCATCACACTTCTTTCTTGGTCACACCAGCCACCACCGCGAAATACCCGGTAAGTTCCGTAAACAGTTTCGTCGTAAATATCCGAACACCATTCCCAAACATTCCCCAGCATATCGTGCAGTCCCCATTCGTTAGGTTTCTTTTGTCCAACTTCTTGAGTTCGGTTGCTGGAGTTGTTTTTATACCATGCAATTTCACTCAATTTTCCATACCTAATGTCTTTAGTTCCTGCTTGACAAGCATATTGCCATTCGGCTTCCAAGGGTAATCGAAATCCGTTTGCGCTTGCATTCACGGTGATTTTCTCTGCCGCTAGATCAATATGATAGCAGATTTCCTTACCTAAGGACGTAGATAATCTATTGCAAAAATTCACCGCTTCAATCCAAGAAACTGTTTCAACCGGTAATCTGTTGCCGATAAATGTTGAAGGATTCCCGTCCATTACTACCTTGTAAATTCCTTGCGTTATCGGGTACTTTGAGAGTTTAAAGCGATCTATCTCCACCGACCAGGCTTCCTTTTTACGGTCGTCTCTCATATGGACCACTCCTTTGGGTATGGCTACCAGTAAGTCGTCAATCGTTTTTGCGTCCATGTTCTTCAAAAATTGAATGCTATGCAAAACATATAAGATTCTGCTTATTCCAACACGGACTATTGGAAGTAAATTCCCAATACATTTGAAAAACTCAAATAGTCGTCAATCAATGTTTCCAATGTAAATTCATCGCTCCGCAAAGAATTTAGTAATCTGCGGCATCATAGCCTCGTAAGCGCTATCCACCACAATGTTCAGAATACCTACGCGATGATCAGCTCTATTGCCGAAAGTATGCCTGGTACCCTTTGGAATAACTGCTAAACCGCCGGTATCCAATTCTTTCCACTCCTGATCAATCAAAACGGAAACGGGGCCTTGAAGTACATAGATCAATTCATCATTCTCTTCATGCACGTGGGGATCAGGTCCGGGACCACCTTTCTCCATCCACCATTCGGTGATGGCATATTGATTGGAAACCTCCTCCCCATCCGCCTTAAAGAGAACTTCCGTATTCTTTTTCGCACCTAACTTATACAAGCGACCTTCTGACGGTGGACTAATGATTGGTTTAGGATGATTTGTCATTTCTATTGAGTTTTACCTCCGCCAAAGGTAGCGCACTTTTTCTTATGGCAAGTTCAATTGCCACGAAATACCAAATCGGTCAACCACCCAGCCAAACTTTTGGCTGAAACCGTAATTGTCCAATGGCATAGTGACCGCTCCATCTTCAGAGAGCTTTGCAAACAATCGGTTGAGTTCGTCTTCGTCCTCACATTCCACAAAATTGGAGACTGCCGGCGTAAAGTCCCAATTGTGTACCGGTGGGCTATCACTACACATAAACAGTTTCCCATTCAAATGAAATGTGGCCTGCATGACTGTTCCTTCTTTTCCCGGTCCTTCCTTTCCCCAACGCTTAAGATTGACAATCTTGGAATGGTCAAACAGCCCTACGTAAAAGTTCATGGCCTCTTCTGCGTCTTCCTTTTGGAATGTTAAGAAGGTATAGATCTTTTTGTTCATGGTTGCCTCGTTTTGGTTAATCATGTTTTTTAAACTATCGTTTTTCATTTGCAGTTTTTCTAATTCCGCCAGGTTGCTTTTTCCGTTATTTGAGTCGGTGCAACCGATGGCCATCATACTCAACAACAATAATATTGGTAAGGTCTTTTTCATTAAAATTGGTTTTATCTTGTTTTTATCGGTTATCACGAAAGGTTTAATTGCCACGAAATACCGTATTTGTCTGCACACCATCCGAATTTTTTACCAAAGCCATAGTTGTCTAAACCGTAGTTTTCAAGTGGAATCATAACCTGACCACCATTTGAAGAAAGTGCTTCAAATAAAGCATCGATTTCATTTTCAGAATTACACTCCACAAATAGGGATACCCCTGGTGTAAATGACCAAGCGTGATTAAAATTGCTTTCGGAAACCATGTATGGCACACCATTTAAGGTAAACACGCCATATTTGATAAGCTCTGGTGTTCCTCCGGCCTCTCCTTCCCGGTATTTTGTGATGCTTTTAATTTCCGAATTTGGAAAGATAGAAGTGTAAAAATTGATGGCTTCTGCAGCCTTTCCGCATTGCTCCCCCACAAATGTTAGGAATGTTGTTGTCTTCATGTTTCAATAATTTTAGTAGAAACCCAAAATTATCGATTAGATCATTAAGTTACTTGTCGAAAATTGCTCTTATTCATTTGGGGTAAAATTGCCGAAAGAGAAGCTGTTCTTTCCGTACCATCTCGGACGATCTATCGAGTAGTTGACCAAGCATGGATTCAAAAAGCCGTTTTCTCCTCACCATGTTTTAGCCGCCACAACCGCCACCAGGCGGTTGATGGTGATGCATGATGCTCATAGTGGTAGCCGAAAAAATAGCAAGTTAGAAATGCCACCAAATGGTTTTTTTTCTGTGAACGGGAATTGTAACGATTTGGGAGGGCATGCATACCGCGGTGAGGGAGGTATGTACCAAAATAAAACAACTGCAGGGTAGCTAATAGGGATGGAACGACCCAAAAGGCAATGAGATCGTCGATGGGAACCCAGAGAATGGCGACGTTGAAGGCTATGGTAGTTAACAACAGTTGTCTCCAGGTGATGTATTCCTTAAGAAAAACAAAGTA
Organism: Saprospiraceae bacterium; assembly: GCA_028284395.1. Lineage (GTDB taxonomy): Bacteria > Bacteroidota > Bacteroidia > Chitinophagales > Saprospiraceae > JANQRV01. The sequence goes on from JANQRV010000495.1 coordinate 13,964, forward strand.
CCAATTAAAGAAATCCTCCCGCCCGTTGTGAAAATCGGGATCTTCGTCCGTACCGGCATGCCGGTGATGGAGGTAGTGCTTGGGGCGAAGGGTTTTATAAGAATTGAATATGAACAATGCGGTACAAATCTTTCCAATCAGATGATTCAGTTTGGGGTTGGCTGGGGCTACGGTTCCGTGCATGGCATCGTGGGCAGTAATGAACAACCAGGTAAATAGGTGAGCTTGAACCAAAATTCGCAAGTAGCTGAGCGGGTCCAACCAGGAAAAACCCCAGATCAGATTGACAATCAGCATACTACTCCATACCAAGATGGCCGTGAAGGCAATGAAGACACCAGTAAGCGGTTTTTGCTGAGGAAGCGTGTTAGTTGAAGTCATAGTTCTTAGGGATTGCTTTATTACCTTCAAATGCAATCACGACAAAATTCGCTTCAAATTGTTCACAGTTTTGACCGTATTTGAAAAAAATAACGGTAGTGGAGAATTCTCTTCAACGACGCCAACTGCCATACTCTTTTTGTCAATTGTCAAACTAAGGGATCACAAGTGCCGGTTTGCTGGAGCGAAGTGATGAGGAAATGGCTCGGCACTTCGATGGCTGGTCACGCAATGACTCCTTGCCAGGTTAGTCATTTTATGGCAGACCCGGTTACCGATGAGGGTAAGTGGAATCATTGGAAGGGAAAAATGCCGGTAATCTATAATAGGGTTTTTAGTGAATGATTTCGTAATTTCCGCTGAAACCAAGATCTTCACCCAGATGCCGGGGCTAAAAGGAAGCCTCCGTCGATCGTTAACGCAATACGACACTTCAATCTGTCCAAAAACTGATGGAGATCTTTCCCGGATTGGAACTGGTGCAAGCCAAAGAGATCATGATCTTGCACGATACCGATTACGAAAGCCTGGAAGACTATCAGGTGGACCTATTCACTGAAATTTTAAAGGAATTGCGGAGCCAGGTGTGAATCGCGAACTTGCTCGAGTCCTAACCCAGACCCGTGGTCACACCGATGTTACAGCGGCAATCAAAAAATTGAAATATGAAAACAATAATTTTAGCAACACTACTAGTGTTTGGCTTTCACAGCCTTGTAGCTCAAGAGGGGAATTTTGTTGAAACCAATGGTGTGAAGATTTATTATGAAACACATGGCGAAGGGGAACCGTTGCTTTTACTGCATGGATTTTCTCTGAGTCATAAGGCATGGGATAACTGGCTGGACGATCTTTCAAAAGACTTCATGGTAATAACGCCTGATTTAAGAGGACACGGAAAATCCACCAACCCTTCCAAGGAATTCACGCACGAATTATCTGCCCAGGACATCTTTGGCTTATTGGACGCCCTTAACGTAGACCAGGTTAAAGCCATTGGTCAAAGCACCGGCGCTATGACGCTCACGCATATGGCAACTATGGATAGTTCCAGAATTTCCGCTATGATTCTCGTTGCCGGGACGACGATGTTTCCGGTGAAGGCGAGGAAAATCATGGAAACCGTGACTTATGAACGTTGGCGAGGGCATATGGAACCCCATCATCCAGGAGGAGAAGACCAGATCAGAATGTTGGTTGATCAATTTCGAAGTTTTGCGAACAGCTATGATGATATGAACTTTACAGCTCCGTATTTGGCAACGGTTACTTGTCCGACCCTGATCATACACGGTGACAGAGACAATTTCTTTCCGGTAGACATTCCAATATCTTTCTACAAATCAATACCCGATTCATATTTGTGGATCGTTCCAAATGATGGGCACATCCCAGTTGGGATTTACAATAGAAAATCGATTTGGTCAGATGTATTCCACAAGGTATTACTAAAATTCTTTAAGGGGAATTGGGGCAAAAAATAGAGAAGATTGGTAATAAGGGATATGCGATCATCGTAATTTCGAAGATAGATCCCACATTCAAGTCACTGCCCTGAGCCCAGGTTTGTTTTTTCCCTTTTACGATCCAATGAGAAGCGATAAGACATGCGGAACATCACCAGTGATACCGGTCCCGCCAAAAGTCTCTTGAAACTGTTTGAAAAACTACTGAAACCCTCATAGAAGGTGGTTTTTCCAAGGTATTGATATCGCACCGACATAATGAGTTTGGACGGGGCCACGCCCAAACCGATTCCGGCACTGAGGTTGCCCTGCGTCAACTTGTCATGATCATCCGTAAACACGTTCGTGTTCAGCGATGCATATCCGATCCTTGGCTCCACAAACAATGTTTTTTTGATGGGATAACGGTACAAGAGTACGATGGAGCCAAAACGAGAATCATCGGGGAAATGCGTGGTTAGATCACTGTCCTCTACCGTACTGTTGATCGGCAGCAGGTTACCGCCGGTTGAAAAGTCAATGCCCAGGGTGCCAAATTTGAAATTGCGCAACACAGTTAGCTGGATTTCGGCTTTACCCGCTCGATGTTTTCCTCCTGGAATGTTACCAATACCGACCAGTCCTTCCAGAAAGAAGTCTTGTGCGAGGCCACTCTGACCAATGGATAGGATCAACAGTATAGACAGCAAATGCTTCAGTTTATTCATTGATGGCAGGGGCTACGAGTCGTTCCGGTTAGTTCCATTTTCCATATTCCGAAGGACTCAATCCCATTTTAGTCTTAAACAATTTACTGAAATTCTGCGGATAGTCAAACCCTAAATCATAAGTGATCTCACTTATTGAATGACCCGTATTCACTAGTATTGATTTGGCTTTTTCCACTACGTAAAGGTGGATGTGTTCTTTGGCGCTTTTCATAACAACAGCAACAACAGCAGCAGCAACAGAAACCACAGAAACCACAGATTATTCAACTAATTTTCCCAGAAGATAAAAACAAAGTCACCACACCCGCAAAAACGGTAGGAATCGCAAAAATTAAAAAATTGGTAGCCATCGAGAGCCCCATTCCCACCAGGAGGCCGCCAAGCGCCGGACCAATAACCGCTCCTAAGCGGCCGATGCCGATGGACCAGCCAACGCCCGTCGTGCGAAATTCGGTTGGGTAAAGCCGGGTAGCTACTGCATATAGGCCAACGAAGCCTCCCTGAATACCAAAGCCCAATACGCCGAACACCAATAACAGTGCGTCAGAGCCGATGAACAATTTAAAGATGGCCATCAGGACGGCCGTTAGGATCAGAAATGCACCGATGGTCCTTTTCAATCCGAAGCGGGAGGACAGATACCCTTGGATCGCAATCCCAAAAAACGCACCGACATTGAAAACCGTACCGGCATAAATCGCCAATGACAGCGAAAGGCCAGCACTCTCCGCTAGCTTGGGAATCCAACTGGTCAGAAAATACAGGGATGCAAAAGATAGAAACAGGGCCAACCACAACTGAATTGTCGACAAGCGGTAAGCGGGACTCAATAGGTCGCGGACCGGAATGGCAGCTTTTTTTTCGGTAATGGGTGGCAGTTCTGAAAGCATTGGTCGCCCCATTTTGGTCAATATTGCATTAACTTTTTCAAGCGCATTGTTCGGCTGTTGCTTCAGGTAGAAGTAGATCGATTCGGAAAGCCAGATCCAGATAATGGGAATGGTAACGAATGATGCCAATCCCGCCAATTGAAACATCAGTTGCCATCCGCTATTGGGAACAACCCTGGCAGCTACCAGGCCCGATAATACGGCCCCTACCGGATATCCGGCAATGACCAGGCTAACCCAAAAATCCTTAGTCCGATCCGGCGTATATTCTGCAGCCAGTGCTGCCGTACTGGCCAGCATGCTACCGATGCCAATGCCGCTCAGCAGCCTGAGTAATCCCAATTGGTATACGTCCTTACAGTACGCCGTCAAAAAAATCCCCGTCCCCATGATCACGGCACTCAACAGGATCATGTTCTTACGGCCAATGCGGTCGGCAAAAGGTGCTAACAGAAGCGCTCCCAATGCCATACCTGCCAGTCCCGCACTGAAAACGATGCCCAGTGCTTCCGGACTAACTTCCCAGGATTTTGCAATGGCCGGAGCACAATAAGATATGACCAGGACGTCCATCCCATCCAGGACATTCATCAAAAAGCAAACAAATATGGTTGCATACTGCAACCTGGAAATCGACGTGGAATCAATCAGTGATTTGTCCATTCTTTATAGTCCTCTTTTGTTAAGCAATCCTAAAGTTGGCCTTCGATTTTTGCCGAACTTCCTCTAACGTTACTCCGGGCATCAATTCCTGTAGCGTCAACTGGCCATTTGGGAAGGTAAAAACGGCCAGATCGGTGATCACCATTTCGACCACTCCCAGTGCCGTTAGCGGTAAAGAACAAGATTTCACCATCTTCGGAGAACCGTCCCGATTGGTATGGGTCATGGTAATGATTAACCGACGAGCCCCCTTGGCCAGGTCCATGGCCCCTCCTACCCCAAGGAGTGCCTTGCCCGGCACCGTCCAATTGGCCAGATTGGCTTTTTCATCCACTTGGAGTCCCCCCATGACGGCTACGTCGACATGCCCTCCGCGAATCATGGCGAACGAATCGGTACTATCGAAATAGCTGCTTCCATTCAGAGCCGTTACCGGTATCTTCCCGGCGTTAACCGGGTAATGCATGGCGCCCCCACCATCCGGTGGCACTGGCCCTACCCCTAGCATCCCATTTTCGGTATGCAGAATAATTTCGTGTTCTTCCGAAATCAAATCGGCGATCAATGTGGGAATCCCTACCCCGAGATTGACCACATCTCCTTTTTTCAATTCCTGTAGGGCCCGCTTTGCCATATTCATTCGAGCTTCACTTACTCTTTTAGAAGCGGAGACGGAGGCAGAAGAACCAAGATCTTCAAGGGTGAGTTTGGCTTCTACCAGGTAATCGACGAAGCAGCCCGGTGTATGGATGCTTTCCGGCGCCAAGGTTCCCGCCGGCACAATTTCCTCCACCTCCGCAACGACGATATCAGCAGCAGTGGCCATGGCTTTGTTGAAGTTGTTTTCCGTCATCCGGTACTGAAGATTGCCGGAAGTATCAGCCTTCCACGCCCGAATGAAAGCCACATTTGCTCTAATACCCTTAATGAATACCTGCTCTACTCCATCGATCACTTTGGTTTCTCTATCTTTCGCCAATGGGGTTCCCGCTGCCGTCGGCGTATAAAACCCGCCGATTCCGGCCCCACCGGCCCGGATGGCCTCGGCCAGTGATCCCTGAGGCAATAATTCATATTCCACTTGGCCGCTTTGAGCGGCGCGGACTGCATCGGGATTAGAGGTAAAAAAAGAGCCGATCATTTTTTTGATCTGACCGTTTTGCAGCAGGCGCCCGCCTCCTAAACCTACCTCGCCAACATTATTGCCAATGAAAGTGAGTTCCTTGGTTGTCGTTTCCGCTAGGGCATGCATGAGATGGACGGGATTGCCCGTCATACCAAATCCTCCCTGCAACAGGATGTCTCCATGATTCACCAATGCTGCTGCTGCTTGTGCCGATATTTGTGGAACTGTCTTCATTTTTTTACTGCTTCAATTTACCCTTAAAAAAAGAGACCATTTGTTGATAATAACGGTCGATCATGACCCCCGGTCCGTGTTTGCCTCCTTCAATGAGTACCAACTTACTGACGGCCCCCACTTCTTGTTGTCTTCGATACAGATGTTCGCTTTGACAATGGGGCACTAGAGGATCCTGGTCGCCGTGAAAAATCAGAAAAGGGGGGTTGTCTTTTTTAACGAATGTGGCTGGATCAGCTAGTTTACAAGCATTCTTATTGGATTGGATGGCGCCGCCCACCAATGAAGATTCCGGCGATCCTTCCGCATCATGAGAAAAGGAACTGCCACAAGTGTCCATGATCAAAAAGTCGGTTGGTCCGAACCAATTGACCACTGCGTCGACATGACTGCTCGTTTGGGCATGCTGACCAAGGCTTCCTTCGATGTCCACTGTCTTTCCATTGAGGTCGTAATGCTTCAGTTGATTTGTGGTTCCGGCAAAGGCCGACAAATGCCCACCCGAAGACCAGCCGGTGATGCCGATAAAGGAATCATCCAGGGAAAAATGCCTGGCATTGGCCCTTACAAACCGGATGGCTGCTTTAACATCCTGAATTTGCGCCGGAAAAACAGTGTCTCTGCTCGATCGGTGGTTAATGGTAACCACTGCAAATCCGTTATTTAAAAGCACCTGGCCGATCCCACTTTTAAAAGCATTGCTTTTGGAGTTATTCGAAAACCAGGCACTCCCGTAGATGCAAATGACGACGGGATATGCTTCCTGCGTTGCCGGAGGCAGGTGAATGTCCAGTCGATGGCCAATGTGACGGTCCCCGACGTAGTCGATGTCCAACCAATACCGGGACGACCGGATAGCTTGTTTGGCAAAATGGTCAGCCGTTGCCGATTCCTGTGCATTTGTGGTCGTCAGGATCACGAAACAGATGGGCATTACAATCCAATGGTGCTTCATTTGCTGTGTTTTTATTGTTGAAAAGTCTCAAAGGGCAGTCCAACGTAATTTTCTGCTATTGTGGCAGCGTATTGCTTTGATGTACCAATGTAGTCGAATTTTGCCTTTTGTAATTGGTATTGAAAAGAGCCATGTGCGTCTCTCTTGTGAAAAAGCTGGGTCATGAAGTTTGAGAACTCCTGAGCTCTCCAAACTCTTTTAAGGGCAGTTTGGGTATACTTTTGCAATCTGGTCATCGAGTTCTTCTCATAAAAATCGATCAGGCCTTCGGCTAGGTGTTTGACATCGGCAATCGCCAAGTTCATACCTTTTCCTCCTGTAGGAGGTACGATGTGCGCAGCATCACCCGCCAGAAACAACCGACCGTACTGCATATTGTCGATCATAAAACTCCGCATGGGTGTAATGCTCTTATCGAAAATGGGACCGCTTTGCAGCGACCATCCTTCCGTACCCAACCGAACGGCCAATTCCTCCCAAATTTTGTCATCCGGCCAATTGTGAATGTGATCTTCATTGTCCACCTGAAGGTATAAGCGGCTTACCGTTTCAGAACGCAAGCTGTGTAAGGCAAAACCCCTTTCGTGATAGGCGTAAATCAGTTCATCGGTCGAAGGTGTTACATGGGCCAAAATACCCAACCAGCTGAACGGATAACTCGTCGTATATTCCCGGTATGCGTGCCGGGGCAAAGTCTTTCGTCCCAAGCCATGGAAACCATCGCAGGCCGCCACAAAGTCGCACTCGATGATGCCTTTCTCCCCGATGTGTTCGAAATGAATGGATGGGTGATCGGTGTCAATGTCCTTGATTTCATGGGCCGGGGCTTCGAACAACAACCGTTCGTCCTGTCCCAACCAGGCCTCGGTTAAGTCCTTAATAACTTCCCGTTGTCCGTAAATCATGATCTGCCGCCCCCCGGTCAGTTCGCCGAAAGGAACCCGAATTCGACGGCCATCAAAGCTCAACTTGACGCCATCATGTAAATGTCCCTGTTGTACCATGCGATCGGCCAGCCCCAGAAATTTTAGAATGTCCTGGGTGTTTTGCTCCAGCAGCCCTGCCCGGACCCTGCCTTCGACATTAGACCTGCTTTTTCGCTCCAGGATCACGGATTGAATTCCAAATTTTCGGAGCCAATGGGCAAGAAACATACCGGCTGGTCCTGCCCCAATAATGCCGACCTGGGTCTTCAATTGTATCATACTGCTAAAAATCTATTTCCTGTTCGCGAAAAACTTCTTGCGCAGAATGAAAAGCCTCATTTGCAGCCGGCAAACCACAGTAAATGCCCGATTGCAAGATGACTTCTTTGATGGTTTCGATGGAAACACCGTTATTGATGGCTGCTTTCACGTGCATTTTAAACTCAGTTTTTCGGTTTAGAGCAATCATCATAGCCATGGTGATCAGGCTGCGGTCGCGCTTATTAAGGCCCGGCCGGGTCCAGATTTCTCCCCAGGCATAATTGCTGATAAAGGATTGAAAGTCTGCGTTGAAGGCATTGATGCGTTGATTGGCACGATCCACATGGGCATCGCCCAATACCGACCTCCGTACGTGCATTCCCTGCTCATACGTGGAGGTACCCACCAAAAAATGAATCAATAGATCCGCAAATGCTGCCGGCTGTTCGATGGCCGGAATGTGTTTGGCGGGTAAAACTTTCAGATCGCATCGGGGAATACGGTGAAGCATGAATGTTGCATCGGCGACCGTAGTGGCCGGATCTTCGTCGCCGGCGATGAGCAAAGTATCGACTTGTATTTTATGCAACTCGGTTCTGAAATCTGCGTCCCGAACGGCCGCACAACAATTGCCATAGCCGACTACACTATTTTGGACAAACATCTCTTCCAGGCGATCAACCTGACTGGGGTGGTCCTGAATGAAACCCTCCCGAAACCACACTCGTTTGGTCGCTTCCCAGAGAACGCTCATGCCCTCCCTTTGAATGAGACCGATCCGGTCATTCCATCCTTGAGACGTTCCAATTCGGGCAGCCGTATTGCAGAGAATGAGTTTATTCAATCGATGACCGTGGTGAATGCCCAGCCACTGGCCGATTTGTCCTCCCATCGACAAGCCGCAAAAGTGGACTTTTTCAAGGCCCAGTCGATTCAGTAGGTCAATCACATCTTGTCCTAACGTGGATACTGTATAAGGCGTGGCGGTGACTTCACTTTTGCCCAGTCCTCTGGTATCGTAGCGAACAATCCTGAAATACGGCAGCAACGGTTGCAAGATGGCGTCCCACATCCGCATATCCGTACCCAGGGAATTGGAAAAGACCAAAACCGGACTGTTGGGAGTGCCTTCTATTTTATAGTTTGTCTTCATATTTTTGCAGTATTTCATCAATGACCTGGAGGCTTTTTCCAATGGCACGATCGGGTTCGAATAATTGTTCGATTTCAATGGTGGTAAGACCAAAATCGGACTCGCGTAAAAGCTCCTTCAAATGTACGCCTTCTTCGGTGGCTTTTTTACAAGCGTCTTGAGTCCACCGGTAGGCTGCTTGTTTGCCAATTTTGGCGGCTAGGGCAAAGGATACGGACTCGGCAAATACCAGTCCTTGGGTCAGGTGAATATTGGCGTACATCCGTTCGACATCGACTTCCAAACCGTCCAATAATTCAATGGAACGCTCCAGAGCTCCGGCAGCGAGTCCCATTAGGCGGTCCAAAGTTTCCCATTCCGCATGCCATAGGCCGGCGGAACGTTCATGCGCTTGCGGCATTGATGCCAATATAGTCGCCACCAGAAAAGGTATTCGATGGACATTGGCCAATATGGAGGTGCAAAGTACTGGGTTCCGCTTGTGCGGCATGGTACTCGATGTTCCCCGTCCTTTCGTAGTGGGTTCGAATACTTCTCCAACTTCCGTTTGCGCAAGTAAGGTTATGTCCTTGGCAATTTTCCCCAGCGTGCCGGCACAAATACCTAATGCACTGGCGAAAGCTGCCAAATCGGCCCTTTGCGTATGCCATTGGGGGCCGTCTCTCAGGCCCAGGTTTTCGGCAAATGCAAGACGTACTTCACCGGTCAAAAAGTCATTCTGCGCTCCTACTGCCCCTCCTAATTGGATGCATAGCACCTGATCTTCGGCCATTTTTAAATGATGGGTGGCTGCTTGAACGCCGCGCAGCCAGCCGGCGGTTTTGAATCCAAAGGTAATGGGCCTGGCTTGTTGCATCAGGGTTCGGCCCATCATTACGGTCCGGCGATGTTTTTGGGTTAGCTTTACCAACCCCGCTTGTAGCATCGTGACTCGGTGATTCCACCACTTCAGAAAATCTCTGATCTTTAGTACGGTCGCCGTATCGACAATATCCTGGCTGGTTGCGCCTAAATGAATGGCTTTGGCCGCTTCCGGATCGCTTTTGCTCACGAAGGAGATCAATTGTTTGACCAGGGGCGCTGCCACATTCCCCGTCAATGGTATTTCCTCTTTTAGTTGTTCGATATCCGGCTCAAAATCCGGCAGTAACCGCAGCACGGTAGCGTGACTGCCTTTAGGTAAAATACCACATTCCTCCTGAGCCTTCATCAATGCCAGTTCAACAGCCAACAGCGTTGCAATCAGGCGTTCGTCCGAACACAGCTGCTTGGTGAAATTACTATAGAACAGGTGTTGAAACAAAGTCAGTCGATTTTATACGTCAAAGAATACGGTTTCACGTGCGCCCTGCATATGAATATTAAATTCGTAAACTGACCCTCTTTTTTGTGCCATCAGGGTCGGTCTTCTTTCTTCGGGCACTTCATTTAAAACTTCATCCTGTTGGTTTAAGGCTTGCTCGTCGGCAAAATAAATACGGGTATAGGAGTGGATTAGTTGGCCTCGCATGAATAAAATGACCGATAAGAACGGAGCGTGCCCCTCCTTGGGTTTGGGTTTTACCGTCCGAAAAATATAGCGGTTGGCCTTATCCGTGCCCGTACCGAAGCGACCGAACCTGGATTGCTCGTTGTCTTCTTGCCAGACCTCCAGCATGGCGTCCGGTATCACTTCGCCGTTGCCATCGAAAACTTTGCCGCAAATGGTGATGACGTCCTCTCTCAGCGGGTCTTCTACCAGGTCTCCATCCACCCATCCGGGATAATTATAGCCGTATTGTTCCGGTGAGAGGCCATAGGCAAAATAAGGACCGACGGTCTGAGAGGGGGTTTGTAGTTTCTTACGCATAAACAATTTATCTATTTTCAAAAGGAGTTTCCCGGTAACCTCTAAGGACGATATCGAATCGATAACCCAAGGCAAATGCCGGCTCGGTAATGTCGAGATCAAAATCTGCAATCAGTAATTTTCTCCCCTTTTCGGGGACTCCCATGAAGATCGGATCGTGAGCCAACAAAGGATCGCCGGGAAAATACATTTGCGTAATCAAACGACTGGTGATGTTAGCTCCGAAAAGGGAGAAGTGAATGTGTTGCGGCCTCCAGGCATTGGGGTGATTGCCCCAGGGATAAGCCCCCGGTTTGATGGTGTAAAACTTATAGTTTCCTGCGCCGTCCGTTAACGTCCTGCCCACGCCCATGAAATTCGGATCGAGAGGAGCATCGTGCTGATCCACCTTATGGACATATCTCCCCGCTGCATTGGCCTGCCATAGTTCGACTAAAGCATTGGGAATGGCACG